>NZ_JAAAXQ010000255.1 GCF_009916105.1 Streptomyces sp. GC420 | reverse complement strand
GGGCGCGGAAGGGCGGAGGGCGGAGGGAGGCCGCCGGCCTCGCACCCTCCGCGGGGGAACCGTGCCTCGCCCCGGCGGCCGCCGAGGTGTGCCGTCCCGGGGCGGTGTCCGGGAACCGCCCGGGGCCGAAGCCCTCGGGCCGGTGTCCCGGAAGCGTCGCGCGCCGGGGCCGCGGGTGACCCGAGCGGACGGTCGGCGAAGTCCGGAGCGGTGAGGTGCGGCGGCGCCCCAGGGGTGCGGAGCCGGGGCGGCACGTGGCTCCGCCGCGTGGGCGCGGCCGGGCGCGGCGGAACCCCCGGGCGCGGCGGAACCCCCGGGCGAACGCACCGGACTGCCGGCGCGGCGCTCAGCCCGTACGGCGCTTGGCGAGGTTCAGGGCGACCGACCTGGCGATCCTGCGCGCGTCGAGGGCCATTTCGCGGAACATGCCGCTGATGGGGTTGGTGAAGCCGGTGAAGTAGAGGCCCGGGTGGTTCCTGGGGAAGCGTGCGCCGTGGACGGTGGGGCGGCCGCGGGAGTCGAGTACGCCGTCGAGATGGCCGACCAGGCCGTCCAGGGCGCGGACGTAGCCGGTCGCCGCGATGACGACGTCCGGGGAGAGCCGGGAGCCGTCTGCGAGGACCGCCTTGTCGCCCTCGAAGGACTCCAGGGCGGCGACAGGCTCGACCTTCCCCTTCCGTACCGCGTCGATCAGGCCCACGTCCTGGACGGGGATCGCGCCCTCCTTCACCCGGCTGTACAGCCCGGTGGTGGGGCGCGGCAGCCCGTGCGCGGACAGGTCCGGCACGCTGAGCCCGGCCAGCGGCCGGGCGAGCCGGTCGACCAGGCCGGTCGGCAGCCGCCGCACGAGGATGCCGGTCAGCTGTGCGGGCCAGCCCGCGGTGGAGCGGCGCACGATGTGCGGCGCCGTACGCACCGAGAGCCGAACCCGGGCGGCGCCGCCCTCGATCAGGTCGACGGCTATCTCGGCGCCGGTGTTGCCGAGGCCCACGACCAGGACGTCCCTGCCGGCGTACGGGGCGGGATTGCGGTAGTCGGCGGCGTGCAGCAGCTCGCCGCCGAAGTCCTCGCGCCCGGGCCAGTCGGGCAGGCGCGGGGTGTGGTTGAAGCCGGTCGCCACGACCACCGCGCTGCCCGTCAGCTCCCGGCCGCCGCTGCCGTGCAGCAGCCACCCGGCGCCGTCCGCGGACCGCTCGATCCGCGAGATCTCGACACCGGTGACGATCTCCAGTTCGTGGTACTCCGCGTACTTCTCGAGGTAGCGGACCACGTCGTCCCGTGACACCCAGCGCCCGAAGGCGCGCGGCATGGCGAGCCCGGGCAGCCCGGACAGGCGGCGGGTGGTGTGCAGGTGGAGCCGGTCGTAGTGCTTGCGCCAGGAGGCGCCCACGGCGCCGGACTTCTCCAGCACGACGGCGCGTACACCCTGCTCGCGCAGGGCGGCCGCCGTGGCGAGCCCGCCCGGGCCGCCGCCTATGACGTACACGGGTCGCTCGTTGGTGGTGTCGGACATGGTCGGAGCGTAACGGCACCGCCGGGCGGTGGGTGTCGGTCAAGGCGGAAATCCATTGCGAAACGATCACGAACTGCCCCATTCAACCTTCCCGTGGTCTTGCGTGAACGGCCGGTGTCCGGTGAACTGACGTACCGTCAGATAGTGGGAGGCGGAGCATGCGGACCCTCTGGCTCGGCGGCGCGGAATGGCTCGCGGTGCTGCGGATCGGTCTCGGTCTGTGGTGGCTGGAGAGCTGGCGCCACAAGGACAAGAAGGCCTGGTTCGAGCGCGGCACGGGCATCCTCTGGGCGTCCGAGGTGGCTGACCGGCACCGCTGGGAGTTCGTGCGGCGCGGCTTCGCGGCGGTCGTCCGGCCCCGGCCGCGGGTCATGGCGCATGCCGTCGTCCACGCGGAACTCGCCATCGGCCTCGGGCTCGTCACCGGCCTGCTGACACCCGTCGCGCTCGCCGGCGGACTCGTCCTCAACCTGCTCTATCTCGTCCTGATGATCCACGACTGGGCCGAGCAGGGCCAGAACTCGATGATGGCGCTCATCTCCCTCACCGCGCTCTGCGCGATGAGCTGGCAGACCTGGTCCCTGGACGCGGCGTTCGGACTCTTCCTGTGACCGGGCCCGGGCCCGGTCACAGGAAGAGTCCCCGTCCCCGGCCGCGGCCGTCCTCGGTCCCGGGCCCCCGCTTCGACCTGCCCGAGACCGATGCCTTCACCGGGCCCTACTGGGACGCCGCCGCCGAGGGCCGGCTGCTGCTGCGCCGCTGCCGCGCGGAGGGCTGCGGGCGCGCCCACCACTACCCGCGCGAGTTCTGCCCGTACTGCTGGAGCGAGGACACCGTCTGGGAGCCGGCCGGCGGCCGGGCCACCCTCTACACCTGGTCCGTGGTCCACCTCAACGATCTGCCGCCGTTCGCCGCCCGCGTCCCCTACACCGCCGCCGTCGTGGAACTCGCCGAGGGCCCCCGGGTGATGACGGAGATCGTCGACTGCGCCGAGAGGGACCTCGCGATCGGGCTGCCCCTCGAAGTCGCGTTCCGGCATGAAGACGGACCTTCGGGGCCGATCGCCGTTCCCGTGTTCAGGCCGCGGGCGGCAGGTGAGTGAGCCGCCCGTTTCAGGGCCAGAGCAGTTCCTGAGTCCACCCGCCGCCGGTCCGGGACCCGTTCCCGTTCCCGTTCCCGTTCTCCGACCCCGGCCCGGCATCCGGAGCGTGCTGCCGGTAGCGCAGCCGTACGTGCCGGCGCCGCGCGTCGCCCTGGAAGAACTCGACCTCCTCCGGCCGCAGGACGTACAGCGTCCAGGTCGGGACAGGAGCCCGCGGCTCCCGCCCCGCACGCTCCCAGGCCGCCGCGCTCGCCGCCGCCAGCTCCCCGTACGAGCCGAGCACCTCGCTCTGATGCCCGACCAGCGCCGCCGCCAGCGCGCCCGTGGAGCGGGCGTGCAGGTCGGCCGCGCTCTCCTCGGGACCGGCGGCCACGACGGTCCCCCGGACCCGCACCTGACGGCCGTGGACCGGCCAGTAGAAGCCGAGCGCGGCGTACGGGCGGGCCGCGAGCTGCCGTCCCTTGCGGCTCCCGGAGTGGGAGGCGAAGTGCCAGCCCCGCTCGTCGGCGTCGTGCAGCATCACCGTCCGTACGTCGGGCCGTCCGTCGGGACCGGCCGTCGCCAGCGACATGGTGTGCGGCTCGGGCTGACCGGCGCCGGCCGCCGCGACCAGCCACTCGCGGAACAGCGGCAGCGGCTCGGCGGGGGCGTCCGCGGGCTCGAAGACGGGCAGCTCCACGTCCCAGACGCGCAAGGAGCGCAGCACCTCATGGAAGTCGTTCACGGGCCCATCCTGGGGGATGCCTCCCAGGGCGGTCACCCCTGCCCGTCGCGCTCGTACCGGAGTACGTTCGCCCCGCTGTCCAGTGTGGTGACGTCCTTGAGCGTGAACGCCCGCGGCGCGAACCCCGCGTCGGGCCCCTCGAACATCCGGATGCCGGCGCCGGCCACCACCGGGTACAGCTTGACGATCAGCTCGTCGATCTCGGGGAGCAGCGCGGTGGCCAGCGTGCCGCCGCCCACCAGCCAGATGCCCAGGCCGCCGTCCTCGGCCTTGAGCTCGCGCACCTTGGCGAGCGGGTCCGCGGCGACCAGCTCCACGGCCGGGTCCGGGCTCTCGGGGCCCAGGGTCCGCGAGAAGACGTACTGCCGCAGGTGGGCGTACGGGCTGGTGACGCCCTCCTTGAGGGCGATCTCGTAGCTCCCGCGCCCCTGGAGGCACGTGTCGAAGTGCTGGTTGGGGAGGCCGTCCGTCCCGAGCGCGGTGCGCGCCGCGGTCGGCATGGTCTCCGGATAGTGCGCGTTGATGAATTCCATGGTGGCGGCCATGGGGAAGAAGTCGAACTCGCCACCGGGGCCCGCGATGTATCCGTCCACGGTCAGTGCGACGTAGTAGGTCAGCTTTCGCATACCGCCTCCGCTCCTCATGACTTCGCTCGTAGTACTTCGTTTGTAGTGGTTTGAACGTAGTACTACGATTGGAGTGGTGTCAACGGGTCAATGGATTGAACGGCAACGCGACCGGCGAGGAGATCGGCGGGATGAGGCAGAACCGAGCGAGGCGTGCGGCCCTGGTGGACGCGGCGATCGAAGTGCTGGCCCGTGAGGGGGCGCGCGGTCTGACCTTCCGCGCCGTCGACGCGGAGGCCGCCGTGCCCACGGGCACCGCCTCCAACTACTTCGCCAACCGCGACGACCTGCTGGGCCAGGTCGGCTCCAGGATCTACGAGCGTCTGGAGCCGGACGCCGAGACGCTCGCGGCAGGCCTCGGCGGGCCGCGCACGCGGGAGCAGGTCGCCCTTCTCGTCCACGAGACCGTCCACCGGGTCGCCGGTTTCCGCTCCGGCTACCTCGCCCTCCTGGAGCTCCGCCTCGAAGCGACCAGGCGCCCGGAACTGCGGGCCTTTCTCACCCGGCGGATCCGGCAGGACGTCGACGCCAATGTCGCGAACCACCTCGCAGCCGGGCTGCCGGGCGACGAGACGACCGTGCTAACCCTCTACATGGCGATGAACTGGCTGGTCGTCGAGCAGCTCACGCTGCCGGACGTCTTCCCGGCCGACACCGTGCCCGGCCTCGTCGACGCGATCGTGGACCGGATCCTGCCGCCGGCGCCAACGGGCACGGAGCCGGGCGCCGACGCCGACGCGGACCCGGGCGCGAGGGCGAGCGCGAGGGCGAGCGTGGACCCGGCCGCGAGCGCGGACGCCCCCAGCGGTTCGTCAGCGGGCCAGCACCAGGGTTCCTGACGAGCAGAACCAGCCGCCCGTGCCGGAGACGACGGCGATCCCCGGCGGACGGCCCTCCCGCCCGCGCCGGTTCTCACTCCCGCTCCTGCTCCCGCTCCCGCTGCCGCCGTCGTCGCTCGCGGCCCCCCGTCGGCCACCGCGGCCGTCCCACCGCAGCACCTGGCGGCCCTGGCCGGCCTCGCCGCGCAGCTGTCGCACGGCCTCGACGACCAGGAACAGGCCCCGCATGCCGGGGTGGCAGGCGGACAGCCCGCCGCCGTCCGTGTTGACGGGCAGCTCGCCCGACAGGGTCAGCCGGTCCTTCCCGATGAAGGCCCCGCCCTCGCCCTTGGCGCAGAACCCCAGGTCCTCCAGGGTCACCAGGGTCATGTAGGTGAAGGCGTCGTAGATCTCGGCGATCTCCACCTCGTCCGGGGTGACCCCGGCCCGCTCGAAGGCGAGACGGCCGGAGACCGCCGCCGGGGAGACGGTGAAGTCCGGCCACTGCGACATCGTGGTGTGGGAGACGGCCGTGCCGGCGCCCAGCACCCACACGGGCGGCCGGGCGGTGTCCCGCGCGTATTCCTCGGCGGCCAGCAGCACGGCGCAGCCGCCGTCGCTGCGGACGCAGCAGTGCAGCTTGGTGAAGGGGTCGGCGACGAGGGGGCCGGACAGGACGTCGTCGACGGTGATGGGCGCGCGGTACATCGCGTCCGGGTTGGCGGCGGCGTTGGCGCGCGTCTGTACGGCCACCTCGGCGAGCTGCTCGATCGTCGTCCCGTACTGGTGCATGTGGCGGCGGGCCGCCATGGCGTACTTGGCGATCAGGGTGTGCCCGTAGGGGACTTCGAACTGCAGCGGGCCCCGCGCGCCGAAGGAGAGGTTGGCGGTGCGCCGTCCCGCCTTGAGATCCGCGCGGGCCGTGGACCCGTACGTCAGGAGCACGACGTCGGCGTGGCCCGCGCTGATCGCCTCCGCCGCGTGGGCGGCCATGACCTCCCAGGTGGAGCCACCGACGGAGGTGGAGTCCACCCAGGTGGGCCGCAGGCCCAGGTACTCGGCGACCTCGGCCGGGGCCAGGGTGCCGGTGCCCGTGGAGGCGAAGCCGTCGATGGCGGAGCGGTCGAGGCCGCTGTCGGCGAGGGCGCGGCGTGCCGCCTGCGCGTGCAGGGCGTAGGGGGTGGCGGTGTCGACGCGGCCGCAGTCCGAGAGCGCGACACCGACGACGGCGACCTTGCGACCGGAGGAGGACATAGATCTGACGGTACATCAGTTATGCCGCCGGATGCAGCCGCACGGGCGGCCGCCCCGTCCGTCTGGGATCCGTGCCGGGGGCCGTCTGGGCATCCGTGCCGGGGGGACGTACGATGACCCGCCCCTGAGCTGACGCAGCGTCAGTCAAGCGCTGCCGTACGGGAGGAGTCCCGGTGGATGCCGCGTTCACACCCGAGCACGAGGAGACCGGACGTCTGCTGCGCGAGGTGCTCGCCGAGCGCCGCGCGCCCGGCCCCCGCGCGGACGGCGCCGGCGGGGCGGCAACGGACCCCGTGGGATGCGACGAGGAGCTGTGGCGCACCCTCGCCCGGCGGCTCGCGCTGCCCGGACTGCTCGTCCCCGCCTCGTACGGGGGAGCGGGCCGCGGACCGGCCGAACTGGTCGCGGTCTGCGAGGAGGCCGGCCGCTCACTGCCGGCCTCGCCCCTGCTGGCCACGGCGGTCCTGGTGGCGCCCCTGATCGCGGCCCGCGGCACGGAAGCCCAGCGTGAGGCGCTGCTGCCCCCGATCGCCGACGGTTCGCTGACCGCCGCACTGGCCGTGCCCGGTGGCCGGCTCGCCACCGCCCTGGCGCTGACCGGCGCGAACCACCCGGGGGACTGGTCGGGCGGCGGCCGCGCCGGCGGTGTGCAGGCCACTCCCGGGGAGGACGGCTGGCGGCTGTACGGGCAGGCCGACCAGGTGCTGGACGGGCACAGCGCCGGGCTGCTGCTGGTGGCCGCGCACACCGGAGGTTTCGCCGGCAGCCGCACCCTGCTGTTCGTCGTACGGGGCGAGAGCCCAGGAGTCGTACGGGTACGGCAGAGCACCCTCGACGAGACCAGGCCGCAGGCCCGCGTCGAACTGCGCGACGTCGCGGCCGAGGCACTGGGGGGCGGGCCCGCCGGACAGCCCCCGGGCCCGGTGGACGAGGTGCCCCGCGCCCTGGCAGTCACCGGAACCCTGGCGGCCTGCGCGCTCGCGGCCGAGGCCGTGGGGATGGCGGACAGGGCTCTGCGGCGTACCGTCGGGAATGTGCGGGAACGTGAGCGTCACGGGCGGACCACCGGGCCCTCGCCCGCGGTCAGGGACCGGCTCGCCGACGTCTACGCGCGGGTGCGGTCGGCACGGACGGCGGCGTACTGCGCCGCCCTGACGCAGGACCCCCCGGCCGCGAGGCTCGCGCTCGCCCAGTCGCTGGAGACGCTGCGGACGGCGGCGGCCGCGTGCGCGCAGGCGGACGGCGGCGGGGTGGGCAGCGGCACCGGCCCGGAGCGTGAGGCGCGGCTCTGCCTCGGGCGGGCCGCCTCCGACGAGCTGCTGTTCGGGCCCGTCCACCTGCTGCGGGAACATGCCGCGGAGCGCGCCGCCCTGTTCTCCGCGACGGATCCGCACTCGCTCCCGCATCCCGGCCCTCTCCCCTCCCGGGAGGCGTCGCCCGAGGTGCCCCGCGAGGCGTCCCACCGGGCGGTGACGGCCTGATGGCCCCGCCCGGAGCCGCCGCCGGGATCCGGCTGGTGCAGAAGGTGTCCTCCACCCGCGCCTTCGCCAGGTTCGCGCCGCACGTCGTCCCGGCCATGGACCGGGCGGTGCACCGGCTGACCAGGGGCAGGTACCTGCTCAGCTCGCAGCTGCTGCCCGGCCTGATCCTCACCTCACGGGGCGCCAGGACCGGAGAACCGAGGCGCACCCCGCTGGCATGCATGCCGGAGGGCGCCTCGGGCCCCTGGATCCTCGTCGGGTCCAACTTCGGGCGCCCGGGACACCCCGCCTGGACTGCCAACCTGCTGAAGAACCCCGGGGCGGAGATCAGCTGGAAGGGGGAGGACATCCCGGTGCGGGCCCGGCTGCTGGAGGGCGCCGAGCGTGAGGCGGTCTGGACGGCAGCCCTCCGGTTCTGGCCCCCGTACGCGACGTACCAGGCACGCGTCGAGCGGCAGATCCGGCTCTTCAGGCTGGAACGGCGCCCGCCGCGGAGCGCGGAAGCCGGTGGGGACCGGCCGGGCGGTCCACCACCGGCATGACAGGACGCAGGTGAGCGGAAGGCCCGGACGGGAGCGAAGCCGGGCGCGGTTCCGGCACGTTCCCCTCGTTCCAGGGGCCTTTGAGGTGCGGGTCTTTGAGGTGCGGGCTTTTGAGATGCGGGGCCGTTCGTTGCAGGACAGTTCGGTACAGGACGCTCAGGATGTTCAGGGTGATTCGGGGTAGTTCGGGGCGGTTCCGGCCGGGCCCGGTCGGTTCCGCGTGACTCCCGGCAGCGGCGCACGGCCGCTTCGCCGGGCCGCACCGCCGGCCGGCTGCTCCGCCGGCTACTTCGCCGGCTTCTTGCCCGTGATCCCCAGGTGCACCAGAAGCGCCAGCGTCGGCCTCAGTTCGGCCTGCTTGACCCCCCAGGTCTGGAAACCCTTCTGGTGCGAGGCCACGGCCGCGAGCATCGCGACGAGCGCGCCCGCCATGGCCGCCGGATTGAGATCCTTGTCGACGCGGCCCTTGGCCTGGAGTTCCTTGACCGAATCGGTAAGGGAGTTGGTCACGGAGTTGAGGATCTTCATACGGATCTTGTAGAACCGTTTGTCGCCCTCGGCGGCGCCGAGGTCGACGACTCGGAGGATCGCGTCGTTCCTGCGCCAGAAGTCCAGGAATCCATCGACGAGTTCCTCGGAGGTCTGGCGGCCCGACCGGCCGGCCCAGGAGCGGCCGGAGACGAGCTCGGTCAACGCCGCGCCCTCCTTGGCCATTTCCTCGGCGATCTCGAGGACGGCGCCTTCGACGTCCGGGAAGTACTGGTAGAAGGTGGCGGGCGAAGTGCCTGCCTTGCGGGCGACGTCGATGACCTTGACGTCGCGGTACGGCGACGAGCTGAGCATCTCTCCGAGGCAGTCGAGCAGCTTCTGCCGTGTCGCCTGACCCCGGCGTCCGGCCACGCGGCCGTCGACGGTGCGAACTTGTCCTGTCATGCCGTCAGCTTACCGACGGGTGATCGGAGCGCGATTCGGCCGACTGCAAATGGGGGCCGGGCCCTTTTGCCCGCCCTTGATCCGTTCCCGGCCGGCATCCCTTCGGGCCCGCGGCCGCTCCCGCCGCCCACACCTCTGAATAGTGTTATCAACAGCCTGTGGACAACTTCGGTGGACAAGTCAACCGGTGCCGGTACGGCGTAGCCTGTAATTGACCAAATGTTCGAATGATTGTTCTGCGTGACGGCCCGCGCACCGTTAGCTTTGACTGTGACGGGCAGCACATCTCGTACGTTCGCGGAAGGACCGGGTTCATGGCGGCATATCCGGACGGTGTCCCCTGCTGGGCCGACGCCGCGCTCCCCGACGTGGAGGCCGGCAAGCGCTTCTACGGGGAAGTCTTCGGCTGGACCTTCGACGAGAGCCCGGCGCGCGAGTACGGCTTCTACACCAACGCCTTTCTCGACGGCAGGCGCGTCGCCGCCCTCGCTCCCAAGAGTGACGGGCGGATGCCCACCGTCTGGAGCGTCTATCTCGCCGCCTCCGACGCCCGGGCGACCGCGGAGCGGATCCGTGAGGCGGGCGGGCGCGTGATCATGGAGCCGCTGCGCGTCGGCCCCCACGGCACGATGGCGGTGGCAGCGGACCCGAGCGGCGCGGTCTTCGGGCTCTGGCAGGCCGGGGAGCACACCGGCTTCGAGGTGGAGGGCGAGCCCGGGTCCTACGCCTGGACCGAGGTGTACACGCGGGACAAGGAAGCCGTGGATCCCTTCTACGAGTCCGTCTTCGGATTCGGCGGATTCGACCTCCCGGACGCGAGCATCGACTTCCGGACGTGGTCCCCGGCCGGGGAGAAGGCCGGGCCGGAGACCGCGATCGGCGGGCGCAGTGTCATCTCGAGTGCCATGCCCGCCGAAATGCCCGCCCATTTCCTGGTCTACTTCGCGGTCGCGGACTGCGACGGCACCGCGGAACACATCGCCAGGCTCGGTGGCCGCATCACGCGGGAACCCTTCGACACTCCCTACGGCCGGATGTCCGTGGTCAGTGACGATCAGGGCGCGGTATTCGCTGTCATCGCACTCGCGGATGATCAGTGAACTGCAAACAGTCCCGCCCGAAACGACTTGGACGCGCACGAACATAGTTGAAACGGGGATGTAAGTGCGGGTGTCGATTTGCATATGCGTCAAGGAGTTGAGTGATAACGGTCACTCTGAGTTTCGAGGGGTAACAGAAACCTGCCCACCTCTGTTTGGATCGGAGCGCAAGCCTGGTCCAGTGCAGAACCCGAGCCGCAGGAGTGATAACGCATGTATGCCCGTTGGCAGTTGGAGAGCCGTCAGAGCGAGGGCGCGTCCACCGGAAGCGCGGGACGGCGAACTCCCGACTTCTCGGTGCTGACGGCGCGCGAGAGTGAGGTACTGCTCATGCTCGCCGACGGTGAGCCCAACCGGGTGCTCGCGCGGCGCCTCGGAATCGCCGAGCGGACCGTGCGCGCCCACGTGACCAGCCTGAGCCGGAAGCTCGGCGTCCGCTCGCGTATCGAGGCCGCGCTGCTTGCGCAGCGGGTCCGCGACGGAGTCGTTCCGGTGATGTGGCCGATGGCCTGACCGCCACCGGCATCGCCGCAGTGGGCATGGACACAACCGGCAATGGCGCCGACCGCGCCGCGGGGGAAGAGTAGGACTCGTGGGGGGTTGGCAGGCCGCCCGGTGGGCCTGTCGGGCAGCCTGCCGCCTTCCCCCTTCCGTTCGCGCTCGCCGGCTCCGGCCCGCACCGCTCGGCACGCGTGTCCTTCTTCACGTCCCCGCTCGCGTGCTCTCGCCGCACGCCCCGCCGCGCGCCGTTCCACGCGCCTCCGCGCCGCCCGCGGCCCTCTCTTTTGTGTACTTTGGCCAGGGACATCCCGGTCTCTCCCCAGGTTCGCAACCACCGGCTTCGCCAGGAAGAATCAGGGGTGCGTGCCGCCGGAACCGCTCGGTGGTGAGACGCTGCACGGGGCCGCATTTCACAGCGGCCGCACGGGGAGGTGGCAGGCAAGTGGTGGAGCAGCTGACGCAGCACGACCCGAGAAGGATCGGCCCTTTCGAGGTGCTCGGCCGGCTCGGGGCCGGCGGCATGGGGCTGGTCTATCTGGCCCGCTCGGCGTCCGGCCGGCGCGTGGCGATCAAGACGGTGCGCACCGAGCTCGCCGAGGACCAGCTGTTCCGCGTCCGCTTCACACGTGAGGTCGAGGCGGCCCGGGCCGTCTCCGGGTTCTACACGGCCGCCGTCGTGGACGCCGACCCGCGGGCCGCCGTGCCCTGGCTGGCCACCGCGTACGTCCCCGCACCCTCCCTCGAGGAGATAGTGAACGAATGCGGGCCGCTCCCGGCCCAGGCGGTGCGCTGGCTGGCGGCCGGAGTCGCCGAGGCGCTCCAGTCCATCCACGGCGCCGGGCTCGTCCACCGCGACCTGAAGCCGTCCAATGTGCTGGTGGTGGAGGACGGTCCGCGTGTCATCGACTTCGGCATCGCCTCCGGGGTGTCCAACACCCGGCTGACCATGACCAACGTGGCGGTGGGCACACCCGCGTACATGTCGCCCGAGCAGGCGCGTGACTCGCGCAGTGTGACGGGCGCGAGCGACATCTTCTCGCTCGGCTCGACCCTGGTCTTCGCGGCCACCGGGCACGCCCCCTTTCACGGGGCCAACCCCGTCGAGACCGTCTTCATGCTGCTGCGCGAGGGGCCCGACCTGGAGGGGATGCCGGACGAGCTGCGCCCCCTCATCGAGTCCTGCATGCAGATGGAGGCGGGCCAGCGGCCCAGCCCCGCCGATCTCCAGGCCCAGCTGGCACCGCACCTCTACTCCTCCGGTGGCGACGACAGCGGCACGGCCTCGGCCTGGCTCCCCCCGCACGCCGTCGGCATGATCGAGACGCGGCGCGACGGCCGCCCCCGCACGGCAGCGGGACAGGTGGCCGGGCCCGGCCCCTCGGCCAGGGGCGACGGCAGGCCGGGGCAGCGCGAGGCGCCGCCCGCCCCCTCGTACGCGCCCTCCGCACCGTCCGCCGCGCCCTCCGCCGTGGCCTCCGGGGGACCGGGCGGGGCC
>NZ_JAAAXQ010000254.1 GCF_009916105.1 Streptomyces sp. GC420 | reverse complement strand
ACCCCCACCGGCATGCCCCCGACCGCCGTGCCGACCCTTGCCGCACCGACCGCCGCACCGACCCGTGTCCCCGCGCCGGGCGCAGCACCGACCCCCGCCGCCGCGCCGACCGCCGTGCCCGACGCCGCCGAGGCGGCGGGCGACGACGGCCGGCATGGTTCCCCCTCACCGGAGGTGACCGCGTGACCGTTCTCGCCTCGGCGCTCGACCCGAAGGACCCCGAGTACGCCGCCCACCGCGCGAGCATGCTCGCCAAGCTCGACGAACTGGCGGCCGAGCAGGCCAAGGCGCTGGCCGGCGGCGGTGAGAAGTACGTCGCCCGGCACCGGGGGCGCGGCAAGCTGCTCGCCCGCGAGCGGATCGAGCTGCTGCTCGACCCCGACACCCCGTTCCTTGAGCTGTCCCCGCTCGCCGCGTGGGGCAGCGACTACCCCGTCGGCGCCTCCCTCGTCACCGGCATCGGTGTCGTCGAGGGCGTCGAGTGCCTGGTCACCGCCAACGACCCGACCGTGCGCGGCGGCGCCAGCAACCCGTGGACGCTGAAGAAGGCGCTGCGCGCCAACGAGATCGCGTTCGCCAACCGGCTGCCGGTCATCAACCTCGTCGAGTCCGGCGGCGCCGACCTGCCCTCCCAGAAGGAGATCTTCATCCCGGGCGGGGCGCTGTTCCGAGACCTGACCCGGCTGTCCGCCGCAGGGATCCCGACCGTCGCCGTCGTCTTCGGCAACTCCACGGCCGGCGGCGCGTACGTCCCCGGCATGTCGGACCACGTCATCATGATCAAGGAGCGCTCCAAGGTGTTCCTCGGCGGCCCGCCGCTGGTCAAGATGGCGACCGGCGAGGAGAGCGACGACGAATCGCTCGGCGGCGCCGAGATGCACGCCAGGACCTCAGGCCTCGCCGACCACTTCGCCATTGACGAGCCGGACGCGCTGCGCCTGGCCCGCAGGACCGTGGCCCGCCTGAACTGGCGCAAGGCGCACCCCGATCCGTCCGGCCCGGTCGCGCCGCCGAAGTACGACGAGGACGAGCTGCTGGGTATCGTCCCAGGCGACCTGAAGATCCCCTTCGACCCCCGCGAGGTGATCGCCCGGGTGGTGGACGGCTCCGACTTCGACGAGTTCAAGCCGCTGTACGGAACCAGCCTGGTGACCGGCTGGGCGGCCGTCCACGGCTACCCCGTCGGCATCCTCGCCAACGCGCAGGGCGTGCTGTTCTCCGCCGAGTCGCAGAAGGCGGCGCAGTTCATCCAGCTCGCCAACCAGCGTGACGTGCCCCTGCTGTTCCTGCACAACACCACCGGCTACATGGTGGGCAAGGAGTACGAGCAGGGCGGAATCATCAAGCACGGCGCCATGATGATCAACGCGGTGTCGAACTCCCGCGTCCCGCACCTGTCCGTCCTCATGGGGGCGAGCTACGGGGCCGGCCACTACGGCATGTGCGGCCGCGCCTACGACCCGCGCTTCCTCTTCGCCTGGCCCGGCGCCAAGTCCGCCGTCATGGGACCGCAGCAGCTCGCCGGGGTGCTGTCGATCGTCGCCCGGCAGTCCGCGGCGGCCAAGGGACAGCCGTACGACGACGACGCGGACGCCGCGCTGCGCGCCATGGTCGAGCAGCAGATCGAGTCGGAGTCGCTGCCCATGTTCCTGTCCGGGCGCCTGTACGACGACGGCGTCATCGACCCGCGCGACACCCGTACCGTCCTCGGCCTGTGCCTGTCCGCCGTCCACACCGCCCCGTTCGAGGGCGCGCGCGGCGGCTTCGGCGTCTTCCGGATGTGAGGCCCTCCATGACGAAGAGGACGACTGAAGCGACGGGGACGTCGGGGACGGCTGAAACGTCGGGGACGACCGAAACGACGGGGACGACAATGACGACGATCAACACCCTGCTGGTCGCCAACCGCGGCGAGATCGCCTGCCGGGTCTTCCGTACCTGCCGCGACCTGGGCATCACCACCGTCGCCGTGCACTCCGACGCCGACGCGGACGCGCTGCACACCCGCACCGCCGACCTGGCCGTCCGGCTGCCGGGCTCCTCGCCCGCCGAGACGTACCTGCGCGGCGACCTCGTCGTGAAGGCGGCGCTCGCGGCCGGCGCGGACGCCGTCCACCCCGGCTACGGCTTCCTGTCCGAGAACGCCGGTTTCGCGCGGGCCGTCATGGACGCGGGCCTGGTGTGGATCGGGCCGCCGCCGGAGGCGATCGAGGCGATGGCCTCCAAGACGCGGGCCAAGGAACTGATGGGACTCGCGCCGCTCGCGGCGGACGCCGTCAGCGAGGACGACCTGCCGGTCCTGGTGAAGGCCGCGGCGGGCGGCGGCGGGCGCGGCATGCGCGTGGTCCGGAAACTCGCCGACCTGCCGGGCGAGCTGGAGGCGGCGCGGGCGGAGGCGCTGAGCGCCTTCGGCGACGGCGAGGTGTTCGTCGAGCCGTACGTCGAGGGCGGCCGCCATGTCGAGGTGCAGGTCATGGCGGACGCGCACGGCACGGTCTGGGCGCTCGGCACCCGCGACTGCTCCCTCCAGCGCCGCCACCAGAAGGTGATCGAGGAGGCGCCCGCGCCCGGGCTGACCCCCGAACTCACCGCCACCCTGCACAGCACCGCCGTACGGGCCGCCCGCGCGACCGGCTACCGGGGGGCCGGCACCGTGGAGTTCCTGGTCGCGGACGGGGCCGCGCACTTCCTGGAGATGAACACCCGCCTCCAGGTCGAACACCCGGTGACGGAGGCCGTCTTCGGCCTCGACCTGGTCGCCCTGCAGATCCGGGTCGCCGAGGGGGCGCCGCTCGATGCCGAGCCGCCCGCCCCGCGGGGTCACGCCGTCGAGGCCCGGCTGTACGCCGAGGATCCGGCGGCCGGCTGGGCCCCGCAGACCGGCACCCTGCACCACCTGTCCGTGCCGGAAGGGGTGCGCCTGGACACCGGGTACGCCGACGGGGACACCATCGGCGTGCACTACGACGCGATGCTGGCCAAGGCCGTCGCCCACGCCCCGACCCGCGCGGAGGCGGTGCGCCGGCTCGCGGCCGCGCTGGAACGGGCCCGCGTGCACGGCCCGGTCACCAACCGGGACCTGCTCGTACGGTCGCTGCGGCACCCGGAGTTCGCCGGGGCCCGGATGGACACCGGCTTCTACGACCGGCACCTCGACGACCTGACCTCCGTCGTCCACGACCCGTACGCGCCGCTCGCCGCCGCACTCGCCGACGCCGCCGGGCGACGGGCCCCCTCCGGCGTCCGCTCCCTCGGCGGCTGGCGCAACGTGCCCTCGCAGCCGCAGACCAGGCGCTACCGCACCGAACCCGACGGCACCGAGCACGAGGTCCGCTACCGGCACACCCGCGACGGCCTCGCACCCGAGGACGCGCCGGGCGTACGGGTCGTAAGGGCCACCCCCCGACTCGTCGTCCTGGAGATCGACGGCGTACGCCGACCGTACGAGATCACCGTGCACGGCGACCGCGTCCACGCCGGAACCACCGCGCTCACCGCCCTGCTCTGCTTCCCCGACCCCACCGACCACCGCGAACCCGGCTCACTGCTCGCCCCCATGCCCGGCACCGTCGTCCGCATCGCCGAGGGCCTCGCCGTCGGCGACCGGGTCGAGGCCGGCCGGCCCCTGCTCTGGCTGGAGGCCATGAAGATGGAGCACCGCATCACCGCCCCCGCCGCCGGCACCCTCACCGCCCTGCACGCCGAGCCGGGCCGGCAGGTCGAGGTCGGCGCCCTTCTCGCCGTCGTCACCGAAGCCGAAGCCCAGGAGGACCGTTCATGACCACCACCACCGCCAGCGCCCTCATCGAGACCGACGAGCACAAGGCCCTGCGCGCCGCCGTCACCGCACTCGGCAACCGCTACGGCCGCGAGTACTTCATGAACACCGTCGAGCAGGGCACCCAGCCCGAGGAACTGTGGGCCGAGGCCGCCAAGCTCGGATACGTCGGCGTCAACATCCCCGAGTCGTACGGCGGCGGAGGCGGCGGCATCACCGAACTGGCCATCGTCCTGGAGGAGCTCGGCGCCGCCGGCTGCCCGCTGCTCCTGATGATCGTCTCCCCGGCCATCTGCGCCACCGTCATCTCCCGCTTCGGCACCGAGGAGCAGAAGCGCCAGTGGCTGCCCGGGATGGCCGACGGCTCCCTCAAGATGGCCTTCGGCATCACCGAACCCGACGCCGGCTCCAACTCCCACCGCATCACCACCACCGCGCGCCGCGACGGCGACGACTGGCTGCTCACCGGCCGCAAGGTCTTCGTCTCCGGCGTGGACATCGCCGACGCCACCCTGATCGTCGGCCGCACCGAGGACGCCCGCACCGGCAAACTCAAGCCCTGCCTGTTCATCGTGCCCCGCGACACGCCCGGGTTCAGCCGCTCCCGCATCGACATGGAGATCGCCGCCCCGGAGAAGCAGTTCGAGCTGGTCCTCGACGACGTACGCCTCCCGGCGGACGCCCTCGTCGGCGACGAGGACGCGGGCCTGCTCCAGCTGTTCGCCGGGCTCAACCCCGAGCGCATCATGACGGCGGCGTTCGCGCTCGGCATGGGCCGCTTCGCGCTCGCCCGCGCAGTCGACTACGCGAAGACCCGCACGGTGTGGAAGGCCCCCATCGGCGCCCACCAGGCCATCGCGCACCCGCTCGCCCAGGCCCACATCGAGCTCGAACTCGCCCGCCTGATGATGCAGAAGGCCGCCGCGCTCTACGACGCGGGCGACGACATGGGGGCGGGCGAGGCCGCCAACATGGCGAAGTACGCGGCCGCCGAGGCCTGCGCGCACGCCGTCGACCAGGCCGTCCACACCCTCGGCGGCAACGGCCTCACCCGGGAGTACGGCATCGCCTCGCTGATCACCGGCTCCAGGGTCGCCCGTATCGCCCCGGTCAGCCGGGAGATGATCCTCAACTTCGTATCGCACCAGTCACTGGGTCTCCCCAAGTCGTACTAGGGAACGAGACCCTGAACTCGCTCAGGGCCGCGCACGCACCACCCACGCGTCGAAGGGACCGACCGCACATGGTGTTCATCAGCGAGTACCCGCCCGTCCCCGTAGTCGACCAGCCCATCCACGAGGCCGTGCTCGGGCGCGCCGCCGAGTTCGGCGACACGCCCGCGCTCATCGACGGCGTCAGCGGCATGACGCTGACGTACGGACAGCTCGACGGTTTCGTCCGCCGGATCTCCGCCGCGTTCGCGGAGGCCGGCATGCGCAAGGGCGACATCGTCGCCCTGCACAGCCCCAACACCATCGCCTACCCGGCGGTGTTCTACGCCGCCACCCGGACCGGCGCCGCAGTCACCACCGTCCACCCGCTGTCCACGCCCGAGGAGTTCGCCAAACAGCTCGCGGACTCCTCGGCGCGCTGGATCGTCACGGTCTCCCCGCTGCTCGACCCGGCACGCCGGGCCGCCGAACTGGCCGGCGGCATCGAGGAGATCTTCATCTGCGACAAGCCGGAGACGGGCGGCGGGGGCCACCGCTCGATCCTCGACATGCTCGCCTGCACCGCCCCCGAACCGGAGGTGACGATCGACCCCGCCGTGGACCTCGCGGCCGTCCCCTACTCCTCCGGTACGACGGGCGTCCCCAAGGGTGTCATGCTCACCCACCGCAACATCGCCACCAACCTCGCCCAGCTCCAGCCCGTCATGCCCGCCCGGCCCGGCGACCGCATCCTCGCGGTGCTGCCGTTCTTCCACATCTACGGGCTGACCGCGCTGATGAACGCCCCGCTGCGGCAGGGCGTCACCGTCGTCGTCCTGCCCCGTTTCGACCTCGAGCAGTTCCTCACCGCCATCGAGACCCACCGCATCACCGCGCTGTACGTGGCCCCGCCGATCGTCCTCGCCCTCGCCAAGCACCCGGCGGTCGACGGCCACGACCTGTCCAGCCTCGACCACATCATCAGCGCCGCAGCCCCGCTCGACGCCGAGCTCGCCGAGGCCTGCTCCCGCCGACTGGGACTGCCGCCCGTCATGCAGGCGTACGGGATGACGGAACTGTCCCCGGGCACCCACGTCTGCCCGCGCGACTCCCACGACATCCCGCCCGGAGCCGTCGGCAAGCTCCTGCCCAGCACCGAGATGCGCATCCTCGGCCTGGACGAGCCCGGCAGCCCCGGCAAGGACCTCGGCATCGGGGAGGAGGGCGAGATCGCCATCCGCGGCCCCCAGGTCATGAAGGGCTACCTCGGCCGCCCCGACGAGACCGCCGCCATGATCGACGCCGACGGGTGGCTGCACACCGGCGACATCGGCTGCGTCGACGCCGACGGCTGGCTCCACGTCGTCGACCGCGTCAAGGAGCTCATCAAGTACAAGGGCTACCAGGTCGCCCCCGCCGAACTCGAGGCGATTCTCCTCACGCACGAGGCGATCGCCGACGCCGCCGTCATCGGCGTGTACGACGCCGACGGCAACGAGGTGCCCAAGGCGTTCGTCGTACGGCAGGCCGGCGAGGCCGGCGCAGCCCTCACCGGGGACGACGTCATGGCCCACGTCGCCGGACAGGTCTCCCCCCACAAGAAGGTCCGCCGCGTCGAATTCACCGACGCCGTTCCCCGCGCCGCGTCCGGCAAGATCCTCCGCCGCGAACTGCGCGCACGGGAAAGGAGCACCGAGCCCGCATGACCGTCACCGCGATCGCGCAGGACCGTGGCATCGCCACCCTCATCCTGGACTCCCCGGCCAACCGCAACGCGCTCTCCGCCGACCTGGTGCGCGAGCTGAGCGAGGCACTGAACGCGTACGCCGAGGACCCCGGGGTGCGAGCGGTGCTGCTCACGCACACCGGCACGACGTTCTGCGCGGGCGCGGACCTGAGACAGCCACCGGACCCGGCGGCCTTCACCGGCCTCCTGCGGACCCTGATCGAACTGCCCAAACCCGTGGTGGCCCGCGTCACCGGCCATGTGCGGGCGGGCGGACTCGGACTGCTCGGCGCCTGCGACATCTCGGCCGCCGGGCCCGGTGCCTCCTTCGCCTTCACCGAGGTGCGGATCGGGGTCGCCCCCGCCGTCATCTCCATGCCGCTGCTGCCCCGGATGGACCCGGGCGCCGCCGCGCGCTACTTCCTCACCGGCGAACGCTTCGACGCCGCCGAGGCGGCCCGCACGGGACTCGTCACCCTCGCGGCCGAGGACGTCGACGCGGCACTCGAACCCGTACTCGACGGGCTGCGGCGGTCCGCCCCCGGTGCCCTGGCGGAAACGAAACGGCTGGTCACGGCTAAGGTGCTGGACATCCTCGACCGGCAGGCCGACACCCTCGCGGCACGCTCGGCGGCGCTCTTCGCCTCGCCGGACGCGCGCGAGGGCATGACGGCCTTCCTCGAACGACGGGACCCCGCATGGACGTTGTGACGCCGCACGCCGGGACGCCGCACGGGACGCGGCACACCGGGACGCCGCCCCCCGCCGCGGGGAACCGCGCGCCCAAACAGGACCGCAGCCGCGCCACCCGGCAGCGCCTGCTGGAAGCCGCCGTTTCCTGCCTCGCCGAGCACGGCTGGGCGGGCTCCACGGTCTCGGTCGTCGCCGAGCGCGCCGGGGTGTCCCGGGGCGCGGCGCAGCACCACTTCCCGACCCGCGAGGACCTGTTCACGGCCGCCGTCGAGTACGTCGCCGAGGAACGCTCGCAGGCCCTGCGCACCCTGTTCACCGACGGCCGCGCCGGTCGCGGCGCGGCCGGGGGCCACGGGCGGCCCCCGGCCCCGGCCCCCCGGGAAGCCGTCCTGCGTGCCCTGGTGGAGCTGTTCACCGGGCCGCTCTTCCGGGCCGCCCTCCACCTGTGGGTCGCCGCGTCCAACGAGGAGCCGCTCCGGAGCCGGGTCACCGAGCTGGAGGCCCGCGTCGGCCGCGAGACCCACCGGATAGCCGTCGAGCTCCTCGGCGCGGACGAGACGCTCCCCGGGGTCCGCGAGACCATCCAGGGACTGCTCGACATGGCCCGCGGCCTCGGCCTCGCCAATCTCCTCACGGACGACACGGCCCGCCGCGAGCGGGTCGTCGCCCAGTGGGCGACCGTCGTCGACGGGCTCCTCGGCGCTCCCGAGCCCGGCGCCCCCGGCACTCCGGCGGGTCAGCGTCCTGCACAACGCTGAACCGCCCCGGGCGGCCGGAGGCCGCACCGGGGCGGTGCACGGGTTCCGCGGACGATCGCGCAACCCGGGGTGACTCAGCCACCCCGGGGTGCCCCGGGGTGGCTCAAGGTGACCTGGGGTGGCTCAGTGGGCGATGTCCTCGTAGCCCTCGATGTCCCGGGGGTTGCGCGGGCCGGGACCGACGTACCGCGCGGAGGGGCGCACCAGCCGCCCGGTCCGCTTCTGCTCCAGGATGTGCGCCGACCAGCCCGCGGTCCGCGCGCAGGTGAACATCGACGTGAACATGTGCGCCGGGACCTCGGCGAAGTCCAGGACGATCGCCGCCCAGAACTCCACGTTCGTCGCCAGCACCCGGTCGGGCCGCCGCGCGTGCAGCTCCTCCAGGGCCGCCTTCTCCAGGGCCTCCGCGATCTCGAACCGCGGTGCCCCCAGGTCCCGTGCCGTGCGCCGCAGGACGCGGGCCCTCGGGTCCTCGGCCCGGTACACCCGGTGCCCGAAGCCCATCAGCCGCTCGCCCTTGTCCAGGGCCTGCTTCACGTACGCGGTCGCGTCGCCCGTGCGCTCGATCTCCTCGATCATGCCGAGCACACGGGACGGGGCGCCGCCGTGCAGCGGCCCCGACATCGCCCCGACCGCACCCGACAGCGCCGCCGCGACGTCCGCGCCCGTGGACGCGATGACCCGCGCCGTGAACGTCGACGCGTTCATGCCGTGCTCGGCTGCCGAGGTCCAGTAGGCGTCCACCGCCGCCACGTGCTTCGGGTCCGGCTCGCCGCGCCAGCGGATCATGAACCGCTCGACCACCGACTGCGCCTTGTCGATCTCCCGCTGCGGCACCATCGGCAGGCCCTGGCCGCGCGCCGACTGCGCCACGTACGACAGCGCCATGACCGCCGCCCGCGCGAGGTCGTCCCGCGCCCGCTCCTCGTCGATGTCCAGCAGCGGTTTCAGGCCCCACACCGGCGCCAGCATCGCCAGCGCGGACTGCACGTCCACCCGGATGTCACCGGAGTGCACGGGGATGGGGAAGGGCTCGGCCGGCGGCAGGCCCGGGTTGAACGCCCCGTCCACCAGCAGGCCCCACACGTTGCCGAACGAGACATGGCCGACCAGATCCTCGATGTCGACGCCTCGGTACCGGAGCGCGCCGCCTTCCTTATCCGGTTCGGCGATCTCCGTCTCGAACGCGATGACTCCTTCGAGTCCGGGTACGAAGTCGGACATCAGGCGGCTCCTCATGATGTGTGCGACGGGAAGACAGGGTGGCAAGGGAAAGCGATTGGAAACGGCCGGGCGTGCGATGCCCGCGATGCCTCGGTGATGCCCCGTGCGGCGGATGATCATCCAAGCGCGCGGCACGGACGCAATGTGCGGGGACCACAGCGGGCCACCCCGCGATTCTGTCGGGTTCCACCGGTGGCGGGAAGCGTGATGTCCTGCACATGAACCTGATCCCCGCCGACAGGATTGGCGGGACTTGGTGCCGGGCAGATTCGGCCGATGGGGCAGGATGAGCCTGTGCAGAAAGACCGCCAGGAACTCGACCCCGCCGCGATGCGCAAGCACTACGTCTCGGAAGGGCTTGCGGAGACCGAACTGGCCGCCAGTCCCATGGACCAGTTCGACCACTGGTTCAGGGAGGCCGCCACGGGCGGGCTCTACGAACCCAACGCCATGGTCGTCTCCAGTGCCGACCCGGAGGGCCGCCCCAGTTCCCGCACCGTGCTGCTCAAGGGCTACGACGGGCGCGGCTTCGTCTTCTTCACGAACTACGGCTCCCGCAAGGGCATCGAACTGGACGCCAATCCCGCCGTCTGCCTGATCTTCCCCTGGCTCACCCTGGCCCGCCAGGTCATCGTCACCGGCACCGCGCAGCGCACCGGCCGGGACGAGACCGCGGCCTACTTCCGCAGCCGCCCGCACGGCTCCCAGCTGGGGGCCTGGGCCAGCGCCCAGTCCACGGTCGTGCCCTCACGTGAGGCACTGGACCGCTCCTACGCCGAACTCGCCGCCCGCTACCCCGAGGGCACCCAGGTCCCGGTGCCCCCGCACTGGGGCGGCTACCGGGTCTTCCCCGAGGCCGTCGAGTTCTGGCAGGGCCGCGAGAACCGGCTCCACGACCGGCTGCGCTACACGCGGCTCACGGACGGCGGCGAGGGCTGGCGGATCGACCGCCTCAGCCCCTGAGCGAGGACCGGGGCGACGGAGGAGGCAGACTGGGGCGCCGGAGGGGCCCCGGGGCCCGAAAACGTTCCGGAAACCGGACAACCCGCGGGCTCGGGATCCCCTGGAGGGGGAGCCGGCCGGACGTACCGGCGAGCCCGCGGGTCGGGTGACTGCGTTGGATTGGCCGGTGGGTCCCGGCGCTGCACAGAGTGCGACAACGGGCGTCAGCCCGCAGTCACCTCACGCGTCCGAAATGAAACCACTTCCAGACCACCTCCTTTCAGCGTTGGCCCCACCCTAGGAACCGACGGCGCACGCATCAACTGTTTTTCGGGAAGGGGGTGTGGTGTGGGTCACGTTCGAGTTCAATGTCACTTGTGCGGTACACGCGGTATGTGCGGTGACGGCCTGCAAGGGGGTGCCTGGTGAGTGCTTCGCGGAGTACGGGAACGGCCGACGCCCTGGGACCCCAGGAACCGGATCGTGAGGACTCCGATCTGCTGGCGGCGCTCCTGGACGGGATGGACGCCGCGCTGTGCGCCTTCGACGCCGACGGGGTGGTGACCCACTGGAACCGTGAGGCCGAGCGGATCCTCGGCTGGACCGCCGAGGAGGCCGTGGGACGGCGCGGCTTCGCCGGATGGGCGGCGCGGGCCGCCGACGCCGACGAGGTGGAGACCCGGCTGCTGTCGGCGATGGACACGCCGGGGCGGCAGGTGCACGACTTCGCGCTGCTGACCAAGGACGGGCGGCGGGTGCTCGTCAGGACCCAGTCGGCCGGGGTGCGAGCCGCCGACGGCCGGCCGGCCGGGGTGTACTGCGCGTTCAGCGAGGTGCACACGCAGATCGACCTGGAGCGGTCGATCGCGCTGAGCGAGGCGCTGTTCGACGACGCGTCGTGGGGTGTCGTCCTCGTCGACGCGGATCTGCGGCCCGCGGTGGTGAACGCGCGGGCGGCGCGGGCGCTGGGCGTGCGGCGGACGGAGGTACTGGGCCGGCCGCTGGGTGAGCTGCTGTCGCAGGGCGTGGAGGAACTGGAGGCGGCGCTGCAGCACGTGCTGGGCGAGGGGCCGCCGCCGGAGCCGGTCGAGCTGTGGGTGACGCTGCGGGCGGCCGGGGAACGGACCGCTGGACGCACCGGGGACCGGACCCGGGAGCGGCGGGAGGGAGGGCAGCGGCGCTGCTGGCGCAGCGGCTTCCTGCGACTGGGGTCCCCGCTGGCGGAGGAGCCGGTGCCGCTGGGCGTGGGCTGGCTGTTCCAGGACATCACGGAGGCCAAGCAGGCCGAGCAGGAGGCCGCGCGGCTGCGGTTCCGGTCGGGCCAGCTGCACCGGGCGGACCGGGTGGCGGCGGAGTGCGAGGAACCGATGGAGGCCGTGACCTCCTACATGGACTTCGCCCTGGCCGGGTTCGCCGACCACGCCCTGTTCGACCTGGTGGTCTCGCTCGACCCGCCCCGGCTGGCGCGCGCCTCGGCCACGCCCTCGGGCCCGGCCGGCGCGCCGGCACCGCTGGCCCAGGGCGGCGTCATCCCGGTGCCCTACCCGGACGGGCACCCGGCGTTCCAGGCGCTCCAGCGGGTCGCTTCGGTGCGGGCCAGTGCCGGTGCGGAGCCGGGGACGGGGGCGCCGCAGTGGGCGCGGGACCGGCTGTGGCCCGAGGACACCGTGCACGCGCTGTGCACGGTGCTGCGCTCGCGCGCGCGGACGCTGGGCGTGATGACCTTCCTGCGCGGGCCGTCGCGGGAGGCCTTCGAGCGCGCGGAGGCGGTGTACGCCGAGAGCGTCGCGGCCCGCGTCGCCACCGCGCTCGACGCGGCCCAGCTCCTGAGGGCCCCCACCCGCGACCCCTGAC
>NZ_JAAAXQ010000253.1 GCF_009916105.1 Streptomyces sp. GC420 | reverse complement strand
CACCGAGCGGTTCCGTCCCGCTGAGCCCCGGTGTCACGCCTTCCCTGAGCCCCGGCGTGACGCCCACCGTCTCCAACGGCGTCACCGTGACACCCAGCGGCAGTGTCGCCGGCAGCGGCCCGGCCACGGTCCCCGCCGGGGACCGCACCGGCAGGGCGGCGCAGCACACCCCCGCCACCACCTCCTCCCGGTCCAGCACCGCGCCCCCGCGCACCGGGCCGCGCAGCGCCCTGCCCAGCGCGGTGTCCAGCGTGAACGCGTCGCCGTCCCGCACCGGGACGAGCGGCTCCACGCGGCCCGGCACCGAACACACCGTCAGGGCCCGCTCCTCGCGCAGCACGGCCAGGACGACGCTGCCCCCGGTCGCCGCCCGCAGCCGGTGCAGCGGCAGGCGGCCCGCCGCGCGCAGCCCCGGGTGCGGCTGCCACGCCTGGCCGAGCCGGTAGAGCTGGGCGCCCAGCCGGTAGCGCAGACCGCGGCGCTCGACGGCCTCCATGGCCACCAGTTGCTCCAGCAGCCGGTGCGCCGTGCTCTTGGGCACGCCGCACGCGACCGCCAGCTCGGTCACCCCCGCTTCGTCACCGTGCTGCCGCAGGGCCTCCAGCAGTGCGAAGGCCCCCTGCAGCACCCCTCGTCCCCGATTCTCCGTACGCGCGTGTACGGCTGCGTCCATGACATCCCCCCGGATGGCGTGGCCCGGCCGCGTCCCCCGAACAGCCGCGGCCCCGGCGCTTGGTGTTCCGCGGCCATGTTTCCCGGACCGGCGTGCCGGACGAAACCGTTCCGCCGTGTCGCCCCGCATCCGTGCCGGCGGGTCACCAGCCGGACCCCGCCCGGGGGCGCGTCACCGCCCCGCGCCTCCGGCCCCGGTGCCACCCGGGCCGCCGCCGTCGGACTCGCCCGTGAACTGGCGGAGGTGACGCGGCTCTGGCACTCCGCCGCGCCCGGGCTGCCAGGCTCGGCTCTCGCCCTCGCCGTGGCGGCAGCACGGGCCGTTCCCCGTCCCGTGTCGGTCCAGACCGTGGTCAGCGGCCCTGTTGGGGCCTCTCTACCTGCCCGGCCGACCGGCGGCGTCGCCCTGGACATCATCCGCTCCGCACGCTCGTCCCTGCTCATCGCGAGCTTCGCAGCCCACGGCATCGCGGACGCCACAGCGGAGATCGCCGCGGCCGTCGCACGCGGCGTCACCGTGGACCTCCTCCTGGAGGAGAGCACAGGGGCCTCGGCGGCCTTCGCCCGTCTTCCGCGGCAGGTGTCCGTCTGGCACCGCCGCCGCACGGGAAGAGCCGGCGTGTTCCACGCCAAACTGATCGCGGCCGACCGGCACACGGTGCTACTGGGCAGCGCCAACCCCACGGACCGCGGCCTGTCCGAGAACATAGAGGCCGGTGCCGTGCTCACAGGGGCGGAAGCAGCGGGCCCTCTCGTCGACCACTTCCGGTGGCTGATCACCCCGGGCAACGGCATCATGCGCCGAGCGGTGAGGGACTGACACGACCCTTTGCCGGAGCGCGCCGCCGCATGGAAAAGGGCCCGTACGACCGAAGTCGTACGGGCCCTTCCCGTAGCCCTAGGGAGCTACCAGGTCAGACGTCAAGGACTTACTTGACGATCTTGGTGACCTGGCCGGCGCCGACGGTCCGGCCACCCTCACGGATGGCGAACTTCAGGCCCTCCTCCATGGCGACCGGCTGAATCAGCGAGACGGTCATGGAGGTGTTGTCGCCCGGCATGACCATCTCGGTGCCCTCGGGGAGGGTCACGACGCCGGTCACGTCCGTGGTACGGAAGTAGAACTGCGGGCGGTAGTTGTTGAAGAACGGGGTGTGACGGCCACCCTCGTCCTTCGACAGGATGTAGGCCGTGGCCTCGAACTCCGTGTGCGGGGTGACCGAGCCCGGCTTGATGATGACCTGGCCGCGCTCGACGTCCTCGCGCTTGATGCCGCGGAGCAGCAGACCGACGTTCTCACCGGCCTGGCCCTCGTCGAGCAGCTTGCGGAACATCTCGATGCCGGTGACCGTGGTGGTGGTCTTCTCGGTCTTGATGCCGATGATGTCCACGGTCTCGTTGACCTTCAGGACACCACGCTCGATACGGCCGGTGACGACCGTACCGCGACCGGTGATCGTGAAGACGTCCTCGATCGGCATGAGGAACGGCTTGTCGACGTCGCGCTCGGGGGTCGG
Source organism: Streptomyces sp. GC420 (assembly GCF_009916105.1). GTDB lineage: Bacteria > Actinomycetota > Actinomycetes > Streptomycetales > Streptomycetaceae > Streptomyces. The sequence goes on along the minus strand of NZ_JAAAXQ010000253.1, from coordinate 9,943 downwards.
GATCGCCTCGTCGACGGCGGCCATCAGGTTCAGGACCGACTGGCCCCACTCCTTGTCGCCCTCGAGCGCCTTGAGCGCCGAGACCTTGACGACCGGCACGTCGTCGCCGGGGAACTCGTACTCGGAGAGGAGCTCACGGACCTCGAGCTCGACGAGCTCCAGGATCTCCTCGTCGTCCACCATGTCGGCCTTGTTCAGGGCGACCACGATGTACGGAACGCCGACCTGGCGGGCCAGGAGCACGTGCTCCTTGGTCTGCGGCATCGGGCCGTCGGTCGCGGCGACCACGAGGATGGCGCCGTCCATCTGCGCCGCACCCGTGATCATGTTCTTGATGTAGTCCGCGTGACCGGGGCAGTCGACGTGGGCGTAGTGACGCGTCTCGGTCTGGTACTCGACGTGCGCGATGGAGATGGTGATACCGCGCTGGCGCTCCTCAGGAGCCTTGTCGATCTGGTCGAAGGCCGAGGCCTCGTTCAGGTCCGGGTACGCGTCGTGCAGCACCTTGGTAATGGCGGCCGTGAGGGTCGTCTTACCGTGGTCGATGTGACCGATGGTGCCGATGTTGACGTGCGGCTTAGTCCGCTCGAACTTCGCCTTCGCCACTGGGGTCCTCCTGGGAGTGGTTCTGGTACGCCTTACTTCATCGGCGCCAGGTGATCTTTGCTGGGGTGCCGGCTCCGGGGCACCCACCGGGAATCCTACGGTTTCCGGCGGGTGTCCCCGAATTCGGTGTCAAGCCTAAGGGGGTGACGCGGGTGCGTTACTCGCCCTTGGCCTTCGCGATGATCTCCTCGGCGACGTTCCGCGGAACCTCGGCGTAGGAGTCGAACTGCATCGAGTAGCTTGCGCGACCCGAGGTCTTGCTGCGGAGGTCTCCGACGTAGCCGAACATCTCCGAGAGCGGCACCAGGCCCTTGACGACCCGGGCACCGGCCCGCTCCTCCATGGCCTGGATCTGGCCACGGCGGGAGTTGATGTCACCGATGACTTCACCCATGTAGTCCTCGGGCGTGGTGACCTCGACGGCCATCATCGGCTCGAGAAGAACCGGGGACGCCTTGCGCGCGGCCTCCTTGAAGGCCTGCGAACCGGCGATCTTGAACGCGAGCTCGGAGGAGTCGACCTCGTGGTAGGCACCGTCGAGAAGAGTGACGCGGACGCCCGTCATCTCGTAGCCGGCCAGGATGCCGAACTGCATGGCCTCCTGCGCACCCGCGTCCACCGAGGGGATGTACTCCTTGGGGATGCGGCCACCGGTGACCTTGTTCACGAACTCGTAGCTCGTGCTGTCGCCGCTCTCGAGCGGCTCGATCGCGATCTGCACCTTGGCGAACTGACCGGTACCACCGGTCTGCTTCTTGTGGGTGTAGTCGACGCGTTCGACGGCCTTGCGGATCGTCTCGCGGTACGCGACCTGCGGCTTGCCGACGTTGGCCTCGACCTTGAACTCACGGCGCATGCGGTCGACCAGCACCTCGAGGTGCAGCTCGCCCATGCCGCCGATGATGGTCTGGCCGGTCTCCTCGTCCGAGTGAACCTGGAAGGAGGGGTCCTCCTCCGCGAGACGCTGGATGGCGACGCCCAGCTTCTCCTGGTCACCCTTGGACTTGGGCTCGATGGCGACCTGGATGACCGGGGCCGGGAAGTCCATGGACTCCAGGATCACCGGGTTCTTGTCGTCGCAGAGCGTCTCGCCGGTCGTGGTCTGCTTCAGACCCATCACGGCGATGATGTCGCCGGCGCCCACCGAGTCGATCTCCTCACGCTTGTTCGCGTGCATGCGGTAGATCTTGCCGATGCGCTCCTTCTTGCCCTTGACGGAGTTCAGCACGGCGGTGCCGGACTCCAGGCGGCCCGAGTAGACCCGGACGAAGGTGAGCTTGCCGAGGTGCGGGTCGCTCATGATCTTGAACGCCAGGGCGGACAGCGGCTCGTCGTCGGACGGCCTGCGCTTGACGACGACCTCGGGGTCCTTGACGTCGTGGCCCTCGATGGCCTCGATGTCGAGCGGCGACGGGAGGTAGCGCACGACCGCGTCGAGCAGGGGCTGGACGCCCTTGTTCTTGAACGCGGTGCCGCAGAACACCGGGGTGATCGTGACGCCGGTGGACTTGCCGGAGGCGATGGTGATACGGCGGATGGCCGCGTACAGCTGCTCCTCGGTGGGCTCCTCGCCCTCCAGGTACAGCTCCATCATCTCGTCGTCGTTCTCCGAGACGGTCTCCAGCAGCTTGCCGCGCCACTCCTCGGCGGCCTCGGTGTGCGTGGCCGGGATGTCGACGATGTCGTACATCTCGCCCTTGGTGGCCTCGGCGGACCACACCAGGGCCTTCATGCGGACCAGGTCGACGACGCCCTTGAAGTCGGCCTCGGCACCGATCGGAAGCTGCATCACGATCGGCGTCGCGCCGAGGCGGTCGCTGATCATGTCGACGCAGCGGTGGAACTCGGCACCGGTCCGGTCGAGCTTGTTGACGAAGCAGATGCGCGGGACGCGGTAACGGTCCGCCTGACGCCACACGGTCTCGGACTGCGGCTCGACACCGGCGACACCGTCGAACACCGTCACGGCACCGTCGAGCACGCGCAGCGAACGCTCCACCTCGACGGTGAAGTCGACGTGGCCCGGGGTGTCGATGATGTTGATGGTGTGGTCGACGTCCTCCAGCGGCCAGTGACAGGTCGTGGCGGCGGACGTGATGGTGATGCCGCGCTCCTGCTCCTGCTCCATCCAGTCCATGGTGGCAGCGCCGTCGTGGACCTCACCGATCTTGTACGAAACACCGGTGTAGAACAGGATCCGCTCGGTGGTCGTCGTCTTGCCCGCGTCGATGTGGGCCATGATCCCGATGTTGCGGACCCTGGCCAGGTCAAGTGAAGTGGTAGCCATAAGGCTTCAGTCTTCTCTCGGTCTCGATGTGGGTTGCGACTACCAGCGGTAGTGCGCGAAGGCCTTGTTGGACTCGGCCATCTTGTGGGTGTCCTCGCGCTTCTTCACAGCAGCGCCGAGGCCGTTGGAGGCATCGAGCAGCTCGTTCATCAGACGCTCGGTCATGGTCTTCTCGCGACGGGCGCGGGAGTAGCCCACGAGCCAGCGGAGCGCGAGAGTGGAGGAACGCCCGGGGCGGACCTCGACCGGCACCTGGTAGGTGGCGCCACCGACACGGCGGGACTTGACCTCGATCGCCGGCTTGACGTTCTCGAGGGCGCGCTTGAGCGTGATGACCGGGTCGTTGCCGGTCTTCTCGCGCAGGCCTTCCATGGCGCCGTACACGATGCGCTCGGCGGTGGAGCGCTTGCCGTGCAGGAGCACCTTGTTGATCAGGGAGGTCACCAGAGGAGAACCGTAAACCGGGTCGATGATGACCGGGCGCTTCGGGGCGGGGCCCTTACGAGGCATTCTTACTTCTCCTTCTTGGCGCCGTAGCGGCTGCGGGCCTGCTTGCGGTTCTTGACACCCTGGGTGTCGAGCGAACCACGGATGATCTTGTAGCGAACACCCGGCAGGTCCTTCACACGGCCACCACGCACGAGCACGATGGAGTGCTCCTGCAGGTTGTGTCCCTCACCCGGAATGTAGGCCGTGACCTCGATCCCGCTGGTCAGACGCACACGCGCGACCTTACGCAGGGCCGAGTTCGGCTTCTTCGGGGTGGTCGTGAACACACGCGTGCAGACGCCGCGACGCTGAGGGGAACCCTCGAGTGCGGGCGTCTTGTTCTTCTCGACCTTGTCCTGCCGGCCCTTGCGGACCAGCTGCTGGATCGTAGGCACTACTTCTCCGGTTTCTGTGTGCCGTTCGGTGAAACTAACCTGGGACTTCTCCGACCCACGCGGTCGGGTGTGTCGCGTACTCCAAACCGTTCTTCACGCCGAGACAATCACGACGGTGAGTGCGGATCGGAGGGGCGGCGCGGCTTCGGGCTTCTCCCGTGCTCCGACACTCGGTCGAGTGCACACGCGAGAACCCGGGCACACCCCAGGCACAAGGTCTGAGCGTACCTACCGCATCCACTCCGGTCAAAACAAATGGAACCCGCCCCCGGACCGCCCCGATCTGCGCCGTTCACAGGCCTCACGACGGCTCCCCGGGCCGCGGGCCCGCGGCAGTGTGACGCGAACTGACCGGTTCGGGCCTCACGCACCGCGCACGTTCAGTAACTTGACCGGGCCGTCGGCGTCGTATCAGGGGGAGAACATGACAGCGGCCAGGGTGCCCGGCGAGGACGGGCTGATCGAGCGGGTGCCCTTCCTCGCCCGTCTGGAGAAGCAGGACCGGTCCGCGCTGCTGGCCCTGGGCCGGGAGATGACCTTCCAGGCCCACTCCACTCTTCTGCACCAGCACGAGCCGTCCCATCACGTCCTCCTGGTCCAGGAAGGCTGGACCAAGGTCACCGGCGCCTCGGCCGGCGGATACGAGGCGCTGCTCGCGCTGCGCGGCCCGGGGGACATCGTGGGCGAGCACGCCGCGCTGAACGGCCAGACCAGGTCGGCGACCGTCGTCGCCCTGGAGCCGGTACGGGCCGTGGCCGTCACGCACGCACGCTTCATGGACTTCCTCCGCCGTTCCTCCGCCGTCGGCCTGGCCCTCGCGGCCCTCACCTCCGACCGGCGCGCCGCCGCCGACGAGCGCAGTCTGAAGTTCGCCTCGATGAGCGTGAAGGAACGACTCGCCCTGCTGCTCCTGGAACTGGCCCGCACGCCCCACGGACGCCGCACGGACAAGGGCGTCGAACTGGTCCTGCCGCTCAGCAAGGAGGAACTGGCGAGGGCGGTCGGCGCCTCCCGGGAGATGGTTCAGCGACTGCTCAAGGAGCTCAGGGAGCGCGACGTGGTGATCACCGGCCGCCGCAGCCTCCTGATCACACGTCCCGACGTGCTCCGCCGGATCGCCCGCGCGCAGCATCCCTAGCGGGCACCGCCCGGCCGGTCACCCCATCGGCACCGTTGTCCTGCGGCGACGGCTGCCCTCCGGCCCCGTCCGGTCCCCGGTACTTCCGCCGTCCGATTCCGCGCCGCCGTATCCCGGGCCCCTCTGTGCACACGGTCACAGTCCGAGCGCGTCATCCTCCCTCGTCGCACCGGGGCCCGCGCCGCCACTCTGCTGCCGTACCGCCCGCCGCCGAACCGAAAGGCGACCATGACCATCCCCGTGAGCAGGACGATCCTCCTGTTCGACATCGAGAAGTACAGCGACCGGGACGATGTCGAGCAGGCGTATCTCCGCCGCACTCTCTACGACGTCACCGACCGTGTCCTGGAGGCCGCGGGCGTGGAGGACAGCCAGCGGCTGCGGGCGGACCGCGGTGACTCCGTGATGGAACTGATCGATGCCAACGCCTCCGTGATCGCCCTGCTGCGCTCCCTGCTGGGTGAGGTGCCAGTGCTGCTGCGGTCGGTGAACAGGATGGCGTCGAGCTCCGCGCAGATCCGGCTGCGGGCCGTGCTCGCCACCGGATACGTGGCGGTCGACGAACACGACGGCTGGGTGGGCTCGGACCTGAACCACGCGTGCCGTCTGCTCGACGCCGAGGTGCTGCGCACCGCGCTGCGGCGGAGCGCGGACGACTTCGTGCTCTGCGTCTCGGAGGCCGTCCACGCCGGGATCGTCCGCCACGGGCACCCCGGCATCCCGCCGGAGTCGTTCCACGCGGTGACACTGACCACCAAGAACGGTCCTCTCCCGGCCTGGCTCTACGGGCCGGTGGATCGGACAGCCCCGGTGCCGGGCGGATCGGGGGACCGCCCGGCGCCGGCGGACACGGGGGAGGACGCGGCAGCGCAGGGCACGCCGGGGGCGACGCAGGGAACCGCGCAGGGTGCGGCGCCCGTCCCGGCTCCGGCCCCGGACCCCGGCAGGGGCCCCGTGTTCAACTTCTCCGGCGGCAACGTCCGCTTCGGCGGCGGCCTGGCCGGCGGCGACCAGCACGGCGTCAGCGGCGGCACCGTCACCGGCGACGTGATCATGGGAGGCCCCGGGGAGCGGGGTGACGGCGCATGAGCACCGAGGCACCGGACGGCACCTACGACAGCCCCGGCGGCAGAGCCCCGCGCGGCGAGGCGGCGGACGCGGACGCCTCCGCCCAGCCGGCCGCCGCGGCCGGGCCCCCCGCGGCCGGCGAGGACTCCGAGGACCGCGACCAGCCCCAGGACGCCTGGGCGGCCCGGCGCGACCTGGTCGACCACAGCCCCAGAACCATGAACGTCCGCGACAGGGCCCGCTTCGGCGGCGGCCTGGCCGGCGGCGACCAGCACGGCGTCAGCGGCGGCAGCGTCACCGGCGACGTGATCATGGGAAGCAAGACGGAGATCACCCAGATCCACCAGATCGGCTTCCCCGCCACGCCGCCCGCCTCCGGCGAGGTGCCGCGGGCCACCCTGGAGAAGCTGGCCGCCTCGTTCGTGGCCGACGACGAGCACTTCGCCGTCCTGGCCGACCGGCTGCGCCGCGACCGGGTCCTGGTGCTGTCCGGCGCTCGCTTCACGGGACGTCACACGGCCGCCCTCATGCTCCTGCACCGCCTCGGCGCCCTGCCCGTGCGCACCCTGGACCGCAGCACCACCCCGGCCACGCTGGCCGAGCGGCTGCGGCAGGACAAGGACCCCGCGGCGGGCGACACCGCCGTGACAGCCCGCGGGTACGTCCTGTCCGACCTGGCGGCCCGCCGCGACCAGCCGTTACGGGAGCCTCATCTGCTGGCTGCCCGGGACCGGCTCGCCGAGCACGACGCCTACCTGGTGATCACGGTCGGCCCCACGGTCGTACTGGAGGACGTACCCGTCACCGGCTGGGACCCGCCCGCCGCCGACGAGGTCCTCGCGGCGCACCTGCGGGTCAGGACCGACGGACCGACCGCACGCAGACTGCTGGGCCTGCCGTCCGTCGCCGAGTTCCTCGGCCGCGGCCACCAGCTGCGCGAGGTCGCGGCCTTCGCCCGGGTCCTCTCCCGCCACGCGGCGGGAGAGGTGGCCGAGGACGCCGTCGCGCAGTTCTCGCTCGTCTCCCTGGAGAACCAGGTCCAGGAGTGGTTCGAGCAGGACGAGACCACGATCCCCCTGCGGGACAAGGGGTTCCTGGTCGCCCTCGCCGCGTTCGACGGCGGTCCCTATGCCCTCACCGCCGAGCTGAGCGACGTGCTGTACCGGTTCCTCCAGGAGACCGAGAACCGGGCCCGCGTCCCGGAGGTCCCCGTCTTCGGCACCAGCATCCGCACCCGGCTCCAGCTGGCCCGTGCCACCGGCTACGAGGAGGACGAGCACACAGAGTGGGGCCCGGTCAGCCAGTACAAGGCCGCCTACGTGGACGAAAGGGCCCCCCTCGTCCTGCTCCGAGAGGTATGGACCGGCCATCCCTCCGCCCGGCCCGCCCTGATCCGCTGGCTGCGCCGACTCGCCGACGACGGCCGGCCCCTGGTCCGTACCCGTGCCGCCTCCACCATCGCCGTCCTGGCCCGTACCGACCTGCCCTCGGCCATGGCCCTGATCATCGAGCCCCTGGCGGCCTCCGCCCGCTCCCGGCACCGGCTCGTCGCCGTCAACGCGCTCACCCTCGCCCATGTGATCGACACGCCCAACATCCCGCGCATCCTCGACGGCTGGTGCCGCGGCGACGACCGCAGGCTGGGCTGGGTCGCCGTCCGCGCCTACGCCCTGATCGGGCCCGAGCTCCCGGACCAGGCCCTCGCCGCACTGCGCGGAGCGGCGCGCCGGCTCCACGCCGCGGACTCCGGCGACTTCGACCCGGCGATGGCGCGCGAACTCGCCGAGGCGGGGGAACTGCTGCTGCTCTCGTCCGCCCGCGAACGGATCCTCTCCGAACTGCTCCGCACCGCCGAGGACGATCGCGCCGTGCACGACCTGGCCCTCGGCAGCTTCGTCAGCGCCTGCGGCCGCACCGAGGGCGACGAGCCGTACGGACGTCCACTCATCCTCGACTGGTACGCCCAGGCGGTGACCGGGAACGGACCGGCCGCGCACCACATCCCCGCCCTGTGGCGGGCCGCGCTCCACGACCCGCGGCACACCCGGGAGGCACTCGCCGTGCTGCGCCGGTGGGTGCTCGCCGCCAACCGGTACACCGGCACCGAGTGGGCGCTTGCGGCACTGCTGCCCGCCCTGGTCACCACCCCTCCCGAGCAGCAGCGGCTCGGCCATCTGCTGCGCACCATGCCCGGAGAGGACGGTGCACCACCGCCGCCGGTCGCGGCCCGCCTGCTGACCACACTTCCCGCCCACTGAGCCCGCCGGCGGCGGCCGCCCGGGCCGCTCCCCGCCACGCACCTCCACAGGAGACACATCCCATGCCCCCCTTCCCCCGTCCGCCCGAGTGGCAGCAGCAGGCCGACCGGCACTCCCGCCTCGTCGACCCGGTGCTCACCGTGCGCCAGCTCTCGCGCTTCGAGTTCTCGCTCAAGACGCTGGTCAGGATCGACCACGCCCTGGTCTTCGCGACGTCGAAGGGCGTCTACGAGGCGTACCTCCCGCCCCGGCGCCCGACCCGCGCCGAGATCACGGCCAGGCGGTACACCGCCGTGTACGAGGTGGACATGGGCGTCCACCCCTTCACGGCCGATCTCACCCTGCCCAGCGACAACGACGCCTTCGAGTTCACCGCGGCGGTCGACATCTCCTGGCAGGTGCTCGACCCCGCCCGCTTCGTGGAGAGCGGGCACCGGGACGTGCCGGCGCTGATCCTCGGCGAACTGCAGCGGGCCGCCCGTCCGGTGGCGCGTCGCTTCTCCATCACCGACAGCGCCACGGCGGAGGAAGAACTGCTGCGGGCCGTCACCGTGCTCGGGCCGCTGGGCGCGCCGGCGGGCCTGCAGGTCACCTGGACCCTGCGGCTGCGCCGCGACCAGGAGGACATCGACCACCAGCTGCGGTTGCGGGCCATCGACCACTCGGCCGCCGAGCAGATCCTGGCGGCGCAGCGGGGCATGGAGTACGACGTCGAGCTGGACAGGCGCCAACGGCAGCAGGACACGCTCCAGATCGCACGGGCCATGGCATACGGCACGCAGGAGCAGGAACTCGCGCTCCAGCAGCAGCACAGGCTGCACGAGCAGGCGATGCTGCACAGCGGCCTGCAACACGAACTGGCACTGCAGCAGGGACGGCAGCACCTGGAGCTCCAGCAGATCGAGGCCCAGAAGATCGCGTTCTACCAGTGGCATCTCCAACAGGGAGGTGTACACGCCTGGGCCATGCACCTCGCCCAGCACCCGGAGGACTCCCGCCTCGTCATGACGAGCATGCGCGAGGACCAACTGCGCCTCATCCAGGCGCAGATGGATCTCGTCAAGCAGTTGCTGAGCGGTGACAGCGCCGAGAACTACGAACTGGAGGGCCCCAAGCAACTGGCCCTGCGCACGGTGAGCGACATCCTCAACCAGCGGCTGCCGGGGGTCCTGCAACACCCCGCACCCCCGCTGCCGCGGCAGGCGGACGCGGCTGTGGTGGAGGACGGGGTGGCCGCCTTCCCGGGGTACGGCCCGGCGTCCGCGGGGGAGTACGGCACGATCCCGGGCAGTCCGGCGGCGCCCGCCCCGCTGCGGGCCGACGCCGATGCCGACGCCCCGGAGCCCGGCGTTCCCGAGACCGGCGCAGGGCAGCGGGCGCGGACCACGCGGACGTACCCGGGCACGCCGCGGCAGGAGGGTCGGCCGGTGCCTCCGCCGGCCACGGGCGCGGGCGCGGGCGCGGCCGGCCCGCATGCCCACGGGCCGGGAAGCCCCGGCGCTCCACCCGCGGCCCCGGGCGGTGTGCTGGTGGGCAACGGCTCGCCTCAATACGGTCCGGTGCCGGGCACGCCACCCGCCTGGCCGAGCAGTTCCGCGAGCAGCCTGGAGTCCAGCGACAGCGCGGCGGCACGCCGCTCGGCGAGGGGCGAGTCCCCCTCGTACAGGAACTGGGCCACGTAGCCGAAGAGGAGGGAGCGGGC
>NZ_JAAAXQ010000252.1 GCF_009916105.1 Streptomyces sp. GC420 | reverse complement strand
ATCCCCACCTCCACGACCACCTTCAGGCCGTACGACGCGTTCGGCGCGCTCGGCGGCCGAGTCCGGAAGGATCCGGCGGGCGGAGCGGCACACGGGCGCCGCACCGCCGGGTGATGTCCCAGGGACCGCCCGCCGCGCCCGCGGGATCCCGGCGGGCGTGTTTCGATGAGGGCATGACCCTGTTCGTCGGCACCTCGGGCTGGCAGTACAAGGACTGGCGCGGCGTCCTGTACCCGGAGGGACTGCCTCAGCGGCTGTGGCTGGAGGAGTACGCCCAGAGGTTCGCCACCGTCGAGAGCAACAACGCCTTCTACCGGCTGCCCACCCGGGAGAACTTCGCCGCCTGGCGGGACCGCACACCGCCGGACTTCGTCGTCGCCGTCAAGGCGAGCAGGTTCCTGACCCACATCAAGCGGCTGCGGGAACCGGAGGAACCCGTGCAGCGGCTGATGGATCACGCCGCCGGCCTCGGCGACCGGCTCGGACCCGTCCTCCTCCAGCTCCCACCGACCCTGCGGGCCGATCCCGCCCTCCTCGACGCCTGCCTGCGCTGCTTCCCCGCCGGTGCCCGCGTCGCGGTCGAGCCCCGCCACGACTCCTGGTGGACCCCGGAGGTCCGCTCCGTGCTGGAGGAGCGGGGCGCCGCCCTGTGCTGGGCGGACGTGGGTTCCCGGCCGGTCGCCCCGCTCTGGCGGACCACCGGCTGGGGCTATCTGCGGCTGCACTCTGGGCGGGCCGAACCCTGGCCGCGCTACGGCCGGCAGGCGCTGACCACCTGGGCGCGTCGGCTCGCGGACACCTGGTCCCCGGGCGAGGACGTCTTCGTGTACTTCAACAACGACCCGGGCGGCGCCGCGGTCCGGGACGCCGTTGTTTTCGCCCGCGCCGCTCAGGCGTCCGGCGCGGCCGTCACCCGTGCGCCCCGGCGTCTCCCCACGCCCGCCGGGGCGCACTGAACGGCCGTCCCCGGACACGGCCCCGGCAGGCGAGGCGGCCCCGACGAGTTCCGGCACAGGCACCCGACGCGTTCCGGCACAGGCCGGGCCTGCAGCTGGGCCCGGGGGATACGGCGACACGGCGCGGGAAGGGGCGATTTGGGGCCGTTCGCCTCTTACGGGCGTGGGGGAGTGGGTTGCGGGCAGGCGCCTTGTCATGGGAACGCTGAAGCAGTGGGAACGAGTGATGGAGCGTCGGCTGGAGGCCCTGCTGGCCAGGATCTTCCGCAGCGAACCGGTCGAACTGGTCGATGCCCTGCGCCGGGAGTGCGACGGCCACGCGGTGGTGTGCAGCGAGAACCGGGTGGTGGTCCCGAACGCCTACGACGTCGAGCTCGCCGACACGGTGCACGAGCGACTGGCCCGGCAACGCGACCGGGTGGGGCAGGCGCTGACGGACAGCCTCGTCCGGCACGCCGAACGCAACGGGTACGAATGGGCCGGTTTGCTGACAGTTCACCTCAGGAGGTCGAGCGAGGTGCCCAACGGCCGTTACCGAGTGGCCAGTTGCGCCATGCGGCACATACGTGCCGGGTCGTTCGCGCTGGCCGCGGGCGACGCGGCCGCCCCGACAGCCGCCGGGTCGACCACTGCGGAGCCGTCCGCCGCCGAGCCGTCCGCCGCGGTCAAATCCGCGCAGCCGGGCGGCCCGTCGGTGCAGGCTCCGGAGGCCGCGTCGCGCGTCCTCCCGGCATAGCCGGTGTCAGGAGGCCTCCACCGTCCCTCGGCGCCCGGTGCGTTGCACAACTGCCCCCGGACCGGAGACGCCCGCCCCGTTTCCGTTCGCGGCGCGGAGGCGTAACTCCGGCGGCTCGCGCGGTTCGTGCCTGCGGGCATTGCCCACCCACTACACACTCAGTGTATAGTCCCGGGTATTCCATCCCGCCTCAGAGGGCGCGGCGGCCGCCCCGGGCAATGCCGGAACTCGCGCTGCGCGCAGGGGTTCCGAGCCGGCATCGGCCCGGCCCGTCACCCGCATCCCTGGCTTCATGGCGCGGGCGGGGCACGCCGGCTGGACGGCTTCGGCAAGGTCTATCCGCCGAAACCGGCTGCCGGTCGCCGTCGGCCTGCTGGTGGCGGGGGTCGTGGGCACGGCCATGGGGAACGCACTTCTCGGCCTCGTCGGCAGGACCGCGGACGTGGACCGGCTCGACATGCCGGAGATCGCGGGCATCGGGGCGGCCCGCGTTCTTCTGGTCACCGTGCCGACGGCGCCGGCCCCGCGGCGGACCACGCGACCGGAGGGGCTCCGCACCGACTAGGGGGGAGCGCACCCCGGCAGGGGGAGCGCCGAGGTTTGCGCTGGGCCGGGCTTTCGGCGGAACGCCCGGCGCCCCGACGGCCGTCCGCGGGCCGTCGGGGCGGGGGTGGGTAGAAGCCGTGACCGGTCAGGAACCGGGCCTGATCCGGCCGCGCCAGCCTCCGCTCTCGCCGCCCTGCTGCTCGATGAACTCCTTGAAGCGCCGCATGTCGCCCTTGATCCGGCGGTCGATCATGCCGGTCATGTCAGCGGCCTTGTCGACGACACCGCTGGGTTCGACCTCCATGACGAGCTCCACCCGGGTGTGTGTCTCGTCAAGACGCTGGAAGCTGACCACACCCTTCTGCTTGGTGTCGCCGCTGATGGTGCGCCAGGCGATCCGCTCGTCGGGGAACTGGTCGACGATCTCGGTGTCGAACTCCCGCTTCACGCCACTGACTTTGGTGGTCCAGTGGTTGTGGCGGTCGTCGATCTGCGTGACCCGCTCGACCCCCTCCATGAACTGGGGGAACTCCTCGAACTGCGTCCACTGGTTGTAGGCGGTGTGGACCGGGACCTCGACCTCCACCGACTCCTTCACCGTGCTCATCGTTTCGCGCCTCCCTTTCGTGGTGGCTCCGTGCGAGGTGCGCCCCGCACGGATTTCGTTCTCCGCCCGGGTACCCGCTGATCCGCGCTCTACGGGTCGAGGATCTCGAGGTCGGCGTCGGGGCGGCAGAACGGGCAGGCGGGCACCTGTTCCACGGCGATGGCGGAACGTGCCTGTTCCCTGGTGAGGGGTCGGTGCTGCTTGCCCCGCATCGGGCAGTCGGCGTGGTGGACCGCGGACGGCCTGCGGCCCTTGTCGTACGCCACGAGCCACTCGGGCGGGACGGGCGCGGGGCGCGCGGAGCGGGCGCCGGCCGTCTCGATGTCATGGATACGTCGGCGCACGCGTTCCAGGAACAGCGCGGCCCAGCGCTCCAGGACGCGCAGCCTCTCCAGATCGGGCGGCAGATCGTCCGCACCCGGGGCACCGGGTGCCCCGGTGAACGTGTCGGCGGGTCTCTGGGAGCCCTGGCCCACCGCTACGTCACCTCTTCGTTCTCACACACAAGGCAATGGTACATATGTTCGAATATTCCCGCGAGGTCGGGGTGTCAAGCGTGGGCCGCAGGCCTGGACCAAAGTCTTGACAGCTTGTTCGGGTCGCCCTTAAATCAAGATCTGAATTAAGTGCTGCCGCGGCTTGTCGCACCGGGCCGTGCGCACCGATCTCCCGCTCATGCCCAGCGCGCCCCCACCCCCCACCATGTCGGCCGAGAACCTGTCATGTTCTGGACAGGCTGCTCGCCGTGAACGCAGCCGGATGTGACCCATGAGTCCACGCACGAGCCCGCACAAGCTCCGCCGCCGCCTTCTCCTGCCCCTCGGCGTCCTCGCCCTCGCCCTCACGGCGCTACCGTCCGGGCCCGCCACGGCCGCCCCGGCCCCCGAGCCCGTCGCCGTTGCCGCCGTCGCCGCCTTCAACGACGACTTCGACGGGCCCGCGGGCTCCGCCGTGGACAGCGCCAAGTGGCAGATCGAGACCGGCGACAACGTCAACAACCACGAACGGCAGTACTACACGGCAGGCAACCGCAACGCCGCCCTCGACGGCCAGGGACACCTGGTGATCACCGCCCGCAAGGAGAACCCGGCGGGCTACACCTGCTGGTACGGCAGCTGCCAGTACACCTCCGCCCGGCTGAACACCGCGGGCCGCTTCACGCAGACCTACGGCCACTTCGAGGCACGTATGAAGGTCCCGCGCGGACAGGGCATGTGGCCCGCGTTCTGGATGCTCGGCCACGACATCGGCGATCCCGACGTGGGCTGGCCGGCCAGTGGCGAGATCGACATCATGGAGAACGTCGGCTTCGAGCCCTCCACCGTGCACGGCACCCTGCACGGCCCCGGCTACTCCGGCAGCGGCGGCATAGGAGCGGCGTACACCCTGCCGAACGGCCAGGTCTTCGCCGACGGCTTCCACACCTTCGCCGTCGACTGGGCCCCCGACTCCATCACCTGGTCCGTGGACGGGCAGGTCTACCAGCGCCGTACCCCCGCCGACCTCGGCGGCAGGACATGGGTGTTCAACAAGCCGTTCTTCCTGATCCTCAACCTCGCGGTCGGCGGTTACTGGCCCGGAGACCCCGACGGCACCACGGTCTTCCCCCAGCAACTCGTGGTCGACTACGTGAAGGTCACCACGGGGGAGGGCGGAGCCGGCCGCACGGGTCCGATCACCGGGCTGGCCGGCAAGTGCGTCGACGTGGCCGGCGCCGACCCCGCCAACGGCACCCCCGTCCAGCTCTACGAGTGCAACGGCACGGCCGCCCAGCAGTGGACCGTCGGCACCGACGGGACCCTGCGCGCCCTCGGCAAGTGCCTCGACGTCACCGGCAACAGCACCGCCGACGGCGCCGGGCTCCAGCTCTGGGACTGCACCGGTGGACCCAACCAGCGCTGGGCGATCTCCTCGGCGAGAGACATCGTCAACCCGCAGGCGGACAAGTGCCTGGACGTGACGGACAACAACTCCGCCAACGGCACGCGGCTGCAGATCTGGACGTGCGCGGGGACCGCCAACCAGAAGTGGGACACGCCCTGACGGATCCGGAATCCGGGGAATCCGCGGCGGGGGCGATGAGTTTCCGGCGCCGGGGCCGTCTGATGCCGTGAAAGGCCCACACGACGAAGGACGGCCCATGTACCAGCAGATGATCTTCGTAAACCTCGCGGTCGACGACCTCGACACGTCGAAGAAGTTCTTCACCGAGCTCGGCTACTCGATCAACCCGCAGTTCACGACGGACGACTGTGCCTGCGTCGTCATCAGCGACACCATCGTCGCGATGCTGCTGACCAGGCAGCGCTACCAGGACTTCACCAGCAAGAAGATCGCGGACTCCACCACGACCTCCGAGGTGCTCCTGTGCCTGAGCGCCGAGAGCCGGGAGAAGGTCGACGAGCTCGCCGACAAGGCGCTGGCCGTGGGCGGCTCACCCGCGGGGGAGCCCCAGGACCACGGATTCATGTACGGGCGCTCCTTCCAGGACCCCGACGGACACACCTGGGAAGTCATGTGGATGGACCCTGCCGCCGTCCAGGGCTGAGCCCGTGCGCCGGCGCCCCGGCCGCACACGCGAAAGGCGCCACCCCACGGGATTGTGGGGTGGCGCCGTCGCGCGGGCCCCGTACGGGATACCGGCCAGCCCACGGCTAGCCCGTGTCCCTGGCACGGCTGCGGACGGCGCGCCTCCGCTTCAGTGCCCGTCGTTCGTTCTCGCTGGTCCCGCCCCAGACACCGATGTCCTGGCCGGCGTCGAGTGCCCACTCCAGGCACTGCTCCCGCACGGGGCAGCGACGGCAGACGGCCTTCGCCTCCTCGATCTGCAGCAAAGCAGGCCCGGTGTTGCCGATGGGGAAGAAGAGGTCGGGGTCCTCGTTCCGGCATGCGGCGGCGTCACGCCAGTCGTCCATGAATAGTCTCCCGCGATCCAGTCGTGTCGTGTGTGAGTCGTTCGCGATGTGCGTCTTTGCCATTCGTCTGTATCCGGGTCTCCCGGCAGGTGGCCCCTGAAACGGCGCGGCGCGGGCCGGAGCCGGTGGCGCGGTGTGCCGCATGGGCGGGCCGGGGCGGGGGTAGCCGGGCAGGGACAGCCCGCACGCCGCGGGGCGGCTCCTTGCGCGAGGGTCGGGGTTGACGTCGATGCAGTCCAATGGCCAAGACCAGATCGACTACCTGGAGCAGGCGAAGGTCTCCTTCCGCCGCCTGGCCACCATGGTCGACACGCAGGACGAGCCGTCGGTGCGGTCCTGCGAAGCGGTCACCGTGTCCCTCGGTCTGATCGCGGTGGCGGAGGAGCTACGCAAACTCGACAAGAAGCACTGAGGGCACGGAGCACTGAAGGCACCGGACGCACCGGACGCACCGGACGCACCGGGCGTCGGGAGCCCGAGCCCGGGACCCGCGGTGCCGCCCGGTGGGGAACAGGGGAGCGCGGCAGCGGTACGCCGGCGCGGCGTAGCCGTAGGGCCGTACGGAGCCTCTGTGCAGGGAGGCCCGGCGGCAAGCGAACACACCGGCACACGAACACACTGGCACGAGTGGGGTGCTGCCCCGCAGGAGGAACCGTGGCAGTTCACCATGACACACACGCCATCGCCGCCGCGGCGGTGACCGCCGCCGTACTGGTGGCCCGCTGGGGAGCCACGGCACGCGGGCCCTCTCGTCGGCCGTCTCCGGTCGCGGCCGGCGTCCGCGCGGCCCGCCGCTCCGGCGCGCCCCGCGCCGTCGGGGTCCGGTGCCGACCGCGCCGTACGGGAGGCCGAGGCGCTCCTCGAACGGTACTGGGCCGAGCTGGGACGTTTCTATCCGCGCCGGGAGGAGCACGGCGACAGGTGATCCGGCCGTCGTCCGACCGGGTGAGGCCGGCGGGGACGCCGCACGGTGCACGGCGCCGCCCCGGCGCGCCTCGGCGAACGGTGGTTTCCGCGGCCGGCACGTCGTACAGGTCCGCGTACCGCAAGTAGGCCGCGGCGACGATGCGCTCGGCCTCGGCCACGCGGGCACGGGCGGCCGGGTCCTCAGCCGGTTCCTCCCACGGGCGAGCGGCCGCGGCGGCGGCGGGAGCGCTCGCGCTCACCCGCGGCGCCGCAGCGCCGGCCCGGCGCCTTTGCCACGAGTCGACTGCCGTGTACAGACTGGAACCGCCGATGAGGGCGGTGACGAGCACAGGCAGCATGATCTCGCTCACTTCGGGCCTCCGCTCGGGATCGGATCGAGCGCCGGGTCCGCCGGGCACCGACCGGCTGCCCCGTCCGGCGCGTTCAACTCCACTGACCACGGCCGAAGTTCGGTCACCCACCCGCCGCCGCGCGGCCACGCACGGACGCGCCGGAGTCCGCGCCGGAGTCCTGGGACCCGCGGGCCGGATGAGGGCCAGGGGTTACCCGCTGGTTGCGGGGGCACCCGGGAGACACAGAGCGCCACCGCATTACCCCCCGGTCGGGGGCCAGGCAGGCGTCCCCGTCCAGATACCGAGGAGTGGCCGTGACCGTTTGCGTGGGTGTGGAAGAGGAGTTTCACGTCCTGGATCCGCTGAGCGGTCTGCTGGCTCCACGGGCGAACGCCATACTGAGCCGGCTGCCCAGACGCGGCTTCACGACGGAGCTGCAGCAGTCCACCGTGGAGTCCAACAGTGGCGTGCACGCGTCCCTCCACGACCTCTACACGGACCTCGTCCGCTCGCGCCGCCTGCTGGACACGGCCGCCTCTTCCCAGGGGCTCGCCGTGGTGGCGGCCGGCACGGTGCCGCTCGCGGGCGTGGCCCCGGTGCCCGCCACTCCCGACCCGCGCTACCGGCACATGGTCGACGAGTACCGCGCGGTCGCCGACGAGCAGCTCATCTGCGGAGCCCAGATCCACGTCGACGTCCCCGACCGCGACACGGCGGTCCGGCTGATGTGCGCGGTATCGCCCTGGCTTCCCCCGCTGCTCGCCCTGTCCGCCAGCTCCCCCCACTGGCTCGGCGCGGACACCGGCTACGCCAGCTGGCGCACCATGCTGTGGCAGCGCTGGCCCACCGCCGGGCCGGCCGGCTGCTTCGCGGACGCCGCCGAGTACAACGCCCATGTGCGGGAACTGATTCGCTCCGGGGTCATCACCGACGCGGGGATGATCTACTACGACGTACGCCCATCCGCCCACCAGCAGACCCTGGAACTGCGCATCTGCGACGCGTGTCCCCGAGCGGAGACGGTGGTGCTGATCGCCGGCCTGTTCCGGGCCCTGGTGACCGACGCCGGCCGGCGGCTCCAGGCGTCCGGCGGCCACCAGTGCCCCGGGCGGCACGAATGGCTGCGCGCGGCCACCTGGCGCGCCGCCAGGTCGGGGCTCGAGGGCGCGCTGATCGACCCGGACACCCGCCGCGCCGCCCCCGCGCCCACGGTGGTCCGCGCCATGCTCAGGAAGCTGCGCCCCGCCCTGGAGGCCCAGGGCGACTGGAGCACCGTGCTGGCGCTCACCGAACGCACCCTGGCCGAGGGCAGCGCCGCCCGGCGGATACGCCGCATCGCCAGGGAACAGGACCTGCTCGCCTGCGTCGACCACCTGGTGGCCGAGACCCGCGGCGAGCGCCGCCCCCCGAGGCCCGCCCGTACGGCGCACCGGCGCATACCCCCGCACGGCGCCGTCGCGTCCGCCCCCAGGCCCGTCACCGGCCCCGTCGAGGCCGTCGGAGGCTGAGAGTCCCGGCGGCGAGCGCTGCCGCGGACCCGCCCGCGACCCAACGCCCGTTCCTCCCGAGTCACCGAGGAGACGTCTCGTCATGTCCAGCAGCACAGTCCCGGCCCGGTCCGGCCGCCGAGGGACCACGGCACCCCCGTGGTCCCTGGGCGACCGCTCACGGCGAGGAGGTGTTGCCCGATGTGCGGCCTGAGCGGAGAGATACGGTTCGACGGCCGCCGGCCCGACCACGCCGCGGTCGCCCGCATGACCGACCGACTTCAGGCCCGCGGGCCCGACGGCCGCGGCGTGTGGACGCGGGGCGCCGTGGCGCTGGGACACCGCCGGCTGAAGATCATCGACCTGTCGGACCTCGGTGCCCAGCCCATGACCGACACCGAGGCGGGGCTGACCGCCGTGTTCAACGGCTGCGTCTACAACTACCGGGAACTGCGTGAGGAACTGCGCGGCCTCGGTCACCGCTTCACCTCCACCTCCGACACCGAGGTCGTCCTCAAGGCGTACCGGCAGTGGGGTACCGACTGCGTCGGCCACTTCCACGGCATGTTCGCCTTCGCCGTCGTGGAGGAGCGGACCGGCCGCGTCGTGCTCGGCCGCGACCGGCTCGGCATCAAGCCCCTCTACCTGGCGGAAGGGCCGGGCCGGCTGCGCTTCGCCTCCTCGCTCCCGGCGCTCCTCGCGGCCGGCGGTGTGGACACCTCGATCGACCCGGTCGCGCTGCACCAGTACCTCAGCTGGCACGCCACCGTCGCGCCGCCGCGCACCGTCCTGAGAGGGGTGCGCAAGCTGCCCCCGGCCACGGTGCGGGTCGTCGAGCCGGACGGCACGTACCACGACCACCGCTACTGGCAGCCGTCCTACGCCCGGCGCCCGGAGCACGAGGGGATGGGCCCCGACGAGTGGCGCGACGCGGTGCTGGGGGCTCTGCGCACCGCCGTACGCCGCCGGATGGTCGCCGACGTCCCCGTCGGCGTGCTGCTCTCCGGTGGCCTCGACTCCTCCCTGATCGTGGCGCTGCTCGCCGAGGAGGGGCAGAAGGACCTCGCCACGTTCAGCGTCGGCTTCGAGTCCGAGGGCGGCGAGGAGGGCGACGAGTTCTTCTACTCCGATCTCGTCGCAAAGACCTTCGACACCGACCACCACCAGCTGATGGTCCCGTCCGACCGCGTGTCGGCGGCCCTGGACGGGGCGGTCGCCGCGATGAGCGAACCGATGATCAGCCACGACGTCGTCGCCTTCCACCTGCTCTCGGAGCAGGTGTCCAAGGAGGTGAAGGTCGTCCAGAGCGGTCAGGGCGCGGACGAGGTCTTCGCCGGCTACCACTGGTATCCGCAGCTGGCGGCCCCCGCCCGTGAGGACGCGGCCCGGGCGTACGCGGAGACGTACTTCGACCGGCCGCACGCCGATCTCGTCCGGATGCTGCAACCGCACATGCTGACCGGGCGCGACGTCTCGGGACGCTTCGTGAGGGACCACATGGCCGCACCGGGTGCAGACACGGCCCTCGACGCGGCGCTGCGTCTCGACACCCACGTCATGCTCGTCGACGACCCGGTCAAGCGGGTCGACAACATGACCATGGACTGGGGCTTGGAGGCCCGCGTACCGTTCCTCGACCACGAACTGGTGGAGCTCGCCGCCGCCTGTCCGCCGGAGCTCAAGCTGGCCGGCGGCGGCAAGGGCGTTCTGAAGGAGGCGGGCCGCAAGGTCCTGCCGGGCCAGGTCGTCGACCGCCCCAAGGGCTACTTCCCGGTGCCCGCCATCAAGCACATGGCCGGTCCTGTGCTCCAGCGAGTGCGCGAGGCACTGTCCGCGCCCGCCGCCAGGGAGCGGGGGATCTTCCAGGACGCGTACGTCGGGGAGCTGCTCGCCGCACCGGACGACCACCGCACCAAGCGCGGGGCCAACGCCCTGTGGCAGGTAGCTTTGCTGGAGATATGGCTGCAGACGCACGGAATCCGCTGACCTGGCAGCGAGGAGCTCAGGGCGCTCCGGAGCGGGCGCGGGACCCGCACGCCACGACGACGGCCTCTGCCCCGCAGGAACCGCCCACGGACCCGGCCCCGACGGGCCCGGCCCCGATGGACCCGGCCCCGACGGGCCCGGCCCCGATGGACCCGGCCCCGACGGGCCCGGGCCCGGTCTCCGACGCGGGCCGGGCTCCGGCCACGGGCGGGGCGGTCCGGGCCGACCCGCCCGCGGTTACGGCTGCCGACCCGGCCGCTCCGGCGCCGACCTCGGCCTCGGGCGGGGCACCGGCCTCGGACCAGGCCGGGCTGCCGGCGACGCCCGCGGGTCCGGCGGCCCTGGCGGAGGCCGCCCCGGCCACGGGTGCCGCCCCGGCCACGGGTGCCGCCCCGGTGCCGAGTGCCCCGGCCGCCGCCCGCCGGCCGGGCCCTGAGGAACCCCGCAGCACGCCCGCGGCCCCCGCGCCCGGCGTGGTCGTGCTCCCGGACGCCCCGGGAGCACGTGACACGCCGGTCCGGCTGACAGCCCACGGCTGCTGGTACCCCTCGGCCGACCCCGCCGGCGCCCGGGTGGCCTTCATCTGCGACCGCGGCGGCGTACCGCAGCTGTGGACCGGTCCGGTCGACGGCGACGAGCCGAGGCTGCTCGACTCCGACCCCGATCCCGTCAAAGAGGTGTCCTGGTCGCCCGGCGGCCGCTGGATCGCCTACACCACGGCCCCGGGCGGCGGTGAGCACACCCGGGTGCTGTGCGTGCGCCCCGACGGCACCGGCCGCCGCGTCATCGCCGGCGCCGAGCCCGGCAGCTCCGCGTATCTGGGCTGCTGGACGCACGACGGCTCGGCCGTCGCCGTCACGGTCGCCGAACCCGTCACCACGGGGGCCGCGGTGGGCGGGCCCGCCGCCCCGGCCGAACCCGGCCTCGCCGATCCCGGCACGTACACCGAGCCGCACCCGGCGGGCTGGGCGGACCGTGACGGGCACGCCGTCCTCCTCGGAGGCGCACACCACGGCGACGTCGGCCCCGGAACCCGAGAAGGACCCGCCCCGCGGCACCCGGCCGCGGACGGCACGGCGTCCGGGGGCGGCCTGGCCGCCTACCTCGTCGACCCGGAGGGCACGGCCGCGCCGGTGCTGCTGGCCACCGAGGCCGGGGCGGCCACCCTGCGCGTGTGCGACATCAGCGTGGACGGGCGGCTCGCGCTGGTGCGCCGTGGCCCGCGCGCCCGGCGCGAGGCGGTCGTCCTGCGCACCGCCGATCTGCGCCCGGCCTGCGTGGTCCCGCTCGCCGACGGAGACCCCTGGGTCGGCGCGTTCGCACCCGAGGGGGACGTCGTGTGGCTGCGGAGCAACGCCGGCCGCGAGTTCGCGGCGCTGCACGCCGCACGGCTGGACCGCGACGGCCAAATGCTGGACCTGTCCGTCGTGGCGGAACGCGAAGGCTGCGAGCTGGAACTCGTGTCCTTCGCCCGGGACAGTCGTACGGCCGTGCTGGCCTGGAACGTCCAGGGCGCGAGCGAGCTGGAGGTCACCGGCGTCCTCCCGTCCCCCGCACCCGGTGCCGGCCCGTCCGGGCCGATGGCTGCCGAGCCCGGCCTGTCCGGTTCCACCGTCCCCGATTCAACCGTCCCCGATTCAACCGTCCCCGTTTCGGCCGTCCCCGTTTC
>NZ_JAAAXQ010000251.1 GCF_009916105.1 Streptomyces sp. GC420 | reverse complement strand
ACGCGGCCGAACGCGGCCTCGTCGACGACGTCATCGACCCCGCCGAGACCCGCGACGTGCTCATCCGCTCCCTGGAGATGCTCCGGACCAAGCACGCCGACCTGCCCTCCCGCAAGCACGGCAACCCGCCGCAGTAGCCGCCGGGCCGACCCCGGTCCCAGCGGCTCCGGCGGCCGTGCCGTCACCGCAGTCACCCATGAGGAGAACACTGCACATGGACACTCCCACCGCTGCCGACACCGTGCTGCGCGTCGAGAAGGGCCACGCCGAGCCCGAGGAACTGGCCGCCATCACCGCCGTCCTCCTGGCCCGCGCGGCCGCCCGCACCGAGCCCCGTTCCCACCACCACGGCCGTTCCGCTGCGCGCTGGCGCCGGCTGGAGCGCCAGTCAGGCTTCCGCTCCGCCCACAGCTGGCAGGGCTGAGCCCCGGATACGACGGCGAAGGGTCCCCGCACGACAGGAGTGCGGGGGCCCTTCTCGCGTCCCTCCTCGTCCTCCGGCGGCCACGGGCTCCCTCCCCGTTCTGCTGCCCGTTCTGCTGCCCGTGCGGCCTCCCTGCGGCTGCCCGGCGCGCATGCCGAAGGCCCCCGTCGCTCCGGAGAGCGCGGGGGCTGACTTTCGCCGTACGGAAGCCTGCCGCCTCAGCGCAGGCGGGCCATCAGCGCGTGCTCCACGAGCGTGATCAGTGCGCTCTTGGCGTCGGCGCGGTGGCGGGCGTCGGTGGTGATGATCGGGGTGTCGGGGCCGATCTGCAGGGCCTCGCGCACCTCGTCGGGGGTGTAGGGCTGGTGTCCGTCGAAGCCGTTGAGGGCGATGACGAAGGGCAGCCCGGAGTTCTCGAAGTAGTCGACGGCCGGGAAGCAGTCCGCGAGCCGTCTGGTGTCGACGAGGACGACGGCGCCGATGGCGCCGCGCACCAGGTCGTCCCACATGAACCAGAAGCGGTCCTGACCGGGTGTACCGAACAGGTACAGGATCAGGTCCTGGTCCAGGGTGATACGGCCGAAGTCCATGGCCACCGTCGTGGTGGTCTTGTCCCCGGTGTGCGTCAGGTCGTCGATCCCCGCCGACGCCGACGTCATCACGGCCTCGGTACGCAGCGGATTGATCTCCGAGACCGCGCCGACGAACGTGGTCTTGCCCACGCCGAAGCCGCCCGCCACCACGATTTTCGCGGAGGTAGTGGAGCGGGCTGCACCGCCGCTAGAGCTTGCGAAGTCCACTGAGCACCCTTTCGAGCAGTGTCACGTCAGGCTGGCCGCCGGCGGACTCGTCGCCGCCGGGCTGATGAATGGCGACAAGCCCCGCCTCGGCCAGGTCGGCGACGAGGATGCGGGCAACGCCAAGGGGAATGGAGAGCAGTGCCGAGATCTCAGCCACCGACTTGATCTCACGGCACAGGTGGCAGATCCGCTGGTGCTCGGGCAACTGCCCCTGCAACCTTGCGGGTTCCGCCGTGGTGTGCACCAGCGCCTCGATGGCCAGCTGGTAGCGCGGCCGGGTCCGGCCACCGGTCATCGCATAAGGACGGACCAGCGGGTTGTGGGTGCCTCCGGCCGACCCCGACCGCTGCCGCGGCCGGTTGTCGTACGGCTGTTGCCGTCCCTGGTACGGCGACTGGCCGGGGTAGGGCTGCTGCTGGTTGTCCTGTCTGCCCGGTGCGGAGGGGAAGTCGTAGTGCTGCGGCGGTGACTGGCCCGGTGAGTGCTGCTGGCCCCCGCCGTAGGGCCACTCACTGTGCGAGGCAGGTCCACCTGGGGGTGTTGCCACGATTCCTCCTCCGACTGCCGGACGCCGTTCCTAAGTTGGAGCCGCGTCTGCCACCGCACCTTATGGTGCGGTGGCGCAAAACGCACGCTTGTCTGCTAGTTGAGAAGACTTCCCTGCAGCTCGGCGCGGAGGTCCGGGGTGAGGACGTTGCCCGCGCGGTCGACAAGGAGTGCCATCTCGTAACCGACAAGGCCGATGTCGGCATCCGGGTGGGCGAGTACGGCGAGGGACGAGCCGTCCGAGATGGACATGATGAACAGGAAGCCCCGCTCCATCTCGACGACGGTCTGGTTGACGCTGCCGCCCTCGAAGATCCGGGAGGCCCCGGCGGTCAGCGAGGTCAGGCCGGAGGCCACGGCCGCCAGCTGATCGGCGCGGTCGCGCGGGAACCCTTCGGACATCGCGAGGAGGAGTCCGTCGGCGGAGACCACCACCGTGTGGGACACCCCTGGGGTGTTGTCCACGAAGTTGGTGATCAACCAGTTGAGGTTCTGCGCCGCCTGGCTCATCGGGCTCACACTAACGCTCCTGGTTGTAGGTGTTGCCGGGGCCGAAGCCCGTGCTGCCGTTCTGTTCGGATCCCGCACTGCGGCCCCGCTGGACGCCGCGCCGCAGGTTGCTCAACCTGCCACGGACGTCCTCGGGAGCGCGGGAGACCTGTGGTCCGCCCTGCGGGGTCTGCTCCGCGGCTCCCTCGATGAGGTTGGCCTTGGGCACCCGCCGGGGGAGTCCGGAAGGAGTGACCCCGCCCGCCTTCGGGTCACGGAGCTTCTCGGCCCGGTGCCAGCGCTCGTCGTTGGCGGAGCGCCAGTCTCCCGAGGAATCCTCGCCCCGGGAGGGGCCCCCACCGCCGTTGGCACTGCCATTGGCGTGGCCGTTGACCGTACCGCTCTGCGCTGCGGCGCCATTGCGCGACTCCGGCTGCCGGGACGGTGCCGGGGCCTGCGCCCGCGCGGAAGCGGCGGCCTGCTCGGTGTCCTGTTGTGCGGACGGCTGCCACTGCTGCTGCCGACTGCCGCGGACCGGGAGACCCGCGTCCGTCACCGGCTGGTCGCCGGCCGGAGCGGGGTCCGGACGGTCGAAGCCTACGCGCTCACGGGCGTCCGCGTCAGGGCCGGAAGCAGATTCCGTACGAGCCCCGTACTCCGGCTGGTAGCCGCTGCCGTACGCGTCCCGGTCGGAGGGCCACTCACCCTGCTGTGCCTGCGCGTCGAAGGACTCGTAGGACTGCCGGCCGGCGGCGGCCGGGGCGTCGAAGCCGCCGTCCCCGTACGCGGGCTCCTGGTAGCCGCCGGGCGCCTCGAAGGCGTTCGGGTCGTAGCCGCCCGGCACGTGCCCGTTGCTCCCGTAGCCGTCCTGACCGCCCTGGGCGTTCGGGTCGTAGCCGCCTGCCTGGTACGCGTTCTGCTCGTAGCCGTTCTGCTCGTAGCCGTTCTGCGCGTACCCGCTGCCGTCGTAGCCGCCCTGGTCGTAGCCGTTCTGCTCGTACGAGGCCTGCTGCTCGCCCGGGAAGGCGTCGGCGGCGCCCTGGAGCTCGGCGGGGAAGGCCTGCTCCTCCGGCGTCTGCGACTCGGACGCCTGGGCCTCCAGGGCCGCGCGGCGCTCCTCGCGCATCAGCGAGCGGCCCACCGGGTCCAGCGTGCTGACGTCGTCGGGGACGTCGTTGCTGTAGCGGCTGTCGTCGAAACCGAGCTCGGCGGCGGTCCGCATCGTGGAGGGCTCGAAGGCGTTGGTCTCCGGGATGATCTGGGAGACCGTGAAGTCGTTCTCGTTCGGCATGTCCGTTCCGCCGCCACCGTGGGTGATGACGTCGGGGAGCATGACCAGCGAGGTGGTGCCGGCCTGCTCGCCCGAGGGGCGGAGCTGGACGCGGATCCCGTGCCGGTCGGCCAGCCGACCGACCACGAAGAGACCCATGCGCTGCGAGATCGCGGCGTCCACGGTCGGCGGGTTGGCCAGCTTGTGGTTGATGTCCGCGAAGTCCTCGGCGGTCAGGCCGATGCCCTTGTCGTGGATCTCGACCATGATGCGGCCGTCGGGGAGGCGGGTCGCGGTCACCCGGACCTTGGTCTGCGGGGAGGAGAACGTGGTGGCGTTCTCCAGCAGCTCGGCCAGCAGGTGCACGAGGTCGGTCACGGCCTGCCCGTGGATCTCGGCCTCCGGCACACCGCTCAGCTCGATGCGCTCGTACTGCTCCACCTCGGAGGAGGCGGCACGCAGCACGTCGACCAGCGGCACCGGCTGGTCCCAGCGGCGGCCGGGCTCCTCGCCGGCGAGGACCAGCAGGTTCTCGCCGTTGCGGCGCATACGGGTCGCCAGGTGGTCGAGCCGGAACAGGTTCTCCAGCTGGTCCGGATCCGCCTCGTTGTTCTCCAGGTCGGTGATCAGGGTCAGCTGACCCTCGATGAGCGACTGGTTGCGGCGTGACAGGTTGGTGAAGATCGCGTTGATGTTGCCCCGCAGCAGGGCCTGCTCGGAGGCGAGGCGCACCGCCTCGCGGTGCACCTGGTCGAAGGCGCGGGCGACCTCGCCGATCTCGTCCGTGGAGGTGATCGGAATGGGCTGCACACGGGTGTCGACCCGGCCGGGCTCGGCCCGGGAGAGCTGGTCGACCAGCATCGGCAGCCGCTGCTCGGCGATGTTGAAGGCGGCGGTGCGCAGCTGGCGCATCGACTGGCTCATCTGGCGGGCCATGAGACCGGCGATGACGAACGCGGCGAGCAGGGCGATGATGACGATGGCGCCGTTGACGATGGCGTCGCGCTGGGCGTCGGAGGACAGCTGCGCGGCCGTCGCGAGGGCGTCCTCGAGGTGCTTGGCCTCGATCTCGTCGTAGCCCTCGAACTTGGCGGTGGAGGCCGCCAGCCAGGTCTCGGGCGTGATGCCCATCTGGGCGAGCTGGGTGGGCTGGGTGCCGAGGGCGATCGCGCCGACCATCTTGTCCATGGCGGGCGGCGTCACGAACTTGTCACCGGCCGCCTCCGCGCGGCGCTTGGCCTCGGCGACCTTCTCGGCGCCCTCCTCCTGCTTGGCCTTCATGACCGCGGTGAGGTTCCTGGCGTCCTCTTCGGTACCGCCGGAGATGTACTCCTGGAGAGCGACATTCTCGAGATAGGCGTAGGAGGAGAAGGCGGTGAGCTGCCGGCCGCGCGTCTGCTGGTCGGTGCTGGGCTTCACCAGCAGGTGCATTCCGATGGAACGCTGCAGCGATTCCGCGGCCTTGGAAAGCTGGATGGCATAAACGGTGCGGCCGTAGCTGGCCACTTCGTCGGTGCCGAGGCCCAGCTCGTTGGAGATCTCCATCAGGTAGTGCTGGACCTGGACGTAGCCCTCTTCGGTGCCCGTCGGGTCCTGCGACGTGGTGTACGCCTTCTTGCGGAGTTCCTCGAGCTTCGGCTCGGCCTTCTCGACGAGCGACAGCCGCCGCTCCAGGCGCAGGCCGGAGGGTATGCCCTCGACGGCCGTGTGGAAGGCGGCGGCCTTCTCGTCGGTGGCCGCGCGCACGTTCGCGACGGTCTCGTCGTCCTCCTTGCCCTCCAGGATCGGCTGGGCGGAGAGGTCGCGCTCGTTGAGGAGCGCCTCGCTGTAGTCGGAGGCCGCCGCGACGATCTCGGCGATCTTCTCGGCGTCCTGCGCCTCGTTCCAGGTGTCGATCGCGCTCTTTACCTGGAACCCACCCATGACCAGGCCGACCAGCACCGGTATGAGGAGGATCGCGTTCAGCCTGGTGGGCACCCGCCAGTTGCGGGGTGACAGCCGACTCGAGCCCCCGGGAGCCGGTGGAGTGCTCTCGGACGAGGTCCGTTCGCCGACAACGGGCACATTCGCAGGCGATGCCGCTGTGCGCGGCGGCGGGGTGAAGTTGCCCCGCGCCTGCTGTTGTGCGGGGCTCGTCTTGCTTCGCCTCACTCGACCAACAACCTCTCGGCGCCGGCACCCACGTGCCGTTCATCGTTCTGGGTCGTACTGCTGACGCACTACTGCGGAGTTCATGAATTGCAGCACGTCAGGGGGTCGCCTACCAAACAGCGGGTTTCAGCCGATCCGTACCTCAGCACCCCCAGATAAATCGGTCATAAAGAGCGAGCCCCGTCAAATGGCGGGGCTCGTGTGAGCACAGCGGCACCGATCCACTGCATGGGGTGTCGATCACGATGCAATTCTCTGTCGAAATGTTATGAACACAGGGGCGGTCGGTGTCAAAGGACACACGCCGCCCCTGTTCATATACGACAAATGCGGTAAGCAAGTGCCGTGCTTTCTGCGCTACTTGAGCCGGGCCATCAGCGCGTGCTCCACGAGCGTGATCAGTGCGCTCTTGGCGTCGGCGCGGTGGCGGGCGTCGGTGGTGATGATCGGCGCGTCGGGGCCGATCTGCAGGGCCTCGCGCACCTCGTCGGGGGTGTAGGGCTGATGTCCGTCGAAGCCGTTGAGGGCGATGACGAAGGGCAGCCCGGAGTTCTCGAAGTAGTCGACGGCCGGGAAGCAGTCCGCGAGCCGTCTGGTGTCGACGAGGACGACGGCGCCGATGGCGCCGCGCACCAGGTCGTCCCACATGAACCAGAAGCGGTCCTGACCGGGTGTACCGAACAGGTACAGGATCAGGTCCTGGTCCAGGGTGATACGGCCGAAGTCCATGGCCACCGTCGTGGTGGTCTTGTCCCCGGTGTGCGTCAGGTCGTCGATCCCCGCCGACGCCGACGTCATCACGGCCTCGGTACGCAGCGGATTGATCTCCGAGACCGCGCCGACGAACGTGGTCTTGCCCACGCCGAAGCCGCCCGCCACCACGATTTTCGCGGAGGTAGTGGAGCGGGCTGCACCGCCGCTAGAGCTTGCGAAGTCCACTGAGCACCCTTTCGAGCAGTGTCACGTCAGGCTGGCCGCCGGCGGACTCGTCGCCGCCGGGCTGATGAATGGCGACAAGCCCCGCCTCGGCCAGGTCGGCGACGAGGATGCGGGCAACGCCAAGGGGAATGGAGAGCAGTGCCGAGATCTCAGCCACCGACTTGATCTCACGGCACAGGTGGCAGATCCGCTGGTGCTCGGGCAACTGCCCCTGCAACCTTGCGGGTTCCGCCGTGGTGTGCACCAGCGCCTCGATGGCCAGCTGGTAGCGCGGCCGGGTCCGGCCACCGGTCATCGCATAAGGACGGACCAGCGGGTTGTGGGTGCCTCCGGCCGACCCCGACCGCTGCCGCGGCCGGTTGTCGTACGGCTGTTGCCGTCCCTGGTACGGCGACTGGCCGGGGTAGGGCTGCTGCTGGTTGTCCTGTCTGCCCGGTGCGGAGGGGAAGTCGTAGTGCTGCGGCGGTGACTGGCCCGGTGAGTGCTGCTGGCCCCCGCCGTAGGGCCACTCACTGTGCGAGGCAGGTCCACCTGGGGGTGTTGCCACGATTCCTCCTCCGACTGCCGGACGCCGTTCCTAAGTTGGAGCCGCGTCTGCCACCGCACCTTATGGTGCGGTGGCGCAAAACGCACGCTTGTCTGCTAGTTGAGAAGACTTCCCTGCAGCTCGGCGCGGAGGTCCGGGGTGAGGACGTTGCCCGCGCGGTCGACAAGGAGTGCCATCTCGTAACCGACAAGGCCGATGTCGGCATCCGGGTGGGCGAGTACGGCGAGGGACGAGCCGTCCGAGATGGACATGATGAACAGGAAGCCCCGCTCCATCTCGACGACGGTCTGGTTGACGCTGCCGCCCTCGAAGATCCGGGAGGCCCCGGCGGTCAGCGAGGTCAGGCCGGAGGCCACGGCCGCCAGCTGATCGGCGCGGTCGCGCGGGAACCCTTCGGACATCGCGAGGAGGAGTCCGTCGGCGGAGACCACCACCGTGTGGGACACCCCTGGGGTGTTGTCCACGAAGTTGGTGATCAACCAGTTCAGGTTCTGTGCCGCCTGGCTCATCGGTCTCAAAACTCACGCTCCTGCTGGTGAGAGGGGCCGAGATCAAAACTGCCGGTGGACGAGTTGCCGCCCGCCTGGCGGCCCTGTTGGATACCCCGGCGCAAATTGGTCAGCCGGCCCCGCACATCGGCGGGAGCCCGGGAAACCTGCGGACCGCTCTGCTGAGGACCCGGTTCCGCTGTACCCGCCACCAGGTTGGCGCGCGGGACGCGGCGCGGCAGGCCGGAGGTGGTGACCCCGCCCGCCGCGGGCTGGCGGACCCGTTCGGCCTGCCTGCCCAGTTCATCGTTGGGAGTGGTGCGCCAGGACGGGTTGCCCTGACCGGAGCCGGTCGTGGCGCGCTGGGCGCCGGGACGCGGCGCCGACGCCCCGCCGTTGCGGTCCGCCTGCGGCTGACGCTGTGGGGGATGCGTCGGCTGAGGCGGTACGGAGGGCTGCTGCGGGGCCGGCTGGTCGCCGCCCTGCACACCGCGGAACCAGTCCGATTCCAGGGTGTCGAACAGTGGGGTACGGCCGTCGCCGGGACCGGCCGGAGGCAGCGCCTCGGGCTGCGGGGCCCGCGGCAGGCTGTTCCGCCGGCCGTTGGCCGGGCGTGCGCCCTGGCCGGGCCGGGCGGGGCCGCCCGCGTCGGGCCGGGCGAACTGACCGGTCGAGGAGCTGCCGCCCTGGCCGGGGCCCAGCTCGGGCCGGGCGAACTGCCCGGTGGACGAGGGGTCCTGGCCGAAGGCCGGTGCGGGCTCCTGCGGACCGCCGTAACCGGGCCGCTGGTTCTGGCCGGTGGTCTCGGCGGGAGCGCCCTGCGGCTGGCCGAAGTCCGGCTGCGCGAACTGGCCGGTGGACGAGGGGTCCTGGCCCCCGCCGCCCTGCTGGGCGCCGTAGCCGGGCCGCGCGAACTGGCCGGTGTCGGACGGACCCTGCTGGGCGCCGTAGCCGGGCCGCGCGAACTGGCCGGTGTCGGACGGGCCCTGCTGGGCGCCGTAGCCGGGCCGCGCGAACTGGCCGGTGTCGGACGGACCCTGCTGGCCGCCGCTGTAGTCGGGCCGGGGGAACTGCCCGGTGGACGAGGCGTCCCCGCCGAAGGGGGACGGGTCCTGCACACCGTGGTTGCCCTGCGGAGCCGGCATGTCGAAGCCCGGCCGGGGGAACTCCGAGGTGGAGCCGGGACCCTGGCGGTCGTCGGACATCCGGGCGAACTGCCCGCCGGACTCCGCCTCTTCGTGACCGCGCGGGCGGTCCACCGGGGGACGCTGCTGCGGCTGCCGCGGCTCCTCGCTGCCCCAGCTGGTGCCGGGCTGACGCGGTGAACCGGCGCCGGGCAGCTCGCCCTTGGGGCCGCCCATCGGCGGCAGTTGCCGGCCGCCGTTCTGCGCGCCGGCGCGGCCGCCACGGGCACCGCTGAACGCGCTGCCCAGGCCGCCGCCGCCCTCACGGGGCGGCAGCGCGGCACGCTGGCCGCCGCCTCCGCCGAGCAGACCGCCCGAGGGCGGGGGACCGCCGGCTCCGGGGCGTCCGGCACCGCCGGGCAGCCGGCCGGCGCCGTTCTGAGCGCCCTGGGGCTGGCCGGCGGGACCCTGCTTGGCCGGGGGCTTCTTGCCGCCCTGGGCGACGTCGACGGGCAGCATGACCAGAGCTGTCGTACCGCCGGAGTCGGAGGGACGCAGCTGGATGCGGATGCCGTGACGCTGGGACAGACGACCGACCACGAACAGGCCCATGCGCCGGGAGACCGAGACGTCCACGGTCGGCGGGGAGGCCAGCCGCTCGTTGATCGCCGCGAGGTCCTCGGGGGACAGGCCGATACCGGTGTCGTGGATCTCGATCAGCACCCGGCCGTCGGGCAGGGCGTGACCGGTGACCTTGACCTTGGTCTGCGGGGAGGAGAACGAGGTGGCGTTCTCCAGCAGCTCGGCGAGCAGGTGCACGAGGTCGTTGACGACCCGGCCGGCGACCTCGGTCGCCGGGACCTGCGCCAGTTCGATGCGCTCGTACTGCTCCACCTCGGAGGCGGCGGCGCGGAGCACGTCGACGAGCGGGACGGGTCGCGTCCACCGGCGGCCCGGTTCCTCACCCGCGAGAACCAGAAGGTTCTCACCGTTACGGCGCATACGGGTTGCGAGGTGGTCCAGCTTGAACAGCGAGGACAGCTGGTCCGGGTCGGCCTCGCGGGACTCCAGTTCGGAGATCAGCGACAGCTGGCGCTGGATGAGGCCCTGGGAACGCCGCGACAGGTTGGTGAACATCGCGTTGACGTTGCCCCGCAGCAGAGCCTGCTCGGCGGCGAGGCGGACCGCCTCGCGGTGAACGTCGTCGAAGGCCGCGGCCACCTGGCCGATCTCGTCCCGGGAGTGCACACCGACCGACTCGACGGAGGTGTCCACGTCCTGCGGGTCGGCCTCCGACAGCTGCTTGACCAGCTCGGGCAGGCGGTCCTGGGCGACGCGGGTGGCGGTCTCCTGCAGGCGGCGCAGCGAGCGGATCATGGACCGGGCGACGACGAAGGCGCCGATCAGGGAGACACCGAGGACCAGCAGGATCAGCGCACCGTTGATGATGGCGTCGCGCTCGGCCTCGTTGCGCAGCGCTCGGGCCTTCTGCTCCATCTCGTTGAGCAGCGTGGCCTCGATGTTGGCCATCTGGTTGATCTTGGTGGTGTCCGCGTCGTACCAGTCCAGGTAGGAACGCGCCTCGCGGTTCCTCATGCCGTTCGGGTCGGAGAGCACCCGCTCCGCGTACTGGTCGGCCGCCTGGACGGTCACGTTGTTCGAGTCCAGGGGGGCGGTCAGTTCCTCGGCGTTGCCGCTGTAGACCCGGCTGAACGCCTTGCGCGCGGCGTCCTCGCCCTTCATCGCCGACTCGCCGAACAGCCGGTCGGGCTCCTTGAGCTTGCCGGTCTCGGACTTGTTGTCCGGCAGCGCGGCGGCGATCACGGCGCGCTGGATGGAGGCGTACTCCTTGGCCGTGGAGAAGGCCGCCAGCGCCCGGGTGCGCTGGATCATCTCCGGGCTGGAGGTCGCCTGCGCCATTTCCTGCGACAGGTCGAGGAGCGAGTTGATCAGCTGGCTGTAGCTGTCGACCGTCTGGGCGTTGGTGGCCCCGGCATAGGCGGTGCTGCGGATCGACTTGATGTCGTTCAGCTGCGTGAGGATGTCCAGGACGTTGGCGCGGACGCTCTCGAGGGTCGCGTCACCGTCGGAGTTGTCCAGGTCCTGGGTGCCCTCGCGGAAGGACTCGATGGCCCGGTCCGTCTTGTCACGGGGGCTCTTGACCTTGAAGTCCTTGGCCGAGACGCCGTTCGCCAGCGGGCCGGCGGTCTTGTCCCGCTCCTCCTGGAGCCGGGAGGCCAGCTCTGAGGCCTGCCGTGTCATCTCGGTGAGCAGCTGCATGTTGTCCAGCTGCTCGATCTCGTCCATCGAGCTGTTGATACGCGTCGCGCCCAGCACGGTGGCCGCGACCACGGGCAGGGTCAGCAGGGACACCAGCCTTGTGCTGATGCGCCAGTTGCGCAGCGCTATTCGTGAGCCCGGTCCCGACCGGGCAAGTGGCCCCGGTCCCGACTCCGCCTGACCCGTACCGCCCGACTCGGCGCCCGGACCCGGCCCCTGCACGGCACGGTCCTGGCCTGCGCCGGCGAACGCCGGTCCGGTGCCCTGGGCGTGCTGGGGCGAGGAGCCACGGTCGTTCCCGCCGCGCGGTTCCTGTTCCGCCGCAGCTTCCCCTCGGCCCTGACGGGCCTGGGGAGGCCCCATGCCATCCCTCTTGAAACGTCCCTGCACTAGCGTCGCAACCTCTGGACCAGGCGTCCCACCGCGCGAGCGGCGGGACGGTGTCGAGTCGTGGGGCGCGAACGCCCCATGGTGGTCGTGAGTGACCGGCGCGTCCTCCCTTTCCCCGCCGCCGCTCGGCGCTGCTGTGCGCCGCTGCGCGCCGGCTGATCCCTG
Source organism: Streptomyces sp. GC420 (assembly GCF_009916105.1). GTDB lineage: Bacteria > Actinomycetota > Actinomycetes > Streptomycetales > Streptomycetaceae > Streptomyces. Next base: position 599 of record NZ_JAAAXQ010000251.1, on the reverse strand, counting down.
CGGCGGTCCGTGGAATTCCAGCACAGTGCAGGATCTCCAACAAGGCCAGTTGGCCATGCTGTGACATGAGTGACACCGTGTGAGGAGTGTGTTACGTGCCGTAGAAACAGTTCCGGCGGATAGTCGGGCGTACCGGGCGGATTCCAACCGCCCGTGCGGTGTCCCAGTCGCCATGATCAGGAGCGGAATGAGGGCTTCAGGTGTCGAATGTCCGTTTCCTGGAAGTGGATTGACCGTCCGGAATGTGTGTTTTCGGTGAAGGTGGGTGAGCAAACTCACATGCTGATCCCCGCCTCAATCGGGCTTCGTACGGGAATTGCATGTTTAGCCTGACGCTTTACAGGGATAGCGGTTTCGACAACCGCGCCCCGTGAGGCACTTGACGACTCCGCCGGCCCAGGGAACAGGACAGAAGAACAGTGAAGACGAGGACGATGTTCCGCACCATAGCCAACCCGCGCCGCACGACGCTGGCGCACCTGGAGGACGCCCAGGAACTGCGGAACGTGGCCGAGCAGCCGGAGCACTCGGTCGAGCTCCCCGCCCGGACAGCCAACCCCAAGCGGACCGTCCTCGTCGACGCCCCCGAGGCCTGACCC
>NZ_JAAAXQ010000250.1 GCF_009916105.1 Streptomyces sp. GC420 | reverse complement strand
GGGCAGAGTCCTGGGCGGGAGGCCGGGCACTGGGTCGGCCGGAGCGCTGCTGGTCCGGGGCGCGATCCGGGGTGTGGTTGTTCATACGAGGCTCTCCTGGCGGCATGCGGGGATGAACGGACGGCCGGTACCGCGCCGCAGCCGCGCCCGCCCGGCCCTCGTCTCGCGCGGCAACTCGGCGCAGTACGCGTCGAAGTCGACGCGCATCATCGGGCGGCGGTCGGCGCCCCAGCGCGCGGTGGCGTCCCGCAGCGCCCGGGCCACCGCCCGCCTCTGGTCCGCCGCGCGGGGCAGGGCGTACGAACCTCCGAAGTGGGCGGCGACCAGCTTGGCCTGCGCCTCCACGACCGGCAGCGCTGCGCCCGTCGACTGCATCAGCCCGACGAAGGCCAGGCTCGAGTCGTCGAGATGGAACACCCTCCGGTAGAGCGGCAGCCGCTCGGGGTCCTCGCCCAGCCAGCGGCGGGTGAGGAAGGGGACGGTCACCCGGTAGCCGGTGGCCCACACGATCAGGTCGACCTCGTCGCGTGTGCCGTCGGTGAAGACGACCGCGTCGCCGTCGAGACGGTCGACACCGGGGCGTGGGACCACTTCGCCGTGGGTGAGACGGTGCAGGATCGTGTCGCTGATCGTGGGGTGGTTCTGGAACAGGCCGCCCCGGGGAGCGGGCAGTCCGTAGCTCTGCGGAGTGCCGACGGCCAGCCGGAGCAGGCGCTCGGCCAGCCGCTGGCGCATCCGCCACGGCAGCACGGACAGGGCACCGCCGGTCGCGTCCGACGGCCGGCCGAAGAGGTACTTGGGTATGACGTGCACCCCGTGCCGGGCCGAGAGGAGTACCGGCCCGCTCGCGGTGTACGAGGCGTCCACGGCGATGTCCATGGCCGAGTTGCCCATGCCGACGACGAGGACCCGGCGCCCCCGGAACACCTCGGCACTCCGGTAGTCGTGGGCGTGCAACTGGGTACCGGCGAAGGTGCCGGGATACGCGGGCTCGGGCCACCGCGGGTCCCAGTTGTGGCCGCTGGCGACCACCAGGGCGTCGTAGGCGTCCGTCCGTCCGTCCTCGGTGGAGACCAGCCAGCCCTCACCGGACTCCGACCGCTCGGCGGAACTGACGGTCCGGTGGAAGCGCAGGTGGGGGACGAGCCCGAATGTTTCCGCGTAGTCGGCGAGATACCCCGCCACGCGGTCGGCGGAGGGATAGTCGCTCCAGTGGGCGGGCATCGGGAAGTCCGCGAACTGGGTGCGTGCTTTGCTGGTGTTGAGGTGCAGTGAGGCGTACGCGGGCGACAGGCCACTGCTGTTGTCGCGGGCCCACAGTCCGCCGGGCCGGTCGCCCTTCTCGTAGGTGACGACGTCGACGCCCGCGTCGAGCAGGGACTTGGTGGTGGCAAGGCCCGCTGCTCCGGCGCCGATGACGGCGACACGGGTAGGAGGGGTCATGGGTTCTCTGCTTCCTCGGTGCGTGCGGAGGGGCGGTGGCGAGTAGGGCTTGAAGGTGCCTGGGTGCTCCATCGGGCTCCGGGTCAGGGCCCCCGGCCCCCTCGCAGGCGGCGGACCGTCGTCCTGGTGCGGCCGCCCGGCGGGATCCCGGCCGCGTCATGGCCCGCGCCGGTGAAGGGGCGCATCGTCGCGGTGCCGACACCGCCGCCCGCCCGGGTGATCACGGCGACATCAGGCATGCGGACTCCTTCGCTCTCCCTCCGGGTGCCGCGCCGCGCGACCGTGCCGCCGCCTGAGCGGGGCGCCGCGGCACCGCGTGCCGGTCCGCACGGCACGCGGACCTCCCGGCCGCCCCGTCTTGTGGTGGGGCCCAACGCTAGGCCGCGCCAGGCCGCCCGAACATGGTGGCGTCCACGGGATTCGGGCCGCGCCTTGTGAAAATCCACAAGCACGGTGATAGTCGCGTCCATGCACGCCCGAGACGTCCACGACGCCCATGGTTCCGATGCCGCCGGCTCCCGCGCCCGAGGCTCGGGCACCCGTGGCACGGACGGGCGTGACGCGGACGGACGGGGCACGGACGGGCGTGACGCGGACGGACGGGGCACGGACGGGCGTGACGCGGACGGACGGGGCACGGACGGGCGTGACGCGGACGGACGGGGCACGGACGGGCGTGACGCGGACGGGCGTGACGGGTGGACCGCCGTGGTCGACCTGATCGAGCGGGTGGTCGGCGAGGACGACCTGCTGCCGTCCGTGGTGGCCGGTGTGCGCACGCTGGTCCGCGAGGTCTCCGTGCTCCCGCCGGCCGACATCGCCGGGCACACCCGTGCGCTGCTGGCCGCCGCGACCCGTGCCGTCGCCGCCAGGCGCGGCCCGACGGAGGCGGAGCTGTCGTTCGTGGCCGAGCTGGGCGTCACGCGGGCCAGGCAGGGCGTACCGATCGAGGCGGTCCTCGGCGCCGTCCATGTGGCCGAGCGGACCATCTGGGCGCGTGCGCGTGAGGTGGCGGCGGCGCACGGGGTGCCCGCCGACCGGCTGCTCGACGCGCGTGAACTCTACGACGACTGGTCCGAGGCGGTGCGGGCCCGGCTGATCACGGCGCACCGCGCCACGGAAACCGGCCGGACCCTGCCCGCCGTCGACCGCGAAGCGGACCTGGTGCGGCGTCTCCTCGAGGGCGGCTCGGCCGCCGCGCTCGCCGCCGCCGAGGCGGGGCTGCCGGCGGGCGGCGGGCTGTGGGTGGCGGTCGCCCGGCCCCGGGACACGTTGCCGTCGGCCGTCCACGAGCAGCCGCGGGCGCATGCGCCGGCCCTGGTCGCCCTCGTCGACGGTCTGCTGGTCGGCGTACTGACCCGGGTGCCGGCGCCGTCCGTCTCCTCCGACGGCGCGGTCGCGGGTCTCGCCGGCCCCGCGGGTCCCGAGGAGCTGGGCGCCGTACGGCGTCTCGCGGTCGCCGCGCTGGGGGCGGCGGAGACGGCCGGCAGGACGGGCCTGGTCCATATCGCGGAGGTCGCGGCGCCGGCGGCGCTCGCCGACCGGGCCGATCTGGCGGCCGTGCTCCTCGACCGGCATCGCCCCGCACGGTCCGCGCTCGGCGCCAACGCCAGAACGGTCGCCCACGCGGTGTGCGCGTGGCTCGAAGCGGACCGGGACGTCGCCGCAGCCGCCGCGGCGCTGTTCGTGCACCCCAACACCGTCCGCAACCGCGTGCAGCGGTTCGCGGACGTCACCGGCATCGACCCGCACGGGACGTTCGGCGGTGTGAACGCGTGGTGGCTGTGCCGCATGTGGCTGATGAACGACTGAGCCGCCCCGCACGTGACACGGCGGGTGTCATGCGCGGGACGGCGTCTGCCCGGTTCTGCGGCGTGCCCGGGACGGTGCCGCACGCGGGTGTGTCCGGGACACCCTGCCCGGGCGTCCCGGGCAACCGGTCCCGGCCGCCGGAGCGGCCCTGCGGGCGGTGCGCGTGTCCGGGACGGCGGAGCCGCCACCGCGCACTCCGGCGGTTCGTCGCGCGTCCCGGCGTCCGGGCCGCGCGAGGTCCCGTGTCAGCCGAGCAGGGTGTCCCCGATCCAGCCGTCGGCGGCGCAGCCCGGCGGGACGGCGAAGACCGCCGAACCGATCGGGGTGGTCCACTGGTTGAGGAGGTCGGACTCCGCCAGGCTGCGCTGGATCGGCAGGAACTGCTCGCCGATGTCGCGCTGGAACGAGGCGAAGAGCAGGCCGGTCTCCGACCGCCCGTCCACGGCCGCGGCCTCGTCGTAGTTGTACGGGCGGCGGAAGATGCGCCGCCGGTCCTCTCCCACGTGGGCCCGCCGTATGTGGGCGTGCTCGGAGATGACCGGGAAGCCGAGGTCGTTCTTGGCGTCGAAGTCGGGGAGGTCCTTCTCCGCGGTGCCGGTGAGTGGCGCCCCGGTGCGCAGCCTCCGTCCGATGGTGAACTCCTTGGCGCCGGTGTCGGCCGCGTCCCAGGTCTCGAGCTCGATGCGGATCCTGCGCAGTACCAGGGTCGTGCCGCCGTCACGCAGCCACCGCGGCCCCGCGTCGGTCCAGACGATCTCCGAGAAGACGTCGTCGTCCAGATCCGGGTTGGCGGTGCCGTCGAGCTGGCCCATGAGGTTGCGCTGCGTGACCCCGTCGTCCTCGATGCCGCGCCCGCGGCGGAACCCGCGCTGAGTCCAGCGCAGCCGGGCGAACGACCTGGCGTCCTTGATCAGCATCCGCTGGGCGTGCGCGACGGTGAGCGGGTCGTCGGCGCAGATCTGGATCAGCAGGTCGCCGCCGCTCCAGCGGTCCTGCAGCCGGTCGATGCCGAACCGCGGCAGCGGTTCGAGGGACGCGGGCCGCTGGTCGTCGACACCGGCCGCCTTGAACAGCCCGGGCCCGAACCCGAAGGTCACGGTCAGCCTGGCCGGCAGTGCCGCGAGCTCGGGTTCGGTGTCGGCCAGGGCCGGCTCACCCCGGGTGAGCCGGGCGGCGTCGTCGGTGAGCAGCCGCATCATCCGGCCCAGGGCCGCGCGGTCCGTGCCTTTGGCCAGCTCGAAGCCGAGGAACACGGCGTGGGACTGGGCCGGGGTCGCGATCCCGGCCTGGTGCCTGCCGTGGAAGGGCACGGTCTGCTCGCCGTAGGCGACGGTGACGGTCTGCGGGCGCCGGTCCGCGTCGCCGCCGGTGCCGTCCCCGGAGCCGCTGCCACGTCCCACGGCGGCGGTGATCCCGGCACCGGCGAGGGCGCCCGTGACGGTGAGCGCTCCGCCGGCCAGCACCCTGCGGCGGCTGACGGGCGGGATGCTGTTCTCCTCCATGGCGGGTGGTCAGTCCTTCTTCATGTCGGACATGCCGGAGTCCTTCATGTCCGACTTGCCGGAGTCGTAGTTCTCCTTGCCGCCCGCGAACTCCTTGGCGACGGCGGTGAACTTGAGCGTCCGGCCGTCCTTGAAGGTCAGGGTGACGGGGATCTCGTCACCCGGCTTCACGGCGTCGGCCAGCCCCATCAGCATCAGGTGGTCGCTGCCCGGCTTGAGTGTGTGGCTGCCCTTGGCCGGGATGACGAACCCGCCCTCCTTCGGGCGCATCACCATCTTGCCGTCCACGTCGGCCACCTCGTGCAGCTCCATCTTCTCGGACGCGCCGGAGGTGGCGGACACGACGGTGATGTCGGCGCCGGTGCTGTTGACCAGGGTTCCGAACGCCCCGGTCATGCCGGACTCGGCGGCCTTCACCCACGGGTCCTTCATGGTGACCGGCGCGGCAGTGGCGGCGGCCTTGCTGGGGGTCGCCGTGGCGGAGCCGCCCGAGCCCGACGGGGACGAGTCGTCCGCGCCGCAACCGGCGAGGGTGATCATCCCCAGCACCGCGACCGCCGAGGCGGCGACGAGGACACGCGGACGGCGGGTTCCCCGGGCTATGGGACTGGTGGTGGCGGTGCGCATGATTCGTCGGCCCTCCGGCTTCGCGTTCGGCAGTTCGGACAGGTAGTCGTGGCGCACCGGCCGGAAGTTCCCGGGTCTTCACAGAGAATTTTCAGGGAACTTTCCGGGTGCCGGATCCGACGTACTGGTATGTGAAGCGCCGAAGCGATTCCCCGTTCCCGTCCGCCGGGCCGTCCGCGACCGTCCGCGCGGCCGTGCCCACGTCCCCGCCGGCTGTACGGACGTCCGCGCCGGCCGGATACACGCCCGCGTCCGTAACCCCCGTGTCCGTGACCGTGTCCGGGTACGCCAGGAGGGTGCCGACCGCGCTCCTGGCGGCCGTGCCGGCGCTGCTCGCGCTGCTGCTGGTCGTCGCGGCGGCCGCACCGGCTCGGGCGCACGCGCGACTGGTGGGGTCCGACCCGGCGGCGGGCTCGGTGGTGTCCCGGTCCCCGGAGTCGGTCACGCTGAGCTTCGACGGGCCGGTCAAGCAGCAGTTCACCACCATCGCGGTGTCCGGCGCCGACGGTGTGTCGTACAGCGACGGCGCGCCGAGCGCGCTCAACAACGACGTGGAGCAGAAGGTGAAGGCGCTGCCCTCCGGCGAGATCCTCGTCACCTGGCGCACCGTGGCGGCCGACGGGGCTCCGCTCCAGGGCCGGTACACCTTCACCAACAAGGACCCGGCGGCGCCGACCGTGTCACCGGCACCGTCCTCGCGCCCGGATGCCGCGGGCGGGACGCCGTCCGCCGGCCCGGCGACTCAGTCGCCGCGTGCGGGCGGGGCGGATGATACGGACACCGCCGATGATGCCGACGGGCCGTGGTCGGTCCTGTGGCCGGTGGGAGGAGTGGCGCTGGTGGCCGTCCTGATCCTGCTGGGCGTGGTCCTGGTCAGGTCGGTACGCCGTCCGTGAGACCTGGGCAGGGCTGAGCGGGCCCGGCCTGGCCGGGCTCTCCGGCCGGGCCGGAACTCTTCGCCGTCGGCCCTGGCCACGGCGAAACGTGCCGCTTCCGGTTCCCGTCCGCGGGCGGGAACCGGAAGCGGCCTCGTACGTCCGCCGCGCCTAGGCGGCGGCAGTCACCGGCTCGGGCTCCCCGGCGGTCTCCGCCGCCCGCAGCAGCCCGGCCATCTCCTCGCGGGCCCGCGCCACCCGGGAGCGGACGGTGCCGATGGGGCAGCCCACCAGCGTCGCGGCCTCCGCGTAGGGCAGGCCCATCACCTGGGTGAGGACGAACGCCTCCCGGCGCGGGGCGTCCAGCGCTCCCAGGAGGTCGTGGAGCGCGACTCCGTCGTCGAAGCCGGGCAGCCCGGTCTGCTGGGCGCGCTGCGCCCGCTCGGCGGGCACCCGCCAGTCCTCGGCGTCGGCGAGCCGCGGACGGGCCGCGGCCGCGCGGTGGCGGTCGACGACCACGCGGCGGGCGATCGACAGCAGCCAGGTGCGCGCGTACGAGCGGCCGGCGAAGCGCGGCAGTCCGGTCAGCGCCCGCAGATACGTCTCCTGGGCGAGGTCGTCGGCACCCTGTACGTCGGCGCAGAGGTGGGCGACGAAGCGCCAGACATCGCCGTGCGTGGCGCGCACGAACTGGTCGATCGCCTCGCTGTCGCCGCCTCGGGCGGCCAGCGCCCATTGGGTGATCTGCTGGTCGTCGCGCACGGCGGGGCCCGGGAGCGGGGCCCGTTTGAGGGCAGGGGTCAGTGTCGGTGCAGAGGTCATCACAGGTCCTTGCGGATGCGTGGTGAGCGGCACACCTTCGGGCCCGGAGGCCCGGGGTGCCGCAGGGCCGTGGGCCGGCGCACGTGGGACGTGAGACGTCGGGCATGCGACGCGTCACGGGCGCGCCGGGACTCCGCCCGTCACCGAGGGAACCGTGAAGACCGCGGGACGGGCGGTCAGCAGCAGACCGGAAGGGCCGGCGGGCCTCTGCGGGAGACGATGTGGAGCAGCGGCGACCTGCGCAGCCGCTGTGTCCGCGGGGCGGTGACGATCCGGCCCGGCGGGAGGCCGGGTGCGGTGCGGGCCAGGGCCAGGCGGGCGCGGCGCAGGGGCGCGAAGACGAATGCCGCGAGGGCGCGGCCGAGCCGGAATGCGGCTGCCTCGCCGCGCCACAGCCACAGCCCGCAGACAAGGGCGGCCAGTGTGTGCGTCAGCACCATGCCGGTGGTCCAGCCGTGTGCGGACGAGGCACCGGACATGGGCATCGTGTGCATCGCGTGGTGCGCGTGCCCCATGCCCGCCGTGCCGTGTGCGCCGCCCGTCCCGGGCGCGGAGCCCATGGCGGACGGCGCCTGAGTCAGGCTGAAGAAGGTGTGGAGAACGAACTGCGTGATGATCGTCGATCCGGTCACGGCGGGCGCCCCGCGCTCCCGGCCGGTCAGCCACCACGCTCCCCCCGTCGCGGCGGCGAACGCGCCGGCCACGGTCCACGCCGGCGGGGCGGCGCCGGACATCATGGAGTGCCCGAGCGCCGTCGTCACCACGCACACCGCCGCGAAGATCGCGGCTCGCGCGAGACGGAAGCCGGGCCGGGTGGTCATATCCGGCATGGTGCCAGCTCTTCGCTCACACGGACGCACAGGGGTCCGTTCCAGCGCCCCTGTGCGCCCCGTCGCGGGTCCGCCCGCTGCCGGTCCGCGCGGCTGTGGGCCCCGGCCCGGGACGCCCGCCACGCCCGCCACGCCCGGACCGTCGCGGGCCTCGGTCCGGCACCTCCGCCGGGGCGGGAGGCAGCGGCCACGCCGGCCACACCCGCCGTCGGCCCCGGACGTGTGACCACAAACACGCCCGGCCCCACACCGTCGCCCGCCGCGGGCAGGCAGCCACGCCCAACGCGGACTCGGCCCCTCGGCCCGCCGCAGCGTGGCGGCGGACACACGCCGACCCGCACCGACGAGGGCCCAGGACTCCCCCGCCGGCGGGACGCATCGCAAGCGCAGCCCCCGGGAACCGGCGAGAGGCAGCCGGACTGCTCGCGGCCGCCGCACAGCCGCACGCCCCGTCCGGGCGCGGCCCGCCCCGAAGCCCCCCGGACAGGGCACCAGCGGTGGCCCCGAGCCACCCGCACAGGCACACAGCCGGGGTCGGCCCACCACGCGCGCGGCCCGCGACTGGCCGGAGGACATGGCAGACGGCGGGCGGCACGGGTTCGCGCCCGAGCACCGGTCCCGGCCGGACGGCCGCCCTGCCGGGCGGACGGGCCCCACACCCACACCCGTGCGCACGCGGGCGAAGGCCGGTGGGCGTCCGCCGGGTGGGACCTCGTCCACCGCGCGGGCGGCGGGCGTGGGCCCGATCATGCGCTCGTGATCTCTACCGACAGGTCGTTGTCGGCCGTGTAGTACGGGCGCACCAGGGAGCCCGAGACGGCTGCCGCCGGGTGGACGAAGACCGTCTTGCGGTCGGCCACGTCGTCGAGCAGGCGGCCGACGCGGATCCTGGGCGCGTCCGCTCCCGGGTGCACGAAGACGTCCCAGATGCGGCCGGGCCCGTCGGCCGACAGGTCCCCGTAGTCCACGGTGAAGGAGAATCCGCGCCGGTCGGCGGACGCGTCGAGGCCGGTCCTCCGCTCCTCCCCGCCCTGCCCCCTGCGGCGCAGCACAACCGCGGCGTCCTCGGCGAGGTAGGCGCCGTGCAGGCCGGCCGAGACCGTCATCGACCGGTCGGTGGTGGTGAGGGTGGAGGTCTCCGCGTGGGCGTCGCGCAGCCAGGCGCGTACGGCGAGGTACCCCTCCTTGGTGGCGTAGGGGATCCGGACGGCCACCGGGGCCGGGTGCTCCCGCGTGTGGGCCGTCACAAGGGCCCGCAGGTCGCGCAGCCCCGAGCGCAGCCGCAGTCGTTCCTCATCCGGTCCCAGGAGCGCGTACGCGTCCCACCGGCCCTCGGCGAGGCGCAGTCCCGGTTCGAGGACGGCCCGCCAGCTGTCGTCCGCGACCCGGTCGAGGCCGAGCACATGGCGGTTCCCCTCGGCCTCGCCCTTCCTGGGCCGGAGCCGGAGCAGCAGCCGCGGAGGGGTGGTCGCCGGCAGGCGCAGGTGCCAGGTGATCCGGCCGTCCTCGTCCACCGTGCAGTCGGCTCGCGGGTCCTCCTGCGGTGCCGTCGTGTTCGTCGTGTTCGTCGCGTTCATCGCGTTCGTCGCGCTCATCGGCGGCCCTTCCGTACGGTCCTCAGCACGCTCCCGGCCGCGACGTACGCGGCGTCCCGCGCGGCGAATCCGCCGCTGATCAGTACGCGGTTCAGCCCGCCCGGTGTCCGGGCGGGCCGGCGCCCGGAGCGTTTCGCGTCGAGAGCCGCGCCGGCGATCCGCTCGAACCGCTCGACGAGCGGGCCGGGAGTGAAGCGCTCCGCGTTCTCACTGGCGGCCAGGCCCATGCGGCGGCGCAGTCCGTCGTCGCGCACCAGGCCGAGCAGGGCGGCGGCCATGGCGTCACGGTCGCCGACGGGCACCAGCCGTCCGTCGACGCCGTCCTTGATGATCTCGGCGGGTCCGTGAGGACAGTCGGTGCTGACGACGGGCAGGCCGCAGCGCATCGCCTCGACGATCGTCATGCCGAACGGTTCGAAGTCGGATGCTGCGGCGCCGATGGAGCCCTTGACCCACTCGGCCTCCATGGGGGCGGCCGGACCCATGAGGAAGGCGTTGTTGCTCAGGCCGAGGTCCTCGATGCGCCGGCGCAGCCGGTCGTGGTCCTCGCCCTTGCCGTAGATGCGCAGCTGCCAGTCGGGATGTGCGGCCGCGACCGCGGCGAATGCCTCGATCAGCAGGTCGTAGCGCTTGATCCGGACCAGCCTGCCCGCGGCGATGATCACCTTGCCGGTGCCGTCCGCGGTGGGGAGCACGGGGTCGGGGACGCTGTTCGGCAGGGCCTCCACGCGTACGCCCGCGAGCCTCATCTTGCGCCGGTAGGCCGCGGCGTCCGCCTCGGTGACAGTGGTGAGCGCGTCGAGGCGGGGGTAGGCCCGGCGCATGGCGTTGCGCAGCCGGGGTGGATGGTTGTCGAGCGTCAGGTGCTCCTGGCCGAGACGCACCGTGTGCTCCGGGGCCTGGAGGGCGAGGTGCACGTTGAGTCCCGGGCGGGTGCCGATGATCACGTCGGCGTCGGTGGTCCGGAGGTACTCGGCGATCCGCTGGTCGGTCAGCTCGCTGTACTGGCGGTAGCGGTACTCCGCGACGGGGAACACCTTGGCGGGCCGCTGGTGCAGCGGGTGGTCCTTCTCGTGCCGCAGATCCACCAGAGGACGCAGGCGGACCCGGGGGTCGAGGGTGAAGCTCGGGAGTTCACGCGCCCGGAGCACGGAGACGATCTCCACGTCGTGCTGCCGTGCGAGTGCCTGGGCCAGGTTGAAGGTGGTGGTGATCGTCCCTCCGATCCCGTAGGCGTTGTGTATCAGAAAACGGATCCTCATGGCCGGGTAGACAGCGCCAACACCCTTGAGGTTGCCCGGCATTGCCACCTTGTTGGTCACATGTTCGACTTCTGGCCATGTGTGGGCGGCGGTTCCGCGCCGGGTGGCGGGGACGGAATGCCGGCCCGCCCGCGGAGGCGGAGCGGCCCGGTTCCCGGGCGGGAACCGGGCCGCTCCGCCGCGGGTGTTCAGCCGGCCGGCCCGGCGCCGGGCCCGGTGGCCACGGTGAACCGCGCGTGCAGCCGACGCGTGTGGTCCACGTACCGGGGGCCGCCGGTCAGGACGACCGTCGCCGTGAGGCGGGTGTCGGTGCTGGAGGCGGCGAGGCGCAGTTCCAGCTCCCCGGGCTCGACGACGCGCCGCCCGTCGCGGCCGGTGAACGAGGCGAGGTCGGCGGGGACGTGCACCGTGATCCGGCCCGACTCGCCGGGCGCGAGCGGCACCCGCGTGTAGCCGATGAGGCGCTGCACCGGCTGCACGACGGAGGCCACCGGGTCGTGCAGGTACAGCTGCACGACCTCGGTGCCTTGCCGTTCACCGGTGTTGCGTACGCGGAAGGAGAGGTCGAACCCTCCCCCGGTGCCGCTCTCCTTGTTCCCGACGGTGAGGTCGCTCCAGTCGAAGACCGTGTACGACAGACCGTGGCCGAAGGCGAAGGCGGCGGTGGGGTCGATGCTGGACACCTCGGTGGCCTGCGCCAGCCGGGCCGCCAGATAGGTGGAAGGCTGTGCGCCGGGGCTGCGCGGCACGCTCACGGGCAGCCGGCCCGACGGGTTGGTGCGTCCGCTGAGCACACGGGCCACCGCCCCGGCTCCCTCGGCGCCGGGGAAGAAGGACTGCACGACGGCGGCCGCTTCGCCTGCGGCGCGGCCGAGTGCGTACGGCCGTCCCGCGAGCAGGGTGACGACCACCGGCGTGCCGGTGTCGAGCAGCACGTCGAGCAGGTCCTGCTGTACGCCGGGCAGGGCCAGGGAGTCGGCGTCGCAGCCCTCGCCGCTGGTACCGCGCCCGAAGAGCCCGGCCCGGTCGCCCAGGGCGGCGATAACGATGTCGGAGCCGTTCGCCAGCCGGATCGCCTCGGCGAAACCCGAGGTGTCGTCGCCGTCGACATCCGCTCCGCGCGCGGTGACGATCTCGGCGCCGGGGAACTCCAGCCGCAGCGCCTCGCGCAGCGTGGGCAGGCCGATGCCCGCGGGGACCTCCGGGTGGTGGACGCCGACGTGGACCGGGAAGGAGTAGCAGCCGAGGACGGCGGTCGGTTCGTCGGCGTTGGGACCGACGAGGGCGATCCTGCGGGGCCGTCCGAGGGGCAGGGTGCCGTTGTTGCTGAGCAGGACGATGGCCTGGTCCGCGACTTCCCGTGCCAGTTCCCTGTTGGTCTCGGAGTCCAGGTCGACGGTGCCGCGCAGCGCCGCGGCGTCGTCGGGGTCGGCGCCGCTCAGGGCGGGCG
>NZ_JAAAXQ010000024.1 GCF_009916105.1 Streptomyces sp. GC420 | reverse complement strand
GTCCACCGCCGTGCGGGCGGGCATGGTGGTTCGCGTGCCGGGGGAACGGCACCGCCCCGCGGCACGACGCGGGGCGACACCACCCAAGGGGGAACCGACATCATGCGTGGAATCGCTCGAGTGGCCACGGCCGCCCTGCTCTCGCTCACCGGCGTCGCCGGGTTCGCCGGCGCGGCCCAGGCCGAGCCGATCGACTACGTCCGCATCGAACTGCTGGAGCTGACCTGCCACGAGCAGAGCGAGGGCGATCACGACGAGGCCTACCTGAAGGTCACCGACGCCAACGGCAACGCCGTGAAGGTGTGGCCCGGCAGCCTCAAGTACCAGACGATGGGCCCGGGTTACGTGCGGTCGATGACGGACGGCAACGGCAACGCGGCCCTCGTCCTCGGCAAGCAGCAGGCCCGCACCATGACGCTGTGGGACTACGACAGCACGAGCTCCGACGACAAGCTGGGCTCGACGCTCGCCACCGGGAGCGAGGCGGGCGCCGAGGTCCAGTACCGCTCGCTCGAAGGGTCCGGCGGCGTCTACACCATCGCGTACCGGGTCATCGACATCTGACGGTCCCGGTCCGGGCGGCGGTGCCGCGCGGACCGGGTGCGGCGGTGCCGCCGGGCGGGTGCCGTCCACCCGCCCGGCGGCGCGGTGTGCGGCGCGCCGCACACCGCGCCGCTCTGCTCACCTGATGGGGCGGGCCTCGATCCCGCAGGAGATCAGTGGCCGGCCGCGTTCAGGCGCTTGGTGCAGCCCGACCGCTGCGGGCAGGTGGGGGAACAGGTGCCGCAGTCGGGCGTGGGCGAATCGGAGCCGGTGCCGGGCTGAGGGGAAGCCCAGCAGCACTTGCGCCACGGCCAGGCACAGCAGTTCCGGGTTCGACGACTTCGGCGGTCGCCCGATCCGGTGACGAGGCGGCACATGGTCGTCGATGAACACGTACAGGGCCGCCGGAAGGGCGTCCAGGCCGGAAGTCACGTTTCAGCCGCGGGCGATGGACTGTTCGATGAGGGCCACGGTGGCGCGGGGATCGTCGACCTCGATGACGAGGCGGTCGTAGCTTTCGGCGTCGGCGAGTTCGATGACAACCGCCTTGTCCGGGTTCTTCACGTCCCAGAAGAGGCGTTCACCGTTGTGGCGGAAGCGGCCGGCGGTGATGACGCCGGGCAGGTAGGTGCCCACGACGCGGATGCCCTTCGGTTCGCGGGCGATGCCGGGGTCGTGGGTGGCACCACGTACGTGGGTGAGGGGGATCTCCAGGCGGCTCTTGAGAGTCCAGAGCTTGTCGAGGCCCTGGAATTCGGCGGTCAGCAGGCCGCGTTCACGGTCGATGGAGATCAGGGCCATGTCAGTGTTCCTTGGGGGTGGTCGGCAGGGCGCGCAGGCGCAGGCGGGTACCGAGGACGGTGGAGGCGAGTTGAGGGGCGGCGTCGCCGTGGGAGGGGCGCAGGGCGTCCTCCAGCGCTTTGATGCCTTCCGCGACCAGCGCCGCGACTTCCGGGTCGTGGGGGGCCCGTTCGGCGGCGGCGAGGAGGAGGAGTCCGGCGGCCGGGCCGTTGTCGTAAGAGGCGACGGCTGCCGTCAGCGCCTGCGCGGGGTCGCTGAGGGTGGCGATGGCGGCGGTGGTCGGGTGGATCTCGTGGTCGAGGTGGTTGCGGAGGGCGGTCAGATGCAGGCCCCGTTTGGAGCCGAAGACCTTGTAGAGACTGCCGCGGTGGATGCCGGTGGCTGTGACCAGGTCGTCCACCGAGGTGCCCTCGTAGCCGTGGGCGGCGAAGAGGGCGGCCGCGGCACTGACGGCCTGATCGGTGTCGAAGGCGCGTGGTCGTCCCATGCTCATGACCGTATGTGATTAAAGAACGATCGGTCAAGAACGGGTGTTCTTTTACGGGAGGCGCAGGGAAGCCGACGCTTCTCCGGGGGCACCCCTGGCGATGAGGCGGTGCTGCTCCGGGTCCGGCGGGCGCGAACGTCTTCGCGCAGAGGCCTGGAGTTCCGCGGCGGCCTTGTGCCCGCCTGGCGGCAGGTCAGGCCGACGGGCGGCATTCGCCGTGGCGGCGACCAGCACACACATCGGACTCACGCACGGCAGTCTTCTAGCCGCCCGGGCCTCCACCTACACCACGGAGCCACGCACCCGCCCGGCCACGCCGCCGAGCGAGCCCCGCATGAACCAGGGTCCCCGTCCATCGGCGAACCGGCCCTCGCCGCCAACGACGTCGACCGGAGCGGCACCGGTTTCCGGTTGCGTGAGGTGAAGCGGTTCGAGACCGGCGGCCGGGCCTGACGGCTCGGCAGCCGGGGCGGGTGATCCGGGCGACGGTCCGCTTCCGGCTCACGGAGCGGTACTCGATTCCGCGTGGCGCCGGCCGCTCAGGGTTCCATGGGGAGGGACGGCTGCTCGGGCGCCGGGCCCAGGTACGTGTACTCGGTGGACCGTGCGATGCCCGCGGAATCCAGGCGCCGGCGGAAGCGGACCCGGAAATGGACGTTGTCCCCCAGGCCAGGACGCATGCGCAGCAGTTCTGCGGGTTCCTCGAAGCGGACGTCGTAGGCCGGCGCGTTCTTGGCCGTCCCCGTCTTGACCTTCACCCAGTCGCTTTCGCGCAGTTCGGTGGTGCGGCCGGAGACAGTGATCTCCTGATCGCGGTCCCCGGCGGCGGAGACCGCGTTCTCCACAGGGCCGAGCAGGGTGTCGCCCCACGGGAGGCGCAGAGCACCGGCGTCGGTGTCCGGGCCGGTCAGGTGCAGCGGAAGCTCTTCGGCGAGGCGCGCGTCCAGTTGGTGCTCGCGCAGCGCCGCAAGGAGGGTCGCATGGTGTTCGGCCTCGACATCGTTGTCGTCCCGGTCCTCGGTCCCCATCCGATCCAGGAGCCGTGCCGCAGTCTCGGCGGCCGTGGGGTCCTCCGCCAGGCGCGCGTGCCTGCGTTCCCGCCGGCCGTCGCCCCCGGCCGTCATGTGCTCGAAGAGGCGCCTCTCCGCCGTCCCGTCGGGGGCACAATGGTGTGGCGTCAGCAACTCGAACACCTGCTGGAGGTTGGCCGATTGCGCAACGTCACGCTCCAGGTGATGCCGACAAGCAGCGAGGCTCATCCAGGAGTGGACGGCAGGATCGAGGTGCTGAAGTTCGGGGATGGAACGGCAGTGGGACGCTCGGACGGCGCGTTCAACGGCCGCCCGGTCTCCGACCCGAAACAACTGCGAGTCCTTGAGCTGCGGTACGGCACTGTCCGGGCCCTGGCCCTCCCGCCTCGGGAGTTTGCTGGGAGAGACATGATCCGCAACGCCTCCGCCGGGGACGCCTCCGAACTGGCGTGGTTCAAGAGCAGCTACAGCAGCGGAACCGACGGCGAGTCCTGCATCGAGGTCGCCACCACCCCCGGCACCGTCCACGTTCGCGACTCCAAGAACCTCGGCGGCCCTCAGCTCGCGCTCACGGCAAACGCGTGGGCGGACTTCGTGACGTACGCGTCGAGGCCCTGACCCTCCACTGATTGCGCTCCGCGCCAAGTCCGTACCGGGCGCGGAGTATGTTGACGCCCTGGCTCAGAACAGGGCGTATTCGGCTTGGGGAACAAGCCGCCATCGTCGGCCCCCCAGCGCACCGCGTCGAGGAAGGCGTCGAGGCGGTCGGGCTCGGCGAACCCGTTCCCCGCGGAGGGGAGAACGTGGCCGTCGTAGACCTCGGTCGCCCGCTCCAGCTCCCACACGACCCGCAGTTCCTCGTCCCGGGCGTCGTCCTCCAGGGAGACGAGCCGGACCAGGTGGGTGGCCTCGGCGGCGCGGGCCTGGTCGTCAGAGGCGAGGGCGGACCGGGTCCCCTCGGTCACCACCCAGGGGCGGTTGCGCACGGTGACCTGCTGGCCGGGGGAGGGGACCGAGTCCGGGACGTCTGCTTTCCGTGGTGGATGCGTCCAGAGGGCGTCCCGCAGGTGAATCCGGTCCGGAGACGTCCTGTGGCCCGGTACTTCTTCGGCCCGGCCCCGTCCTCGGCGGCACGACGAGCGCGCGGGGTGCCCCTCCGGTGGACGGTCCACCACGGTCCACGCCGGAACGTCGGCCTCCTGGCTCCGGCCGGCATGCCGGCTTTGGCGGGTGGCTCGGTTCCGGCATGGTGCCCGGCGCAACCGGAACGGCCCGGGCGCACGGCCGCACCTCGGTCGGCCGGGGGCCTTCCCCAGGCTGCCCGGAACACGCACTGGTTCGGTCTTCAAATGCGGGCTTCCACTGCACCCTGAAACGAACATATAGGGCCGGTGGAGTGAGGTTAGAGCCCACATTCGCCGCCTCGGAACGGGCGCTCCCCGGTTGCGTGACGGATGGATCGCACGGCGCTGCCCGGCGCCCGGGGTGCGGATGCGCGGACCTGAGCGGAAGCGGCAGGTTCCCTGCCCACAGCGCTGTCACAGGCAGGCCCTACGATGCGCAGACTTGTTCGTAAGAATTCTGTTTGAGGATGCGCACGTCATGACTTTCAGCACCCCGTCCCGGTCCCTGCGCGGCACGGCCGCCGCCCTCGCCCTGCTCTCGCTCTCGGCCGCGGGATGCTCCGTGCTCGACAACGCCAAGGAAGGCGCGAAGAAGGTGGCGCGCCAGAGATCGGTCTTCTCGCTGGCCGTCGGAGACTGCTACAACCCGAACAGCGGGACGGCCGAGGGCGAGGAGTTCGCCATCGAGATCGTGCCCTGCGCCGAGCCGCACGAGGGGCAGGTCGTCGGCGAGTTCAAGATCGACGACGCGGGCGCCTTCCCCGGTGACGACGAGGTCTCGGCGATCGCCGACGAGCGGTGCCCGGTCGAGGCGCAGAAGTTCGCCCCGGACACCTGGGCGCTCCCCGAGGGCGTCGGCATCCTCTACTACCACCCCACCGCGGAGAGCTGGGCGACCGGTGACCGCGCCGTGAGCTGCGCCTACGCCAAGGAGACGGGCAAGTTCTCCGGCTCGGTGAAGGCCAAGTCCGTGGACGCCGACCAGGCCGCGTACCTCAAGGGCTCGAACGCCGTCTACGACGCCCTGTGGATGAACCAGCCCGAGGCGGAGGACGTGGAGAGCGACCTCAAGGGGTACAAGGCACAGGCCAAGGCCGTCGCCACCGCCCTCGACGCGCACGTCAAGGCCCTGAAGGGCATCGGCAAGCCGGAGACCGGCAAGCTCCGTGCACAGCTGGAGAAGGCCACCGCCGAGTGGAAGAAGGCCGCCGCGGCCGCCGACGCGGACGCCTTCTACATCGCGTACGACGCGGCCTTCACCGGCATCGACCCGAACAAGACGGTGGCCGCCCGCAAGGAGCTGGGCCTGGCCGCCACCGTCCCGGCCGACGACGCCGAGGTCTGGGCCGGCTGACCCCGTCCTCGCCCTCCGGCGCGCGCCCGCCGCGTGCGCACCGGAGGTCTGCCGCGCACCGCGCAACCGTGCAACCGCGCGGGCGCTCCCGGATCCCGGCGCCCCCGCACCTACCGCGCGGGGGCGCCGGCGCCGGAAGCGGGCTGGTCCGTGCCGCAGTACTTGCACCTGCTCGCCGCGGCGGGCAGGTCCTCCGACAGGCAGGCCGGGCATTTCTTGACGGGGCCCGGCTCGCCGAAGACGGTGACGCCGCGGCGGGCCTGGGAGTGCTTGTACGGCACGACGATCAGGAAGTACACGACGGCCATGAAGATGACGAAGTAGATCAGGGCCGAGATGAACTCGCCGAGGTTCAGGTACGTCGCCTCGTTCCCCTCGTCCCCGAGCTGCCAGCCGAGCCCGGCCGACCCGCCGCCCTGGAACCGGGCCACGATCGGATTGACGACGTAGTCGGTGAACGCCTTGATCAGCGTGGAGAACGCCAGCGCGGTGACCAGGCCGACGGCGATGACGATGACGTCACCGCGCATGAGGAAGTTCTTGAAGCCCTTCAGCACGATCCGCTCCTCGGTCCGCGGCCGGAGTGCTCAGCCGGCCGCCGGTCCCACCCTCACGCCGATCGCCGGGCGGTGCGACACCGGTACGCCCGTCCGGGTGCGCGGTGCCCACGTCAAACTGGTCCGGTCACGGCGTGAGCGGCTGGAGCCGTACCATCCGGACCGTCGGCCGGACCTTCGCGATCGCCTCGAAGTCGTCGTCCGCATGAAGGACGGTGAGGTGGTGCTGCTCGGCCGTGAGGGCGATGAGGATGTCGATCGGGGAGGGGCCTCGATGATGGCCGATTCGAACCAGTTCCCGCTGCACAGAGATGATCTTCGGCCACGGATCATCGAGGACCGGCACCCAGCCGAAGGTCTGGCCGAGCATCGTGAAGAAGGGTTCGTAGTCGCGGTCCGCGCGCAGGCCCGGCATCAGCTCGGATTCAACCGGAGCGCAGATGGCGACGAGCCCCCGGGCCACGCGATCCGGCCAGGGATCACTGATCTGGCGGCGCAGGAGTCGCCACACTGCGGACGTGTCGGCGAGGTAGGTCACAGGCCTGATCGCTCCCTCTCCTCGAGCACGTCGAAGTCGAGGAAGGCGTCGGCGTTGTCCTGGAGCCAGCGCAGGGCTCTCGCTCGGTCGTCGGCGCTGATCGCCGCCGCTATCGTCAGCGCCCGGTTGATGGTGTCGCGCTTGGTCCTGGTGCCGAGCTGCTGCTGGGCGAAGGCCAGCATGTCGTCGTCGACGTCGACCAGGGTCTTGGACATGACGGCCTCCCGAGATTGATATACGCCTGTGTTCAATATATACACCTGCGCTTCAGGCTGGGTCGCATCGGTGCATTCCGCGTGTCGCGGTCGCGCGGCCCAGGCGCGCCCGACGGTCTGAGGTTCTCAGCGGGGTCGGTCGGGAAGGGAGCCGATGGGCTGATGGAACAGCTCTTCCGGCGCGTCGATCTCGTGCACGCGGTTCAGCCAGGCGTCGAGCGTGGCCGGATCGGCGCATGAGGCGATGCGGTTGCGGACGCCGGGTGTGAGCACGGCCCTCCGCTGTTCCAGCGCGATGAGTACGGCTTCCGCCCGCACTTCGCACAAGGTG
Organism: Streptomyces sp. GC420; assembly: GCF_009916105.1. Classification (GTDB taxonomy): domain Bacteria; phylum Actinomycetota; class Actinomycetes; order Streptomycetales; family Streptomycetaceae; genus Streptomyces. Next base: position 32,067 of record NZ_JAAAXQ010000024.1, on the reverse strand, counting down.
GCGTCGCGGCCTTCGGTCGCGGCCCGGGTCTCGGCCCTGCCTTCGGCCTTTCCTCTGATGTAGGCGCTCTCCAGAATGCTGCCGCAGCCGGGGAAGTAGGTGACGGGGCGGCGCCAGTAGTGCGCGCGTCCGGGAGGTGTGTCCGGCGCCGGAGGCGAACCGCCGACTGCCGCGCGGACCGGCAGGGCGTGCGGCGGGCGGCGAGCGGGTCTGTGGCCGAGGAGCTGGTCCACCAGGTAGTCGACCACCGCCAGATCCTCCCGATCGAGCTCGCCGATGCGCCGGTACAGCGCGATCCAGGGGCTGGACTGCTCGTCCCGGGGTCGTTCCTGGGTGCTCATGACGATGAAACGTAGGGGCCGAGCGTGGGCTGCGTGACCGACCGCCCGTGAGCCCCACGACATCGGGTGAATCCCCGAAGACTCGTTCGTGTCGAAACCTGTGCCGGCGCCCCGGGAGGGGGTGGGTTTGGTTCGCGGCGCGGCCCGGGTAACCTCTTCGGCTCGATTGGCTATCGGACTGCCGCCTATGGCAGACTATCGGGGTTGCTCGGTTGAGTGCCGATGCTGCGCGCCTCCCGTCGGGAGGACTGGAAGCGAGTCCCGCAGTACTCGTCACCCCTTGTCAGGGGTGGAAGTACGGGAATCTTCCGGGAAGCGTCAGTGGGGTGCCTCGGCCAGGAACCTGGTGGGTGTCCTTCTCCCGCACAAACCCCTTCTCGTAGGGAATCCGCATGGGATTTTTTAACGAGGGGGGCGCGACACGCCCGACCGCGTGGGTCGGAGAGAAGGTACCGGAAGGCCCGGTTCCAGAGCGTTATGAGACTAGGAAGAACAGGAAGCCATGGCGGGACAGAAGATCCGCATCAGGCTCAAGGCCTATGACCACGAGGTCATCGACTCCTCGGCGAAGAAGATCGTCGAAACGGTGACGCGCACTGGTGCGTCGGTCGCGGGCCCGGTGCCGCTGCCCACTGAGAAGAACGTGTACTGCGTCATCAAGTCGCCGCACAAGTACAAGGACTCGCGCGAGCACTTCGAGATGCGCACGCACAAGCGCCTGATCGACATCCTCGACCCGACGCCCAAGACCGTTGACTCGCTGATGCGCCTGGACCTTCCGGCCGGCGTTGACATCGAGATCAAGCTCTGAGAGGCGCGGAAGAGATGGCTAAGCAGATCAAGGGCATCCTGGGCGAGAAGCTCGGCATGACCCAGGTCTGGGACGAGAACAACCGTGTCGTCCCGGTCACCGTGGTCAAGGCCGGTCCGAACGTCGTGACCCAGGTCCGTACGAACGACACCGACGGCTACGAGTCGGTCCAGATCGCCTTCGGCGAGATCGACCCCCGCAAGGTGAACAAGCCCCTCAAGGGCCACTTCGCCAAGGCCGACGTCACCCCCCGCCGCCACCTCGTCGAGATCCGTACCGCCGACGCCGGCGAGTACACCCTCGGCCAGGAGATCACCGCCGAGGTGTTCGAGGCCGGCGTCAAGGTCGACGTCACCGGCAAGAGCAAGGGCAAGGGCTTCGCCGGTGTCATGAAGCGCCACAACTTCCGTGGCCTCGGCGCCGGGCACGGTACCCAGCGCAAGCACCGCTCGCCCGGTTCCATCGGTGGCTGCGCCACCCCGGGCCGTGTGTTCAAAGGCCTCCGCATGGCGGGCCGTATGGGCAACGAGCGGGTCACCACCCAGAACCTGACCGTCCACGCCGTTGACGCGGAGAAGGGTCTGCTGCTCATCAAGGGCGCGGTTCCCGGTCCGAACGGCGGCCTCGTCCTGGTCCGTACCGCGGCCAAGGGGGCCTGAGGTAACGATGAGCACCATTGACATCCTTTCGCCCGCTGGCGAGAAGGCCGGTAGCGTCGAGCTCCCCGCGGAGATCTTCGACGCCAAGGTCAGCGTTCCGCTGATCCACCAGGTCGTCGTCGCCCAGCTGGCCGCTGCCCGCCAGGGCACGCACAAGACCAAGACCCGCGGTGAAGTCCGCGGCGGTGGCAAGAAGCCGTACCGCCAGAAGGGCACCGGCCGCGCCCGTCAGGGTTCGACCCGCGCTCCGCAGTTCGCCGGCGGTGGCGTCGTCCACGGCCCCGTGCCGCGCGACTACTCGCAGCGGACCCCGAAGAAGATGAAGGCCGCCGCCCTGCGCGGTGCCCTCACCGACCGGGCCCGCAACTCCCGCATCCACGTCGTCTCCGGCGTGATCGAGGGCGAGGTCTCCACCAAGGCCGCCAAGACGCTGTTCGGCAAGATCTCGGAGCGCAAGAACCTGCTCCTGGTCGCCGAGCGCAGCGACGAGGCCGCGTGGCTGTCCGCCCGCAACCTGCCCCAGGTCCACATCCTGGAGCCGGGCCAGCTGAACACGTACGACGTGCTCGTCTCCGACGACGTGGTCTTCACCAAGGCCGCCTTCGAGTCCTTCGTGTCCGGCCCCAAGGCCGCCAACGACACCGAGGGGAGCGAAGCCTGATGGCCGAGATCACCAGCAAGACCTACACGGACCCGCGCGACATCCTCGTCAAGCCGGTCGTGTCCGAGAAGAGCTACGCGCTTCTGGACGAGAACAAGTACACGTTCATCGTCGACCCGCGCGCGAACAAGACTCAGATCAAGCAGGCCGTGGAAACGGTCTTCTCGGTCAAGGTCACCGGGGTCAACACGATCAACCGGCAGGGGAAGCGCAAGCGGACCAAGACCGGCTTCGGCAAGCGCAAGGACACCAAGCGCGCCATCGTGACCCTTGCTGAGGGCGACCGAATCGACATCTTCGGCCAGGCCTCCTAACGGAGCGCCCTGGTCCGATATCGGACGAGGACTGAGAAATGGGTATCCGCAAGTACAAGCCGACGACTCCGGGCCGTCGTGGCTCCAGCGTCGCCGACTTCGTCGAGATCACGCGGTCCACGCCGGAGAAGTCGCTGGTCCGCCCCCTGCACAGCAAGGGCGGCCGTAACAACGCCGGTCGTGTGACCGTTCGCCACCAGGGTGGTGGCCACAAGCGCGCCTACCGTCTGATCGACTTCCGTCGTCACGACAAGGACGGCGTGCCTGCCAAGGTCGCGCACATCGAGTACGACCCCAACCGCACCGCGCGCATCGCGCTCCTGCACTACGCGGACGGCGAGAAGCGCTACATCCTCGCCCCCCGCGGTCTGCAGCAGGGTGACCGGATCGAGAACGGCCCCGGTGCCGACATCAAGCCCGGCAACAACCTGGCGCTGCGCAACATCCCGGTCGGTACGACCCTGCACGCCATCGAGCTGCGGCCCGGCGGCGGCGCGAAGTTCGCCCGCTCCGCGGGTGCCTCCGTGCAGCTGCTGGCGAAGGAGGGCTCCATGGCCCACCTGCGCATGCCGTCCGGTGAGATCCGCCTGGTCGACGTCCGCTGCCGCGCCACTGTCGGCGAGGTCGGCAACGCCGAGCAGTCGAACATCAACTGGGGCAAGGCCGGCCGCATGCGCTGGAAGGGCGTCCGCCCGACCGTCCGCGGTGTGGCCATGAACCCGGTCGACCACCCGCACGGTGGTGGTGAGGGCAAGACCTCCGGTGGTCGCCACCCGGTCAGCCCGTGGGGTCAGAAGGAGGGTCGTACTCGTTCTCCCAAGAAGGCGAGCAACAAGTACATCGTCCGCCGCCGCAAGACGAACAAGAAGCGCTAGGAGCGGGTTTAGATGCCGCGCAGTCTCAAGAAGGGGCCCTTCGTCGACGACCACCTGATCAAGAAGGTGGACGCCCAGAACGAAGCCGGCACCAAGAACGTCATCAAGACCTGGTCCCGTCGCTCGATGATCATCCCGGCCATGCTGGGTCACACGATCGCGGTGCACAACGGCAAGACCCATGTCCCGGTGTTCGTCACCGAGTCCATGGTCGGCCACAAGCTCGGCGAGTTCTCGCCGACTCGCACCTTCCGCGGCCACGTCAAGGACGACCGGAAGTCGAAGCGCCGCTAACGGCGGGGTGTGACTGACTATGACTTACACCGAAGGGACAACCATGGAAGCCAGGGCCCAGGCGCGGTACATCCGCGTCACGCCCATGAAGGCCCGCCGTGTGGTGGACCTCATCCGTGGCATGGACGCCACGGAGGCTCAGGCGGTCCTGCGTTTCGCCCCGCAGGCCGCGAGCGTGCCGGTCGGCAAGGTGCTGGACAGCGCCATCGCCAACGCCGCGCACAACTACAACCACACGGACGCCTCCTCGCTGTTCATCAGCGAGGCGTACGTCGACGAGGGTCCGACCCTGAAGCGGTTCCGCCCGCGGGCCCAGGGCCGTGCCTACCGGATCCGCAAGCGGACCAGCCACATCACCGTGGTCGTCAGCAGCAAGGAAGGAACCCGGTAATGGGCCAGAAGGTAAACCCGCACGGGTTCCGGCTCGGCATCACCACGGACTTCAAGTCCCGGTGGTACGCCGACAAGCTGTACAAGGACTACGTCAAGGAAGACGTCGCCATCCGTCGGATGATGACGTCCGGCATGGAGCGCGCCGGTATCTCGAAGGTTGAGATCGAGCGCACCCGTGACCGTGTCCGCGTGGACATCCACACCGCCCGCCCGGGCATCGTCATCGGCCGCCGCGGCGCCGAGGCCGACCGCATCCGCGGTGACCTCGAGAAGCTCACCGGCAAGCAGGTCCAGCTGAACATCCTCGAGGTCAAGAACCCCGAGATCGACGCTCAGCTCGTGGCCCAGGCCGTTGCCGAGCAGCTGTCCTCCCGCGTCTCCTTCCGCCGCGCCATGCGCAAGAGCATGCAGTCGGCCATGAAGGGCGGCGCCAAGGGCATCAAGATCCAGTGCGGTGGCCGTCTCGGCGGCGCCGAGATGTCCCGCTCGGAGTTCTACCGCGAGGGCCGTGTGCCGCTGCACACGCTGCGCGCGAACGTCGAGTACGGCTTCTTCGAGGCCAAGACCACCTTCGGCCGCATCGGCGTGAAGGTCTGGATCTACAAGGGCGACGTCAAGAACATCGCCGAGGTTCGCGCCGAGAACGCCGCGGCCCGTGCCGGCAACCGCCCGGCCCGTGGCGGCGCCGACCGCCCGGCCCGTGGTGGCCGCGGTGGCGAGCGTGGCGGCCGCGGCCGCAAGCCGCAGCAGCAGTCGGCTCCGGCCGCCGAGGCCCCCAAGGCCGACGCGCCCGCCGCTGCTCCGGCTGAGAGCACCGGAACGGAGGCCTGACCGAAATGCTGATCCCTCGTAGGGTCAAGCACCGCAAGCAGCACCACCCGAAGCGCAGCGGTATGGCCAAGGGCGGTACCGAGGTGTCGTTCGGTGAGTACGGCATTCAGGCGCTCACCCCGGCGTACGTGACGAACCGCCAGATCGAGGCGGCTCGTATCGCGATGACCCGCCACATCAAGCGTGGCGGCAAGGTCTGGATCAACATCTACCCGGACCGCCCGCTGACCAAGAAGCCCGCCGAGACCCGCATGGGTTCCGGTAAGGGCTCCCCGGAGTGGTGGGTCGCGAACGTCAAGCCCGGTCGGGTGATGTTCGAGCTCTCCTACCCGAACGAGAAGATTGCGCGTGAGGCGCTTACCCGCGCTGCTCACAAGCTCCCGATGAAGTGCCGGATCGTGCGGCGCGAGGCAGGTGAGTCGTGATGGCGGCCGGTACCAAGGCGTCCGAACTGCGTGAGCTGAACGACGAGGACCTCGTCGCGAAGCTCCGTGAGGCCAAGGAAGAGCTGTTCAACCTCCGCTTCCAGGCGGCGACCGGCCAGCTCGAGAACCACGGCCGACTGAAGGCTGTCCGCAAGGACATCGCCCGGATCTACACCCTCATGCGTGAGCGTGAGCTCGGCATCGAGACGGTGGAGAGCGCCTGATGAGCGAGAAGAACGTGACTGAGACTGCAGCTGAGAACGCGCGCGGATTCCGCAAGACCCGTGAGGGTCTGGTCGTCAGCGACAAGATGGACAAGACCGTCGTCGTCGCCGTCGAGGACCGTGTCAAGCACGCGCTGTACGGCAAGGTCATCCGCCGTACCAACAAGCTCAAGGCGCACGACGAGCAGAACGCCGCGGGCGTCGGCGACCGTGTCCTCCTCATGGAGACCCGGCCGCTGTCCGCGACGAAGCGCTGGCGCGTCGTCGAGATCCTCGAGAAGGCCAAGTAATTCCTGCGGGGCACCCCCCGCAGGACAGTTCCGCCAGGCTCCGGGGGCCGCGTGAGTGGCCCCCGGGGAACCGGCAGACGATCAGGAGATAGACGTGATCCAGCAGGAGTCGCGACTGCGTGTCGCCGACAACACTGGTGCGAAGGAAATCCTTTGCATCCGTGTGCTCGGTGGCTCAGGTCGCCGCTACGCGGGTATCGGTGACGTCATCGTCGCCACCGTCAAGGACGCGATCCCCGGTGGCAACGTGAAGAAGGGTGACGTCGTCAAGGCGGTCATCGTTCGCACCGTCAAGGAGCGCCGCCGCCAGGACGGCTCGTACATCCGCTTCGACGAGAACGCGGCCGTCATCCTCAAGAACGATGGCGACCCCCGCGGCACCCGCATCTTCGGCCCGGTGGGCCGGGAGCTGCGCGAGAAGAAGTTCATGAAGATCATCTCGCTCGCGCCGGAGGTGCTGTAAGCATGAAGATCAAGAAGGGCGACCTGGTCCAGGTCATCACCGGCAAGGACAAGGGCAAGCAGGGCAAGGTCATCGCGGCCTTCCCCCGCGAGGACCGTGTCCTGGTCGAGGGTGTCAACCGGGTCAAGAAGCACACCAAGGCCGGCCAGACGGCCCGCGGTTCGCAGACCGGCGGCATCGTGACGACCGAGGCCCCCGTCCACGTCTCCAACGTCCAGCTGGTCGTGGAGAAGGACGGCAAGAAGGTCGTGACCCGCGTCGGCTACCGCTTCGACGACGAGGGCAACAAGATCCGCGTTGCCAAGCGGACCGGTGAGGACATCTGATGGCTACCACCACGACTCCGCGTCTCAAGACGAAGTACCGCGAGGAGATCGCGGGCAAGCTGCGTGACGAGTTCAAGTACGAGAACGTCATGCAGGTGCCCGGCCTCGTCAAGATCGTGGTCAACATGGGTGTGGGCGACGCCGCCCGCGACTCCAAGCTGATCGAGGGCGCCATCCGCGACCTCACCACGATCACCGGTCAGAAGCCGGCCGTCACCAAGGCCCGCAAGTCCATCGCGCAGTTCAAGCTGCGTGAGGGCCAGCCGATCGGTGCCCACGTCACGCTTCGTGGCGACCGCATGTGGGAGTTCCTGGACCGCACCCTGTCGCTCGCGCTCCCGCGCATCCGCGACTTCCGCGGTCTGTCCCCCAAGCAGTTCGACGGCCGTGGCAACTACACCTTCGGTCTCACGGAGCAGGTCATGTTCCACGAGATCGACCAGGACAAGATCGACCGCGTCCGGGGTATGGACATCACCGTGGTCACCACGGCGACCAACGACGCTGAGGGCCGCGCGCTCCTTCGTCACCTCGGCTTCCCCTTCAAGGAGGCGTAAGCGAGATGGCGAAGAAGGCTCTCATTGCCAAGGCTGCTCGTAAGCCCAAGTTCGGTGTGCGTGGCTACACCCGCTGCCAGCGCTGCGGCCGTCCGCACTCCGTGTACCGCAAGTTCGGCCTGTGCCGCGTGTGCCTCCGTGAGATGGCTCACCGTGGCGAGCTGCCGGGCGTGACCAAGAGCTCCTGGTAATCCCCTTCTCGGGACTACCCGGAAGCTCTCGGTAAGCACTGGGCTGGCGGGAGCTCCGCTCTTCATGGCTTAGGCTTGGAGGGTTGGGCGCCCGCCGCCCGTACGACTTACTACGCCGTAGGTCCCCGCGCCGCACCCGTCCCGCCACTGAGTGGGGAGAGGGATGGCACAGATAGGAAACCCCGGCGAGAGAGGCCGAAGGCCAATTCATGACCATGACTGATCCCATCGCAGACATGCTTACGCGTCTGCGGAACGCGAACTCGGCGTACCACGACTCCGTGACGATGCCGCACAGCAAGATCAAGTCTCACATCGCGGAGATCCTCCAGCAGGAGGGCTTCATCACCGGCTGGAAGGTCGAGGACGCCGAGGTCGGCAAGAACCTCGTCCTCGAGCTCAAGTTCGGTCCGAACCGTGAGCGCTCCATCGCGGGCATCAAGCGGATCTCGAAGCCGGGTCTGCGGGTCTACGCGAAGTCCACCAACCTGCCGAAGGTCCTCGGCGGCCTGGGCGTGGCGATTATCTCCACGTCCCACGGTCTCCTGACCGGCCAGCAGGCTCAGAAGAAGGGCGTGGGCGGGGAAGTCCTCGCCTACGTCTGGTAGTCGGGAACGGAGGAAAGCACATGTCGCGCATCGGCAAGCTCCCCATCCCGGTTCCCGCCGGCGTGGACGTCACCATCGATGGCCGTACGGTTCAGGTGAAGGGCCCCAAGGGCACCCTGACCCACACCGTTGCCGCGCCGATCGAGATCGTGAAGGGTGAGGACGGCGTTCTCAACGTCACCCGCCCCAACGACGAGCGTCAGAACAAGGCCCTGCACGGCCTGTCCCGCACGCTGGTGGCCAACATGATCACCGGTGTGACCGCGGGATACACCAAGGCGCTCGAGATCAGCGGTGTCGGTTACCGCGTCGCCGCGAAGGGCTCCAACCTGGAGTTCCAGCTCGGCTACAGCCACCCGATTCTCGTTGAGGCCCCTGAGGGCATCTCCTTCAAGGTCGAGACGCCCACCAAGTTCAGTGTCGAGGGCATCGACAAGCAGAAGGTCGGCGAGGTCGCCGCGAACATCCGCAAGCTGCGCAAGCCCGACCCGTACAAGGCCAAGGGCGTCAAGTACGCGGGCGAGGTCATCCGCCGCAAGGTCGGAAAGGCGGGTAAGTAAGCCATGGCATACGGTGTGAAGATCGCGAAGGGCAAGGCCTACAAGGGCGCTGCCCTCAAGCGTCGCCACATCCGCATCCGCAAGCGGATCTCGGGTACCCCGGAGCGCCCGCGTCTCGTCGTGACGCGTTCCAACCGCCACATGGTGGCCCAGGTCATCGACGACATCAAGGGTCACACCCTGGCGTCGGCGTCGACCCTGGACACCTCCATCCGTGGCGGCGAGGGCGACAAGAGCGCACAGGCCAAGCAGGTCGGCGCCCTGGTCGCCGAGCGTGCGAAGGCCGCGGGCATCGAGGCGGTCGTCTTCGACCGCGGTGGTAACCAGTACGCCGGGCGCATCGCCGCTCTGGCCGACGCCGCCCGCGAAGCCGGGCTCAAGTTCTGAGCCGGTTCCGTAGCTAGCGGACGAAACGAGAGAGGTAATCCAATGGCTGGACCCCAGCGCCGCGGAAGCGGTGCCGGTGGCGGCGAGCGGCGGGACCGGAAGGGCCGTGACGGCGGCGCAGCTGCCGCCGAGAAGACCGCGTACGTTGAGCGCGTCGTCGCGATCAACCGCGTCGCCAAGGTTGTGAAGGGTGGTCGTCGCTTCAGCTTCACCGCGCTGGTCGTGGTGGGCGACGGTGACGGCACCGTGGGTGTCGGTTACGGCAAGGCCAAGGAGGTGCCGGCCGCCATCGCCAAGGGCGTTGAGGAGGCCAAGAAGCACTTCTTCAAGGTCCCCCGCATCCAGGGCACCATCCCTCACCCCATCCAGGGTGAGAAGGCGGCCGGTGTCGTCATGCTCAAGCCGGCGTCCCCCGGTACCGGTGTTATCGCCGGTGGCCCGGTGCGTGCCGTGCTCGAGTGCGCGGGCATCCACGACATCCTGTCGAAGTCGCTCGGCTCGGACAACGCGATCAACATCGTGCACGCGACCGTGGCGGCCCTGAAGGGCCTGCAGCGTCCCGAGGAGATCGCGGCCCGCCGCGGTCTGCCCCTCGAGGACGTCGCCCCCGCGGCTCTGCTGCGTGCGCGTGCGGGAGCGGGTGCGTAATGGCTCGCCTCAAGGTCACGCAGACGAAGTCGTACATCGGCAGCAAGCAGAACCACCGTGACACCCTGCGTTCGCTCGGTCTGAAGAGGATCAACGACGTGGTCGTCAAGGAGGATCGTCCCGAGATTCGCGGCATGGTGCACACCGTCCGCCACCTCGTGACGGTCGAGGAGGTCGACTGACATGGCGGAGCAGAACCCGCTGAAGGTCCACAACCTCCGGCCCGCCCCGGGCGCCAAGACCCCCAAGACCCGTGTGGGTCGTGGTGAGGCGTCCAAGGGTAAGACCGCCGGTCGTGGTACCAAGGGCACGAAGGCCCGCTACCAGGTTCCGGAGCGCTTCGAGGGTGGGCAGATGCCCCTCCACATGCGGCTTCCGAAGCTGAAGGGCTTCAAGAACCCGTTCAAGACCGAGTACCAGGTCGTCAACCTGGACAAGCTCGCCTCCCTCTACCCGGAGGGTGGCGAGGTGACGGTCGCCGATCTGGTCGCCAAGGGTGCCGTTCGCAAGAACAGCCTGGTGAAGGTGCTCGGCCAGGGCGAGGTCTCCGTGGCGCTGCAGGTGACGGTCGACGCCGTCTCCGGCTCCGCCAAGGAGAAGATCACCGCCGCCGGCGGTACCGTCACCGAGCTCGTCTGATCGTCCGGGAACCGGACTCGATGACCCGCTTCGTCCGTCCGGGGGGCAACCCCCGGACCACCGGCCGGTCCTTCCGGCCGGTGGACGGTGGCGCCAAACGGGTCACAGACAGCAGAACGGCCTGAAACAACCCACCGGGGATGCCTCTTGTACGGGGCATCCCCGGTTGGTCGTTCCAAGGGGGGCACGTGCGCCGGTAAGGTGGCGTGCACTGTGTTAACTCCCGCTCAGCCTCCCCACAGGGTCGGCGGAGCGGCTTTGCTCACTGACCACATATTCGTCGAACCTCAAGACCGTCACCTCTGACGCACGTGCGCGGGGGTCGCAGGAGGCACCGTGCTCACCGCGTTCGCCCGGGCGTTCAAGACGCCCGACCTGCGCAAGAAGCTGCTCTTCACGCTCGGCATCATCGTGATCTACCGCCTCGGGGCGCACGTACCCGTGCCCGGGGTGAGCTACGAGAACGTTCAGATCTGTATGAACCAGGCGGACGCCAACTCGGGGCTGTTCGGCCTGGTCAACATGTTCAGTGGTGGAGCGCTGCTGCAGATCACGATCTTCGCGCTCGGCATCATGCCGTACATCACGGCGAGCATCATCCTGCAGCTGCTGACCGTTGTCATTCCGCGACTGGAGGCCCTGAAGAAGGAAGGCCAGTCCGGTACCGCCAAGATCACTCAGTACACCCGTTACCTGACGGTCGCCCTCGCGATCCTTCAGGGCACCGGCCTCGTGGCCACCGCCCGCAGCGGCGCGCTGTTCAGCGGCTGCGCGGTCGCGAGCGAGATCGTTCCGGACCAGTCGATCTTCATCACGATCTCGATGGTGGTCACCATGACCGCCGGTACGGCCGTGGTGATGTGGCTCGGTGAGCTCATCACCGACCGCGGTATCGGCAACGGCATGTCGATCCTCATGTTCATCTCGATCGCGGCCGGTTTCCCCGGTTCCCTGTGGGCCATCAAGCAGCAGGGCAAGATCGCCGACGGATGGGTCGAGTTCGGCGCGGTGATCCTGGTGGGTCTCGTCATGGTCGGCCTGGTGGTGTTCGTCGAGCAGGCCCAGCGCCGCGTCCCCGTGCAGTACGCGAAGCGGATGATCGGGCGCAGGTCCTACGGAGGAACCTCGACGTACATCCCGCTGAAGGTGAACCAGGCAGGTGTGATTCCTGTCATCTTCGCCTCGTCGCTGCTCTACATCCCGGCACTGATCGCTCAGTTCAGCAACTCGCAGGCAGGCTGGGCCCAGTGGATCGAACGGCACTTCGTCCGCGGTGACCACCCGTACTACATCGTCACGTACTTCCTCTTGATCGTCTTCTTCGCCTTCTTCTACGTGGCGATTTCGTTCAACCCCGAGGAAGTCGCGGACAACATGAAGAAGTATGGTGGCTTCATTCCCGGTATCCGCGCGGGCCGTCCCACCGCCGAGTACCTCAGTTATGTGCTCAACCGGATCACTTGGCCGGGCTCGCTGTATCTGGGCCTGATCGCTCTGGTGCCAACGATGGCGTTGGTTCTTGCCAGCACGGACCCGAACTCCTTCCCGTTCGGCGGTACCAGCATCCTGATCATCGTGGGTGTGGGTCTGGAAACCGTGAAGCAGATCGAGAGCCAGCTCCAGCAGCGCAATTACGAAGGGTTCCTCCGCTGATGCGAATCGTTCTCGTCGGGCCGCCTGGTGCCGGCAAGGGAACGCAGGCCGCGTACCTCGCCAAGAACCTGTCCATCCCGCACATCTCCACGGGCGACCTCTTCCGCGCCAATATCAGCCAGGGGACGGAGCTCGGCCGCCGGGCGAAGTCCTACATGGACGCGGGAGACCTCGTGCCCGACGAGGTCACGATCGGTATGGCAAAGGACCGTATGGAGCAGGCGGACGCCGAGAACGGCTTCCTGCTCGACGGATTCCCGCGCAACGTCTCGCAGGCCGAGGCACTGGACCAGATGCTGAAGTCCGAAGGCATGAAGCTGGACGCGGTGCTGGACCTGGAAGTCCCCGAGGAAGAGGTCGTCAAGCGGATCGCGGGTCGCCGTATCTGCCGCAACGACTCCTCGCACGTCTTCCACGTCACCTACAGCCAGCCGAAGCAGGAGGGTGTCTGCGACACCTGCGGCGGCGAGCTGTACCAGCGCGCGGACGACTCCGAGGACACGGTCCGCAACCGGCTGGACGTGTACCACACCCAGACCGAGCCGATCATCGACCACTACAGGGCCCAGGGCCTGGTGGTCACCATCTCCGCGCTGGGCGCGGTCACGGATGTGACCGAGCGGGCGATGGAGGCACTGCGCCGCCTGAAGGGCGAGCAGTAGAAGTCACCGCTTCGCGGCGCGGCCCGCGGCACCCCAGGGTGCCGCGGGCCGCGCCGTTTCCCGTACGCGCCGTGCGGTGCCCGCCGGCGGGCACCGCACGGCCGACTGTTGCGGGCGGGGCCGCGTACGGCCGTATCGTGGAGGGCGTCCCGCCGTCCGTGGCGGGACACAACCCAGACGTCGTCCGAGAAAGGCGCCAGCCGCAATGGTGGAGATCAAGACCCCCGAGCAGATCGCGAAGATGCGTGAGGCGGGGCTGGTCGTCGCCGCGATCCACAAGGCCACCCGTGAGGCGGCCGTGCCCGGTGCCTCCACAAAGGATCTGGACGATGTGGCCCGCAAGGTGATTGCCGAGCACGGAGCGAAGTCGAACTTCCTCGGGTACGGGGGCTTCCCCGCGACCATCTGCACCTCGGTCAACGAGGTCGTCGTCCACGGCATCCCCGGCGAGGACGTCGTCCTCAAGGACGGGGACATCCTCTCCGTCGACGCCGGCGCGATCATCGACGGCTGGCACGGTGACGCGGCCTACACCTGCTTCGTGGGGTCCGGGCACGCTCCGGAGCTGCTCGAGCTCTCCCGGGTGACCGAGGAGTCCATGTGGGCCGGGATCGCCGCCGTGAAGAAGGGCAACCGTCTCGCGGACGTCTCGCGGGCCATCGAGAGCTACATCCGGCGCCAGCCGCGTCCGGCGAGCGGCAAGTACGGGATCATCGAGGAGTACGGCGGCCACGGCATCGGCTCGGAGATGCACATGGAGCCCCACCTGCTGAACTACGTCGACAAGCGCCGCCTCCTCGGCCGCAACAACCCGCGGCTGGTCCCCGGCTTCTGCCTGGCCATCGAGCCCATGGTCTCGCTGGGCACCCCGCGCACCGAGGTGCTCGAGGACGACTGGACGGTGATCACCACGGACGGCACGTGGTCCTCGCACTGGGAGCACTCCGTGGCGCTGACCGAGCAGGGACCCCTGGTGCTCACCGCCCCTGACGGCGGGAAGGCGAAGCTCGCCGAGCTGGGGATCACGACGGCCCCCGATCCGCTCGGCTGAGCCGGCCGGGTCCTGGTTAAGGATCACCCGGTTAGGGCATTCTTACCGGATTCGTGTTTTCGGAGGCCCTGTCGTAGACTGGTGCGTCGGCTGTCGTGTACCCGTGTGCCCGCACACGGAGGGCGGCAGTCGATCAAGGTAGCCGATTCGAAAGGCGAAGCGTGGCCAAGAAGCAAGGTGCCATCGAGATCGAAGGCACTGTGATTGAGTCTCTGCCGAACGCCATGTTCAAGGTGGAGCTGCAGAACGGTCACAAGGTCCTCGCGCACATCAGCGGAAAGATGCGGATGCACTACATCCGTATCCTCCCGGATGACCGGGTCGTCGTGGAGCTCTCTCCCTACGACCTGACGCGTGGCCGGATCGTCTACCGCTACAAGTAGATCTTGCCCTGGTCCCGCTCGCGTGGGGCGATGGCACTGACCCGGAGAACCTCACATCCCATGAAGGTCAAGCCGAGCGTCAAGAAGATCTGCGACAAGTGCAAGGTGATCCGCCGTCACGGCCGGGTCATGGTGATCTGCGACAACCTGCGCCACAAGCAGCGCCAGGGCTGACGCACGACGCCGACCTCTGCACCCGCAGAACTTCGCGCGACGCAAGCAACGTACATACGCAGAGCCCACCTGGCCGGTCCCTCCGGCCGGTGACACCTCCGGCGGGGGCCGGGGACCCGGTGTAGTGCCCCAGCACCACGTAGTGGGACGACACAGTCGGGAACGGTTCTGCGGAAGACCCCCGAGCATCAACAGGAGCCATTGGAATGGCACGCGTTTCAGGTGTTGACATCCCGCGCGAAAAGCGCGTGGAGGTCGCCCTCACCTACGTCTTCGGCATTGGCCGCACCCGGTCCAAGGAGATCCTTGTCGCCACCGGCGTGAACCCCGACACCCGCGTTCGCGACCTGGCCGAAGAGGACCTGGTCAAGATCCGCGAGTACGTGGACGCCAACCTCCAGACCGAGGGTGACCTCCGTCGTGAGATCCAGGCCGACATCCGCCGCAAGGTGGAGATCGGCTGCTACCAGGGTCTGCGCCACCGTCGTGGCCTGCCCGTCCGCGGTCAGCGCACCAGCACCAACGCCCGCACCCGCAAGGGCCCGCGTCGCGCCATCGCCGGTAAGAAGAAGCCGGGCAAGAAGTAGTCCGCAGCGGACGAGAAGTCCACGGTCTTCGCATCCGCTGTAGGACCGACCACCTCCACAGGAGCAATACATGCCCCCCAAGGGACGCCAGGGCGCTGCCAAGAAGGTGCGCCGCAAGGAAAAGAAGAACGTCGCTCACGGCCACGCGCACATCAAGAGCACGTTCAACAACACCATCGTTTCGATCACGGACCCGTCCGGCAACGTGATCTCCTGGGCCTCCGCCGGCCACGTCGGCTTCAAGGGCTCGCGCAAGTCCACCCCCTTCGCCGCGCAGATGGCCGCCGAGTCGGCCGCCCGCCGCGCGCAGGAGCACGGCATGCGCAAGGTGGACGTCTTCGTCAAGGGTCCCGGCTCCGGCCGTGAGACGGCGATCCGCTCCCTCCAGGCCACCGGCCTCGAGGTCGGCTCGATCCAGGACGTCACCCCCACCCCGCACAACGGCTGCCGTCCGCCCAAGCGCCGCCGCGTCTGAGGCATCGGTTCGCTCGGCACGGGCGGTACGGCCCCACGCGGGCCGTGCCGCCCGTACCCTTGCAGTACATGTCGGGCGTCAAATAGCGGGCGCCCCCGACTGAAGGATCTGATCCACTCATGCTGATCGCTCAGCGTCCCTCGTTGACCGAAGAGGTCGTCGACGAATACCGCTCCCGGTTCGTGATCGAGCCGCTGGAGCCGGGCTTCGGCTACACCCTCGGCAACTCCCTGCGTCGTACGCTCCTCTCCTCGATCCCCGGCGCGGCTGTCACGTCGATCCGGATCGACGGCGTTCTGCACGAGTTCACCACCGTGCCGGGCGTCAAGGAGGACGTCACCGACCTGATCCTCAACATCAAGCAGCTGGTCGTGTCGAGCGAGCACGACGAGCCCGTCGTGATGTACCTGCGCAAGCAGGGCCCGGGTCTGGTCACCGCCGCAGACATCGCCCCGCCGGCCGGTGTCGAGGTGCACAACCCCGACCTGGTCCTCGCCACGCTCAACAGCAAGGGCAAGCTGGAGATGGAGCTGACCGTCGAGCGCGGTCGCGGCTACGTCTCCGCCGTCCAGAACAAGCAGGTGGGCCAGGAGATCGGCCGCATTCCGGTCGACTCCATCTACAGCCCGGTGCTGAAGGTCACCTACAAGGTCGAGGCGACCCGAGTCGAGCAGCGCACCGACTTCGACAAGCTGATCGTCGACGTCGAGACCAAGCAGGCCATGCGTCCGCGCGACGCCATGGCGTCGGCCGGCAAGACCCTGGTCGAGCTGTTCGGTCTGGCCCGCGAGCTCAACATCGACGCCGAGGGCATCGACATGGGTCCGTCCCCGACGGACGCCGCCCTGGCCGCGGACCTCGCACTGCCGATCGAGGAGCTCGAGCTCACCGTCCGGTCGTACAACTGCCTCAAGCGCGAGGGCATCCACTCCGTGGGTGAGCTCGTGGCGCGTTCCGAGGCCGACCTGCTCGACATCCGCAACTTCGGTGCGAAGTCGATCGACGAGGTCAAGGCGAAGCTGGCCGGCATGGGCCTGGCCCTGAAGGACAGCCCGCCCGGATTCGACCCGACCGCCGCCGCCGACGCCTTCGGCGCCGACGACGACGCGGACGCGGGCTTCGTCGAGACCGAGCAGTACTGACCCGTCTCCGGCGGGGTACGGGGATCCGACGGCGCCCGGCGCCCCGGGTTCCCGGCCCCGCCGGACAGGTCCGGACCGGGGCCTCGGCCCCGGTTCCGCGGGTCCGCGGCGCGTTCCCCCGGCCCTGCCGGTCCACGGGCCCGGGACCCCGGACCGGCCACCGCTGAGTGGAACGGCCACCGCGGCCGGGGTGACCGGCCACGGTCCCGTTTCGGGCGTGAACCCGGACCGCTGGACCAGCCCCAACGGGGGTGGAACGACCGCCGCCGCGGTCCGGGCGCGAGCCCGGCCCGCAGGGCGGCCTGCGGGGGAACCGGCTCCGCCGGGTCCTGCGGGCAGGGCGGCCGCCGGGCGCGAGCCCGGGGCCATGGGCCCCGGTCGCGCACCGGTGCCGGGCCCGGACCGGGCAGGCACCGGGTGTGATCCCGGTGGGCAGGGCCCGTGGCCCTGATCGCCGGCCCGGTTCGCCGGGAGGGCGGAACCCCGGGTCTCGGCCCGGGACGCGGGGCGCGGCCCCGAAGTGCCGGCCCCGGTGGGGCCGGGGCGGCCGGGTGAGAGCCCGGAGACAATGGACCTCCCCGGAGCCTTCCGGGGGCGCGCGCGGGGCTTCAGTCCCGCGCACAGGCTGACATCGGTACCTGATACGGCCGGTGCAGATCACAAGGAGAAACACCATGCCGAAGCCCGCCAAGGGTGCTCGTCTGGGCGGCAGCGCCGCGCACGAGAAGCTGCTTCTCGCGAACCTCGCGAAGTCGCTGTTCGAGCACGGCCGCATCACCACGACCGAGGCCAAGGCCCGCCGCCTGCGTCCGGTCGCCGAGCGCCTGATCACCAAGGCGAAGAAGGGCGACATCCACAACCGTCGCCTGGTGCTGCAGACGATCACGGACAAGGGCATCGTCCACACGCTCTTCACCGAGATCGCTCCGCGGTACGCCGAGCGCCCGGGTGGCTACACCCGTATCACCAAGATCGGCAACCGTCGTGGCGACAACGCCCCGATGGCGGTCATCGAGCTGGTCGAGGGTGAGATCGCGAAGAAGGCGACCGTTGCCGAGGCCGAGGCCGCTGCCAAGCGCGCGGTGAAGGAGTCCGAGGCGAAGGCCGAGGAGACCAAGGCCGAAGAGGCCGAGGTCGCCGAGGACGCCAAGCCGGCCGCCGAGGCCGCCGAGGAGTCCAAGGACGCCTGAGTTTCACCTGGCGCCGAAGCGGGTCCGCCCCCTGGGGGGCGGGCCCGTTTTCAAGTTGAGAGGATGACGGTGTGAGTGATGCGGCACGGCCCGGCTTCGTACGGGTCCGCCTCGACCTGAGCTACGACGGCAGGGACTTCTCCGGCTGGGCCAGGCAGCGCGAGGGGCAGCGGACCGTCCAGGGCGAGATCGAGAACGCGCTGCGCACGGTGACCCGCTCCTTGGAGACGTACGAGCTGACGGTCGCCGGGCGCACGGACGCCGGTGTGCACGCCCGCGGCCAGGTCGCCCACGTGGACCTGCCGGAGAGCGTCTGGGCGGAGCACCGCGAGAAGCTGCTGCGGAGGCTCGCGGGGCGGCTCCCGCACGACGTGCGGGTGTGGCGCCTCACCGAGGCACCGGAGGGCTTCAACGCCCGGTTCTCGGCGATATGGCGGCGGTACGCGTACCGGGTTACCGACAACCCCGGAGGCGTGGACCCGCTGCTGCGCGGCCATGTGCTCTGGCACGACTGGCCGCTGGACATGGACGCCATGAACGCCGCCGCCGAACGGCTGCTGGGCGAGCACGACTTCGCCGCCTACTGCAAGCGCCGCGACGGTGCGACGACCATCCGGACGCTGCGGGAACTGCGCTGGGAGCGGGGGAGTGACGGGATCCTCACCGCCACCGTGCGCGCCGACGCCTTCTGCCACAACATGGTGCGTTCGCTGGTGGGCGCGCTGCTCTTCGTCGGCGACGGCCACCGCCCGGTGGACTGGCCCGCGAAGGTGCTGGCGGCCGGGGTCAGGGACTCGGCCGTGCACGTCGTACGGCCGCACGGCCTGACCCTGGAGGAAGTGGGCTATCCCGCCGACGAGTTGCTCGCCGCCCGCAACCGGGAGGCGCGCAACAGGCGGTCACTGCCCGCCGGCGGCTGCTGCTGAGGCCTGCGCCTCGCCGCGGCGGTGTATCTGCCGGAAGGTGAACTCGGCGAGGTCGTCGCCCGCCTGGAAGACCTTCTTGTCCGCCTTGGCGACGTCCTTGCCGTTGGTGAACCCGGCAATGGTGAAGTACGCGTACCGGCCGTACGAGTTGCCCGTCTTGCGGCAGACGGTGGTGCGGCAGAACGTCTTCACGCCGGAGCCGGGAAGCGAGGCTATGTTGCCGTCGTCCCACTGCGCCTTGGTCGTGGAGGCCTTGGCCGCGGTGTCGAAGACGGCCACACCGACGGTGACCGCGACGCCGTCCTTGGTGTAGGTGGCGCGTATCACCTGCGTGCAGCCGTTCTTGGTGAACAGGGCACCGAGGCCGCCCTGGGTGGCGCTGGCGCAGTTGGTCGCGCGGGTGATCGTGCCCTTCTTGTAGACGCGGTCACCCATGGTCAGCTTGTTGCCGGGGTACAGGCTCCCGGGGGTGAGCGGGGCCTTGTCCTTGTCGGCGCTGGATATGAAGTCCTCGGGGTCCGGCGGCGGGGGCGGTGAGACGGAGGAGAAGGACGGCTCCGGTTCGGCGGAGCCGCTCGGCAGGTCCTCCGGGCCGGGCAGTTCGGAGGCCGCGTTGCTGGTGCGGTCGCCGTCCTTGTCGTTGGAGCGGACCACGGCGGTCGCGACGAGCGTGCCGACGGCCACGGTCGCGGCGACGCAGCCGCCGACCATCAGCAGCTTGCGTCGGCGGTTGCGTCTGGCGGAGGCGTCCGCGAGCGCCGCCCAGTCCGGCGTCGAGGAATCCCGTGCTCCCGACGACCCGTAGGAATCGAACGGACCCTGCGGTCCCTGACCACCCCCGGGGCCCCATGAGGGTCCCCCCTGCCCGAAACTCATGGGGCGCATCTTACTGAGAGTGCGCTGCGCCGGGTCCTCCTCCGTGGGGCCGGGCCTCTTTCCCGGGCGGCGCCGGCCCGTCGGCGCGTCCGGCGCGGCCGAGCCCCCGCCGGGCGGGCACGCTGCGTGTGTGCCCGGGTCCCGACGGTCACGCGCCCGGCGGCGCGTGGCGGGCGCGAGCCGGGCGACGGGGTACGGTGGATGGGAACGAGCACGCTCGAAGCTCGCCGGACCCGCCGCGACGGAACCGACACCGACGCCGGCCGGACCTCCGACGGCCCCGTTTTGACCCGTACGGGCCAGCGCGGGTATTCTGCGAGTTCGTTATGTGTATTGGCTTGCTCATTCTCACGTGAGGGGCCCTTACACCGGTCCACCGGGCCGATGACCAGCGACCAGCACTCGGTTTGCGTCACCGACGTGCGGTCAGGGCTGTCGTGATCGTCCGTGGTGGCCTTGTCAGGACCATTCACTGAAGAAGCGAAGGCTACGAACCGTGCGTACGTACAGCCCCAAGCCCGGCGATGTGACGCGCCAGTGGCACGTCATTGACGCTCAGGACGTCGTCCTGGGCCGTCTGGCCTCCACTGCTGCATCCATCCTGCGCGGCAAGCACAAGCCGATCTACGCGCCGCACGTTGACACCGGTGACTTCGTCATCATCATCAACGCCGACAAGGTGCACCTGTCCGGCAACAAGCGGACCCAGAAGATGGCCTACCGCCACTCCGGCTACCCGGGTGGTCTGCGTTCCATCCGCTACGACGAGCTCCTCGAGAAGAACCCCGAGAAGGCCATCGAGAAGGCCGTCAAGGGCATGCTTCCCAAGAACACCCTGGGCCGTCAGATGCTCTCCAAGCTGAAGGTCTACTCGGGCGACCAGCACCCGCACGCTGCCCAGCAGCCGGTGCCGTTCGAGATCACCCAGGTCGCGCAGTAAGTCCGGCCACCCCCTAAGACGACAGAGAGAATCTGAGGAGCATCGTGGCCGAGACCACCGCCGAGACCCCCCTCGAAGAGCTGGACATCGAGGAGTACACCACCGAGTCCGAGACCCCCGAGGGCGAGTACACCTCGGAGTCCCTGGCCTCCCGCTTCGGCGAGCCGCAGCCGGCCGCCGGCCTGGGCCGCCGCAAGAACGCCATCGCCCGCGTCCGGATCATCCCGGGCACCGGCAAGTGGAAGATCAACGGTCGCACCCTCGAGGACTACTTCCCCAACAAGGTGCACCAGCAGGAAGTCAACGAGCCCTTCAAGGTGCTCGAGCTCGACAACCGCTACGACGTTGTCGCCCGCATCTCCGGCGGCGGCGTCTCCGGTCAGGCCGGCGCCCTGCGCCTGGGCATCGCCCGCGCGCTGAACGAGGCCGACGTCGACAACAACCGCGGCCCGCTCAAGAAGGCCGGCTTCCTCTCCCGTGACGACCGCGCGGTCGAGCGGAAGAAGGCCGGTCTCAAGAAGGCCCGCAAGGCCCCGCAGTACAGCAAGCGCTAATCACGCCCGCTGTACCGCACGAAACGCCCCGGCGGCACTTCTGTGCCGCCGGGGCGTTCGTCTATCGCGGCCGCCCGGCCCCTGCCGGCGGGCCGGGCGCCTCGCCCGTTGCCCGGCCGGGTTCCGCCGACCCGTCACAGGATCGGGACAGACCCAGGGCGTATACCTGTCCTGATACGACAAACGAATTCTCGGTACGAGTCTTTGATACGAACCGCTCGCGCACACGGGACCAGTGGACCCGGCGACGCACCTGAGCAATTTCGGAGGACACCAGTGGGACGACTCTTCGGTACGGACGGGGTGCGCGGTGTCGCCAACGCGGATCTGACGGCGGAGCTCGTGCTCGGTCTCTCGGTCGCCGCGGCGCATGTGCTCGCCGAGGCCGGCACCTTCGAGGGCCACCGGCCCACGGCGGTCGTGGGCCGCGACCCGCGGGCGTCCGGAGAGTTCCTCGAGGCCGCCGTCGTGGCAGGCCTCGCCAGCGCGGGCGTGGACGTCCTGCGCGTCGGTGTGCTGCCGACCCCCGCCGTCGCCCACCTCACCGGGGCACTCGGAGCCGATCTGGGCGTGATGCTCTCCGCGAGCCACAACGCCATGCCGGACAACGGCGTCAAGTTCTTCGCACGCGGGGGGCACAAGCTCGCCGACGAGCTGGAGGACCGGATCGAGGCCGTGTACCAGGAGCACCGGCGCGGCGAGCCATGGGAGCGGCCCACCGGCGCGGGCGTGGGCCGGGTGCGTGACTACGACGAGGGTGTCGACCGCTACATCGCGCACCTCGTCGGCGTACTCCCCAACCGGCTCGACGGTCTGCGGATCGTTCTCGACGAGGCGCACGGCGCGGCCGCCCGGGTCTCGCCCGAGGCCTTCGCCCGGGCCGGCGCCGAGGTCGTCACCATCGGCGCGGAGCCGGACGGGCTCAACATCAACGACGGCTGCGGATCGACCCACCTCGGCCCGCTGAAGGCCGCCGTCGTCGAGCACGGCGCGCACCTCGGCATCGCGCACGACGGCGACGCCGACCGCTGCCTCGCCGTGGACGCCGAGGGCAACGAGGTCGACGGCGACCAGATCCTCGCGGTGCTGGCCCTTGCGCTGCGGGAGGCCGGGCACCTCCGCTCCGACACCGTGGTCGCCACGGTCATGTCCAACCTGGGCTTCAAGCTCGCCATGGAGCGCGAGGGCATCCAGCTGGTCCAGACGGCGGTCGGCGACCGGTACGTCCTGGAGGCGATGAAGGAGCACGGGTACGCGCTCGGCGGCGAGCAGTCGGGGCACGTCATCATCCTCGACCACGCGACGACCGGGGACGGCACCCTGACCGGGCTGATGCTGGCGGCCAGGGTCGCCGCCACCGGCCGCACGCTCGCCGACCTGGCCGGGGTCATGGAGCGGCTGCCGCAGGTGCTCATCAATGTCCCCGACGTGGACAAGTCCCGGGTCTCCACCTCGCCCGAGCTGGCCGCCGCGGTGGCGGAGGCGGAGCGCGAGCTCGGCTCCACCGGCCGGGTACTGCTGCGCTCCTCCGGCACCGAGCCGCTGGTGCGGGTCATGGTCGAGGCCGCCGACACCGACCAGGCCAGGTCGGTGGCCGGGCGGCTGGCGGACGCCGTGAAGTCCGCGCTGGGCTAAAGGGCTGTCCCGTAATCCCCGGCGGGCGCACGACGCCGGCTACGGCACTCCCCCGCAGCCCTCCGGGCGCGGGAGGCACCCCCACGCGGCGTTGTCGGTCGTCGGCGCAGCCCGCTGCGCTCTCCACCCTCCGCCTTGCGATCGCACGCACCGGACGCCCCCAGCCCCGCCCTGCGGGCGGACGACGCTGCGTTCGAAACACGCCCTAGGACGCCGCCGCCGGCGGTGCCTGCCGCGGCGCGCGCCGCGACGCGAGGCGCCTGCGCTGACTCGCCCAGAACACCTTCTGGGCGAGCAGCGTGGCCACACCCGCCACGATGATGCCGACCAGGTTGAGCAGCAGCTGCTCCGTGGAACCCCACGCCTGCTTGTACTCGCTGTAGCTCAGGGCGACCGCGGCGTTGGCGGCTGCGGGGACCGTGGTCACGGAGATCGCGACACCCACCAGGGCGCCAGACTTCGACGAGGTCAGCGACAGCGTGCCGGCCGCGCCCGCGAGCAGCGCCACGATGAACGAGAACGGGTCCGGGTTCCAGATGAAGTCGGTCTGCGGGCGCCCGTCCTCCAGCATCGAGAACGAGAACTGGCCCGCCGCGTCCATCACGAAGCTGAAACCGGCGGTCACGAGCATGGCGACGGCGAAACCGACGATCAGCGCCACCGCCGAGCGCCAGGCCAGCCGCGGGGCGCGCTGCACCGTCGCCGTGCAGATGCCGGCCAGCGGCCCGAACTCGGGGCCGACCGCCATGGCGCCCACGATCAGGATCGCGGAGTCCAGCACCACACCGCAGGCGGCGATCATCGTGGCGAGCGTCAGGAACGCCAGGTAGGTGACGGAGAGCGTCGACTCCTCGTGGGTCGACTCGGCGAGGTGCTCCCACAGCACGGCGTCGGCGCCCTCGCCAGGCGCATCCTTCTCCGCCTGCTCGGCACGCTTGGACAGCGAGAGGTCGATGTGCTCGGCCGCGATCGAACCGCTCTCGTCTATCCCCATCGCCGTGAGACCCGACAGGAGTTCGTCCCCGGCCTCGCGGGCCACGTCGCACATCACCACGTCCCCGCGGGGGTTGCGTGCCGCGCCCTCGAACACGGCGACGTGCGCCGTGCCGACCGTCGCCTCGATGAGCCGCACGACCTCGGCGGTGCGGTCGGAGGGCGTGATGAGTCTCAGATGCAGCATGCCGGGAGAGTAGCCGTCACAGCTTGCGCAGGCTCAGCCGCTGCACCTTGTGGTCGGGGCCCTTGCGGACGACGAGCGCCGCCCGGCCCCGGGTCGGTGCCACGTTCTCCAGCAGGTTCGGCTTGTTGATGGTCCGCCACATCATCCGCGCGTAGTCCAGCGCCTCCTCCTCTGAGACCTGGGTGTACTTGCGGAAGAAGGAGGCCGGGTTCTGGAAGGCGGTCTCGCGCAGCTTGCGGAAACGGTTGAGGTACCAGTGCTCGATGTCCTCGGGGCGGGCGTCGACGTACACGCTGAAGTCGAAGTAGTCGGCGAGACCGACCCGGGTGCGGCCGTCCTTGCCGGGCAGGGCCGGCTGGAGGACGTTCAGGCCCTCGACGATCAGGATGTCCGGGCGGCGTACGACGAGCTTCTCGTCCGGGACGATGTCGTAGATGAGGTGGGAGTAGACGGGGGCCGTGACCTCGTCCTTGCCGGCCTTGATGTCCGCGACGAAACGGGTCAGCGCCCTTCTGTCGTACGACTCGGGGAATCCCTTGCGGGAGGTCAGCCCGCGCGCCCGCAGCTCCTTCATCGGCAGCAGGAACCCGTCCGTGGTCACCAGCTCCACGCGCGGGTGCTCTGGCCAGCGGGCCAGCAGCGCCTGGAGGAGCCGGGCCACCGTGGACTTGCCGACCGCCACACTGCCCGCGACCCCTATGACGAACGGGGTGCCGCTCTGGGCGCCCTTCTCGCCGGTCTCGCCGAGGAAGGTGTTCAGCGCGCCGCGGAGCTGTCCGGTCGCCGCCACATAGAGGTTGAGCAGCCGGGACAGCGGGAGATACACGTCGCGCACCTCGTCGAGGTCGATCACGTCGCCCAGGCCGCGCAGCCGCTCCACCTCCTCGGCGGTCAGCGGCAGCGGCGTCTTGTCGCGCAGCGCGCTCCACTCCGTGCGGGAGAGGTCGACGTACGGGGTGGCCTCGGGCCGGCGGGAGGCGCCGGCGCGCGGGCCGCGCTGTCCGCTGCCGGACGCGTTCTCTTGCGCGTTCCCGTGCGGGCTCCCGTGTGCGCTGCTTCGTGGCGGCGAAGTGATCACACCTGCCATTGTCGGTGTTCCCGGCCCATTGCGGGGGGTGGGCTCCGTCACCTCGTAGGCTGCGGGCATGTGCGGAATCGTGGGATACGTCGGCGGGCAGTCGGCGCTTGATGTGGTCGTCGCGGGTCTGAAGCGGCTGGAGTACCGGGGGTACGACTCCGCGGGCGTCGCCGTGCTGGCGGACGGCGGGCTCGCCACGGCGAAGAAGGCCGGCAAGCTCGCCAACCTGGAGAAGGCACTGCAGGAACTGCCGCTGCCGACGGGCTCCGCCGGTGTCGGGCACACCCGCTGGGCCACGCACGGCGCGCCGAACGACGCCAACGCCCATCCGCACCTGGACAACGCGGGCCGGGTCGCCGTCGTGCACAACGGGATCATCGAGAACTTCGCGGTGCTGCGCGCGGATCTGGCGGAACGGGGCCACGAGCTGGCCTCCGACACGGACACCGAGGTGGTGGCGCACCTGCTGGCCGAGTCCTACTCCTCGACCGCGGACCTGGCCGAGGCCATGCGGCAGGTGTGCCGGCAGCTCGACGGGGCGTTCACTCTGGTCGCGGTGCACGCCGACGAGCCGGACGTGGTGGTCGGGGCGCGCCGCAACTCGCCGCTCGTGGTGGGCGTCGGCGAGGGTGAGGCCTTTCTCGCCTCGGACGTGGCCGCGTTCATCGCCCACACCCGGTCGGCGATCGAGCTGGGCCAGGACCAGGTCGTCGAACTGCGCCGGGACTCGGTGACCGTGACCGACTTCGAGGGCGCGCCCGCCGAGGTCCGGTCGTACTACGTGGACTGGGACGCCTCCGCTGCCGAGAAGGGGGGCTACGACTACTTCATGCTCAAGGAGATCGCCGAGCAGCCCAAGGCGGTCGCCGACACCCTCCTGGGCCGCATCGACGCGTCGGGCTCACTGACCCTGGACGAGGTCCGCATCCCGGACTCGATGCTGCGCGAGGTCACCAAGGTCGTCATCGTGGCCTGCGGCACCGCCTTCCACTCCGGGCTGATCGCGAAGTACGCCATCGAGCACTGGACGCGCATCCCGTGCGAGGTGGAGCTGGCCAGCGAGTTCCGTTACCGCGACCCGATCCTGGACCAGCGCACCCTGGTGATCGCGATCTCGCAGTCCGGCGAGACCATGGACACGCTGATGGCGGTGCGCCACGCGCGGGAGCAGGGCGCCAAGGTGCTGGCGATCTGCAACACCAACGGGTCGACGATCCCGCGCGAGTGCGACGCCGTGCTGTACACGCACGCCGGGCCGGAGGTCGCCGTCGCCTCGACGAAGGCGTTCCTGACCCAGCTCGTCGCCTGCTACCTGGTGGCGCTGTACCTGGGCCAGGTGCGCGGCACGAAGTGGGGCGACGAGATCGGGGCGGTGGTCCGGGAACTCGCGCACATCGGCGGCGAGGTGGACCGGGTCCTGGAGACCATGGAGCCGGTGCGCGAACTGGCCCGCTCGCTGGCCGGCAAGGACACGGTGCTGTTCCTGGGGCGGCACGTGGGCTACCCGGTGGCGCTTGAGGGCGCGCTCAAGCTGAAGGAACTGGCCTACATGCACGCCGAGGGCTTCGCGGCGGGCGAACTGAAGCACGGGCCGATCGCGCTGATCGAGGAGGACCTGCCGGTGGTGGTGATCGCGCCGTCGCCGCGCGGACGGTCGGTGCTGCACGACAAGATCGTCTCCAATATCCAGGAGATCCGGGCCCGGGGCGCCAGGACCATCGTCATCGCGGAGGAGGGCGACGAGGCCGTCGTGCCCTACGCCGACCACCTGATCCGCATCCCGGCCACCCCGACGCTGCTCCAGCCCCTGGTCTCGACGGTGCCGCTGCAGGTCTTCGCCTGCGAACTGGCCACCGCCCGCGGCAACGAGGTCGACCAGCCGAGGAACCTCGCCAAGTCCGTGACGGTGGAGTGACACGGTGATCATTGGGGTGGGGATCGACGTCGCCGAGATCGACCGCTTCGAGGCGGCCCTGGAGCGCACGCCGACACTGGCGGAGCGCCTGTTCAACGAGAGCGAGTTGTTCCTGAAGAACGGCGAGCGGCGCGGAGTGGCCTCGCTGGCGGCCCGGTTCGCCGCCAAGGAAGCCCTCGCCAAGGCGCTGGGCGCGCCCGCGGGGCTGCACTGGACGGACGCCGAGGTGTACGTCGAGGACAGCGGGCAGCCGCGGCTGCGGGTGACCGGCACCGTGGCCGCCCGCGCCGAGCAACTGGGCGTGCGGTCCTGGCATGTGTCGCTCAGCCATGACGCGGGCGTCGCCTCGGCGGTGGTCGTCGCGGAGGGCTGAGCGCGTCGCCGGCACGCGCCCTGCGCCATGGGCCACGCCATGCGTCGTGCGCCATGAGCCACGCCATGCGCGCCACGCGCCCGCGCCGCGCCAGGACCCGTCCGAGGTCGGGCCGTCCGCGGTCGGCCCGCTCGCGGTCCGGCCGCTGAACCCGTGTGGTGGCCGCGGTTGTGCGGAAGACTCGGGGGCATGCGTGTTGCATATGGCGTGGAGAAGGTGAGGGCCGCCGAGCGGGCCCTGATGGCGAGGCTGCCCGAGGGTGCGCTGATGCGGAGAGCGGCCGCCGGGCTCGCGGCGGCCTGCGCCGGACTGCTGGGCCGGGTGTACGGCTCGCGGGTGGTGCTGCTCGTCGGGAGCGGCGACAACGGCGGCGACACGCTCTACGCCGGGGCCCGGCTGGCCGGGCGCGGCGCCGGGGTGCGCGCGGTGCTCCTCTCGCCGGAGCGGGTTCACGCCGGGGGCCTCGCGGCGCTCCGGGCCGCCGGCGGACGGGTGTCGGCCGACCCCGGGAGGGACATCGCCGCCGCCGACCTGGTGATGGACGGCATCACCGGCATCGGCGGCAAGGGCGGGCTGCGCGAGGCGGCGGTGCCCTGGGCCCGCGCCGCCAGGGACGCGCGCGCCGTCGTCGTCGCGGTGGACCTGCCGAGCGGCGTGGAGGCCGACTCCGGGGCCGTCCTCGGTGAGGCCGTGCGGGCCGACGTCACGGTCACCTTCGGTACGTACAAACCGGGGTTGCTGGTCGACCCGGCGGCCGGGTCGGCGGGGGCGGTGCGCCTGGTGGACATCGGCCTCGGCGCGTACCTGCCCGCGACGCCGGACCTTGAGGCGCTCCAGCACGCCGACGTGGCCGCGCTGCTGCCGCGCCCCGGCGCCGAGAGCGACAAGTACCGGCGCGGTGTCGTCGGCATCGTCGCCGGGTCCGCCCGCTACCCGGGCGCGGCCGTGCTGGCGGTCGCGGGCGCGCTGCGGGGCGGCGCCGGCGCCGTGCGGTACGTCGGGCCCGGCAGGGACGCGGTGATCGCCGGGTTCCCGGAGACGCTGGTGCACGCCGGGCCGCCCTCGAAGGCCGGCCGGGTGCAGTCCTGGGCGGTCGGACCCGGCATCGGTGACGGCCAGGAGGTACGGCAGGCACTCGACGACGTGCTGGAGAGCGAGGTGCCGGTGCTGGTCGACGCGGACGGGCTGCGGCTGCTCGACCGCGAGCGGGTCCGGGCCCGGCGGGCCCCCACGCTGCTCACCCCGCACGCCGGGGAGGCGGCGGCGCTGCTCGGCGTCGAGCGGGAGGACGTCGAGGCGGGGCGGCTGGACGCGGTGCGGCGGCTGGCGGAGGAGTACGGCGCGACGGTCCTGTTGAAGGGGTCCACGACGCTGGTGGCCTCCGCCGACCCGGAGGTCCCGGTCCGGGTGAACCCGACCGGCACGCCCTGGCTGGCCACCGCGGGCAGCGGCGACGTGCTGTCCGGTCTCGCCGGTTCGCTCCTCGCGGCGGGCCTCGGCGCCCGCGACGCGGGGTCCGTCGCGGCGTATCTGCACGGCCTGGCGGCCCGCAGGTTCGTGGCGCGCGAGGGGGTCCCGTTGGCGGCGCACGATGTCGCTGCGGCGCTGGGTGAGGCGTGGCGGGACGTGCTGGGCGGGTGACCCGGTCCGGTCCCTCCGCCCGGCCCCCGATCGAGCGGGCGTCCCGCCGCACCGGCCCTCGGATCGGGGCCGGCTCCCGCCCGCCCCAACCGGCCGCCGCGGGTGCACGCCGCGGCGGCTGGTGTCCGTCGGGGGCGGCGGGGTCCGGATTCCTGGCGTGACCCGGCGCCGGCCGTCGGCCGGGCGCGGGCGGGGCTTCACGGGGAGCGGCCGGCGCGGACGGGGTGCTGGGCGCACGGGTCCGGCCCCCGCCGGGGGCGACCGGGCGGGGCCGTTGAGGGAGACCGAGGTCACCGTGGGCGCGGGCCCGGTGGGCCGGGGCCCCTCTGCGACACTGGGCCCGATGAGTGAGACACCCTTCAGAGCCCGCGCGGAGATCGATCTGGCCGCACTGCGGGCCAATGTCCGCGCGGTGCGGGCGCGGGCACCGCGGGCCGAGGTGATGGCCGTGGTGAAGTCCGACGCCTACGGGCACGGTGCGGTGCCGTGCGCACGGGCGGCCCTGCGGGCCGGCGCGACCTGGCTCGGCACGGCCACCCCGGGTGAGGCTCTCGCGCTGCGCGCGGCAGGCTTCGACGGGCGCCTGATGTGCTGGCTGTGGACACCCGGCGCCCCCTGGCGCGAGGCCCTCGATGCGGACATCGACGTGTCGGTCAGCGCCCAGTGGGCCCTGGAAGAGGTTGTCTCGGCCGCGCGGGACGCCGGCCGCCCGGCACGCGTGCACCTCAAGGGCGACACCGGACTCGGTCGCAACGGCTGCCAGCCCGCGGACTGGATCGAACTGGTGCGGGCCGCGCGGAAGGCAGAGGCGGAGGGCGCCCTGCGGGTCACCGGCGTCTGGGGCCACTTCGCGTGCGCGGACGAGCCCGGACACCCCTCGATCCAGGCTCAGTTGTCCGTCTTCCGGGACATGCTGGCGTACGCGGAGAAGGAGGGCCTGGACCCGGAGGTGCGCCACCACGCGAACTCACCGGCGGCCCTGACCGTCCCGGAGTCGCACTTCGACATGGTGCGCACGGGCATCGCCATGTACGGGATCTCGCCCAGCCCGGAACTCGGTACGCCGGAGGACTTCGGCCTGCGGCCGGTCATGACGCTGAAGGCACGCCTCGCCCTGGTGAAGCGGGTGCCGGGCGGACACGGTGTCAGTTACGGACATCACTACGTCACCGAGGGGCAGACCACTCTGGGGCTCGTGCCGGTGGGGTATGCAGACGGTGTTCCCCGGCACGCGTCGGGGCGCGGACCGGTCCTGGTCGGCGGCAGGTGGCGTACCGTCGCCGGCCGGGTGGCCATGGACCAGTTCGTGGTGGACCTGGGCGGGGACAGTCTCGCTGCGGGGGACGAAGCCGTGCTGTTCGGGCCGGGCGACCGGGGCGAACCGACGGCGGAGGACTGGGCGCGGGCCGCGGACACCATCGCGTACGAGATCGTCACGCGCATCGGAGTCCGTGTTCCGCGCGTCCACCTGGGCGAGGACGAGTAGGAAGCGAGACCGCACGGTGAGCGAGAGCAGCGCGGAGAGCGCGGTGTCGGCCGTCGGCGCGGTGGCGGGTGCCGCCGGCGTGGCGACCACGGCCGCCGCGGCGAGCGTGTCCGGCGCCGCGGAGGGGTGGCGGAAGGCGGGCATCGCCGGCGCCGCGATCGGTGTGATCGCGGCCGGTGCCGCCGCCGGGGTCGCGCTGGAGCGCCTGACCGTGGGCCGCGGCATGCGCCGCAGGGCGAGGCTCGCGCTGGACGCCGCGGGCCCGTTCGGCTCGCTGCGGGGCACACCGGGCACGGCACTCGCCGACGACGGCACCGAGCTGTACTACGAGATGGACGAGTTGGACCCGGACAGCGCCACGGCTCCGCGCAAGCGGCGGCTCTTCGGGCGCAGGGCGCCCGCCCCGGTGACGGTGGTCTTCTGCCACGGGTACTGCCTCAACCAGGATTCCTGGCACTTCCAGCGGGCCGCGCTGCGCGGCGTGGTGCGGACCGTGCACTGGGACCAGCGCAGTCACGGCCGGTCGGCGCGCGGCGGTGTGCCGGTGACCATCGATCAGCTCGGCCGGGACCTGATGGCCGTCATACGGGCGGCGGCGCCCGAGGGTCCGCTGGTGCTGGTCGGGCACTCCATGGGCGGCATGACGGTGATGGCGCTGGCGGCCCACTACCCGGAGCTGATCGCCGAACGGGTGGTCGGGGTCGCTCTGGTGGGGACGAGCGCCGGGCGGCTCGGTGAGGTCAACTACGGACTGCCGGTGGCCGGGGTGAACGCCGTACGGCGGGTCCTGCCTGGTGTGCTCAGGGCGCTCGGCAGCCAGGTGGAGCTGGTGGAGCGTGGCAGGCGGGCGACCGCGGACCTCTTCGCGGGGCTGGTCAAGCGGTACTCGTTCGGGTCCAGGGACGTCGACCCCATCGTGGCCCGCTTCGCCGAGCGGATGATCGAGGGGACCCCGATCGATGTGGTCGCCGAGTTCTACCCGGCGTTCCAGGAACACGACAAGACGGAGGCACTGGCGGTCCTCGACGGGCTTCCGGTACTCGTCCTCGCGGGTGACAAGGATCTGGTGACCCCGAGCGAGCACAGCGAGGCGATCGCCGATCTGCTGCCGGGGGCCGAGCTGGTCATCGTGCCGGACGCCGGGCATCTGGTGATGCTGGAGCATCCCGACGCCGTGACCGACCGGCTGGCGGACCTGCTGACGCGGGCCGGGGCGGTCCCCGCGGCGACTAGCCTTGACGCCTGTGACTCCGCTCCCCCACCCCAGGGAGGGGGGCTTCCAACCCGGGGGTCGCGGTCCAGCCCGAACCGATCCCTTACAGGACGCGGGGAAAATGCCACGGGCCAGGGAAGCGATTCCCCCACCGGCTGAACCCGGTGGTCCCCCAGCTAGGAGACTGATGGAAGCAGTACGCCCTGACACGGAAGCGGCCGACCCCGACGCGGCGCACGCGGCCCGTCCCGGCCCGCAGGCGGGCCCTCCGGACGCCTTCGCCCGGTTCTCCGTCACGTCCGCCGAGCAGATGCGGGAGCTGGGCCGCGGGCTCGCGAAGCTGCTGAGGCCCGGGGACCTGGTGCTGCTCAGCGGTGAGCTGGGCGCGGGGAAGACGACGCTGACGCGGGGGATCGGCGAGGGCATGGGGGTGCGG
>NZ_JAAAXQ010000249.1 GCF_009916105.1 Streptomyces sp. GC420 | reverse complement strand
CCCTCCCCCTTCGCGGCCGCGGCCGTCGATGCGGCCGGGCCGTCAGTTCGCGGCGCCCTGCGCGCGGCGCACCGCAGTCGACGGCATCCGGCGCCCGTCGCGTGTCGCCCGGCTCACTTCTCCAGGTCCGCGCGCATCTCGACGAACAGCTTGCCCGCCTCGTCGATGGTGCTGCTGTCGAACAGGGCCACGGCAGCGGTCCCCTCGTCCGCCCAGCCGCAGATGACGTTGCCGTCCTCGCTGAGCGAGGCCAGCAGGCACTCCACCGAGCCGCCCAGCGGTCCCGCGTCGACCGGCTCCGCCGTCGGCTGACCCAGCTCCGGGTCCCATTCGATGTGCTCGAGCATGCCCCTGAACAGGTGCTCCCGGCGCTCGTTGGTGTCCTCGGGCACGTTGTCGACGCCCTCGAACAGCACCGGGACCCCCGTGTCGCCCGGTGCCCGGTAGTGGCCCGCGACGAGTGTCATGCCGTCGCGCATCTCGCCCGGGTCGACCGGGACGTCAAGGAGCGCGTCCTCCCCGGTCAGCTTCTCCAGCCCGCCCGCCACGGGGGCGTCGACCAGGGACCGCTTCCCGTTCGTGTCGTTGCCGCCGTCCGCCGACGCCGTCGGCGAGGCGCCCGTGTCCGCCCCCGCGGACTGCGAGGCGTCCGGAACGACGTAGTCGTCCTCACGGCAGCCGGTGACCGACATCAGCGCGACCACGGCGGCCACCGCCGAGCACGCTCTGATGACACGCGCACGATTCATGTTTTGTCCCCCCACATCGGTTCATCCGCCACCCTTTCGTGACGGCATGATCAGTGACGCCACCGTCGACGAATCGGTTCCCGCCAACACCGAAGGTCACATAGGTGTGGCCGGACGGACGTCCGACGGGTGGTACGAGGGCGGCCGGGACTCGCCGTACCCCCCGACTCCTCCGTACAGTGGCGGCCCCTGCCTCGACCGGAGTGCGCCATGACTGAAGACAGCGGGAAGATCGGCGGCCTCGATGTGGTGTCGTGGGCCGCGCAGTTCCGGATGGCGGAATTCGGCCGGCGGCCGGGTGACGTCCTGTGCCTCGGCGACATGGAGGTCGCCTTCCACCTGGCGCGGCGCCGGGGCGTCTACGTACTCGAGTACGTCTCCGGCAGCACAGCGCGCCAGGGCTGCGGCAGCTTCTCCGACCTGGAGGGCGCCGCGCGGCTCCTGGTGATCAGTCTGGGCAGGGCCGGGCGCGCCGAACGCAAACTCCCGCCGCTGGTCGGCACGGTGCCGGAACAGGTGGCGATCGAGGAGGGGCCGGTGTCCGCGCACCTCACCTGGGACGGAGGCTGGGCCGATCTCCCCGTCTCGCGCTTCCGGCTGGGGGTCAACCGCCTCTTCGCCCACTCGGTGACGCACTCGCTGCCCGATCTCGCGGCCAGCTTCGTCCACCCGCGCGGAGCCCCGGTCTTCGCTCCGGGGCCCGCCGGATGAAGCCGCCGGGCCGGACGGGGCCGCCCGGCCCGGGCGGCCGGTGGCACCGGGCTCAGTCGGTGACCCGGCTCTGCTTGGTATAGAGGAGGTCCTGGTACTCGGGGTGCCGAGCGATCCACGCCGTGTAGAAGGGGCACACGGCCAGTACGGCGGTCCCGTCCTTCCGCGCGCGGTCCAGGGAGGCCCGTACCAGCGCGCTGCCTACGCCCCGGCCCTCGTAGGCCGGGTACACCTCCGTGTGCACGAAGGCGATCAGCTCCTCGGTACGGATGTACTCCGCGATGCCCGCCGGCTCGTCGCCACAGCGGGCTTCGTACCGCCGCGCCTCGGGGACATCGGTCACCTGGAGGGCGGAGTCCCGGGGCTCGGTCACCCGGATCGCCGTCCTCGGGACGGCCCGGCGAAGGGCTCGCGCGATCGATGGTGCGTGGTGCCGGGATCCGGATCCGAACTCTCCGCGTCCGCGGGGAACTCGGATTCCGCCTCCGGGAAGTCCGGGGCCCGGAAAGGGTTCCTGGCGGGAGGCGGCGATCCGGTCGTCGTGTAGTGGGGCGCCGATTCCACAGCGGAGAACGGCGAGGTCAGGTCGATGAGAGGCGGTCCTTTGCCGGGGGATGTCGAAGTGGTGGTTCTCGCACGGGCAGGAGGGTGACCACCTGCCGCGTGCCGAACGGCCACCGGGTTCTCAGAGCTTGGTCATCTTGGAGTACGGACTCGTGATGCGGGCCTGCTTCGAGCCGAAGTCGACCAGCACCGCGATTCCTTCCTCGATGCCGGTGACGCGGCCGAGGCCGTACACGTCGTGGGAGACCCGGTTGCCGACGGCGAAGTGCTTCTGAGGGGGCACGACCGGGGGTTTGAAGGGGCTGGTGGGCAGACAGCGCTTGGGTCCAGCTGACTTTGTCATCACTGCTCAGTATGCGCCATGGCACGTGGCCGGGGATACCTGGCCGGGCGGCGAAAACGTCACGGTTGACTCGCCGTGGGGGACGCGCGGGGTGCCGGCCGGCCCCGCCACGTCCGACCGGACTCCACGGGCCTGTCCGTTTTCCGCGCGCCGTCCTGGCTACCCCGTTCCTATGAACCGATCGAAGAAGCGCGAACGCAAACGTGAACGTGTGAGCCTGGTGGCACGCCGGATCCTGCCCTCCTCGGCGGGTCCCGGCCGTGTACTCAGGGCGGTGGACCGCCTGGAGCGCTGGCCCGGACCCGACGGGCTGATCATCAGGATGCGGTCCGCGGTGCGGGCCGTCCCGATGGGGCCGGTGCGCGACGTGCTGCACGGGCGCTGGCTCGGCCACCCGCTGCATCCGCTGATGGTGCAGGTACCGGTCGGCACCTGGCTGTCCGCGGCGGTGCTGGACCTGATGCCGGGGCGGCGCAGGGGCGCACGGACCCTGATCGGCGTGGGGCTGGCGGCCGCGGGACCGGCGGCGGTGGCGGGCTGGACCGACTGGGCCGAGCTTCCCCGGGAGCAGCAGCGCGTGGGGCTGGTCCACGCGGTGGCGAACATCGCGGGCGTCTCGCTGTACGCCGGGTCCTACACCGCGAGGCTGCGGGGCCGGGAGGCGCTGGGCAAGTCGCTCGGCCTGGCGGGCCTGTCGGTGGTGGGCGCGGGCGGCGCCCTGGGCGGCCATCTCGCCTACCGCCAGGCCTCGGGCGCCAACCACGCCGAACAGGTTCCGCACCTCGTGGAACCGGGCTGGCACCGGATCGGCGACGTGTCCGAGTTCCCGGTCGGCCGAGCGGTACGGCGCCGCGTCGGCGAGGTGCCGGTGATGGTGGTCCGCGAGACGGAGAACACCGTGCACGTGCTCGCCGACCGGTGCAGTCACATGGCGGGGCCCCTGTCGGAGGGCGAGATCGCGGAC
This sequence comes from Streptomyces sp. GC420, assembly GCF_009916105.1. Taxonomy (GTDB): domain Bacteria; phylum Actinomycetota; class Actinomycetes; order Streptomycetales; family Streptomycetaceae; genus Streptomyces. Next base: position 9,119 of record NZ_JAAAXQ010000249.1, on the reverse strand, counting down.
GGCTGCGTGACGTGCCCCTGGCACGGCAGTGTGTTCCGGCTGGCCGACGGCTGGAACGTCCGCGGGCCCGCGACCTCGCCCCAGCCGGCCTTCGACACCCGCGTCGTCGACGGCGGCGTCGAGGCCCGGCTGCGCCACCTCGCAGCGGAGGCGGAGGCGGAGGCCGGCGCCGCCTGACCCACCCTGCTCCACGCCCCGGGCCGGGGCACGTCACGCCCGCCCCGGCCCGGGGCCTGTCACGCGGCCCGCACGACCCGCGGCGCGGCCCTCGTGTCCCCCGCGGACGCGGGCCTCGCGCGGTGAGCTTCAGATGCGCGTACGGGCGCGGGCTGCCCGGCCTTCTGCGCACGTCCGTCGTGCCGTGCCGGCGACGGTGTGTGCCGCGGCCTCTCACTTTGCCCGTACGAGTAGGCCCCCGTACCGGCGCTCGGGAGGCGTACCGGCGCGGGCGGCGGGCAAGGCCGCCGTGCCGGGCGACGGTGCGCGCGGAGGCCCTTCGCGCCCGCACGCGCGCGGCCCTCGTGCTCCACGCGGAGGTCGCACCGCGCGGGCTGGGGAGGCGTACCGGCGCGGGCGCGGCGCGGTGTGCGTGGCGTTCCGTGCACGTCCGGCGCGCCGTGACGGCGGCGGAGCGTGTGCGGCCCGTGGCGCCCGCGCCGGTACGCCTCCCCGCGTCGGCGCTCGGTATGCGTACCCGGCGCGGTTTCACCCGGGCGACGCACGGTTCGCGGCCTCTCACAACCGTCAGCGTCCGTGGCGGCGACGGTGCGGGCCGCGACCTTCGCGTCCCGGCCGCGAGGACGCGGTACGGTTTGCCGGCCGGTCACCCGGCTGGGGCGGGCCCGCCGCAGGTTTCGTCCGGGCGGGCGGGCTCCGTGCCGTCGGCGGGCGAGGCGGGACGTCCGGATTTCACCCGGCGCCGGTGGCTGGTGTCGCACCACGGGTACATGCGGCTGCGCCGACAGGTGCAGATGGCGGTCACGAAGCGGTCGGACCGCACCACCTCGCCGGTCTCGGTGGTCACTTCCACGGGGCCTTCGACCAGGACCGGTCCTTCGCGGTCGATGGTGACCCGGCGTGGCCGTTCAGGGACGCTCGGCACGGATCACCACCAGTTCTTCCTGCTCCTGGTCCTCGGGCAGCAGCCCGCGGGAGCGCAGCCACGTCAGCCGTGAGCGCAGCACCGGCCCGAACGGAACATGGGCGCGGTCCGCGATGCCGGCGCGCAGCCCCGCGGCCGTCAGCCGCTCCAGCGTCCGCTCGGCCCCGCACAGCCCGGAGTGCACCATCAGCATCACCCCGGCCTCGCGCAGCAGGCCGGGCGCCGCGTCGCAGACGCGGTCGAGGACGGCCCTCCCGTCCGGCCCCGCGTCCCACGCGCGGGCGGCACCCCTGCTGGGCAGGTGGGGCAGGGGTGCGGGCACGTACGGGGGGTTGCTGATGACGACGTCGTACGAGCGCCCGCGCACCGGGCCGGTCAGATCACCCCGGCGCACGGTCAGCCGCTGTTTGGCCAGGAGCGCGTTGAGGCGGGCCGTCAGTACCGCCCGGCGGGTGATGTCGACGGCCGTGACATTGGCGCCCAGGCGCGCGGCGTACAGCGCGAGTGCCCCGCTGCCCGTGCAGATGTCGAGCAGGTCGGTGCCGGCGCCGACGCTTTCGCGGCGCAGCGCGCCGGCGAGCAGGTGGGTGTCGTGCTGCGGCGCGTACACGCCGGGCAGCGTCACCACCCGACCGACATCGTGCGCCGGTGCGGCAGCAGCGGTGGCCATACGGCACCTCCGTTTCGCAGGCGTCGCCTCGCGTCGCCGTCCCTGCGCTACCGGATGCCCCTGCCGCGTTGGTTCATACGTTCCATTCGAGGGGCGGAGGATGTGCTTCCACGCCGAAGGGGCGGATACGCCCAGGTGGACCGGCGGTGCGGGGAGGGCGTGCGGTGCCGGGAGCGCCGGTGGCGCCCCGCCGACGGCAGTTCGGTCCACGGCCTCGGGGCCATCGGTACAGCGGTCATCGGTGAGGACGATCACGGCCGTCGTCGGATGCCGTCCGTCCGCGGTCTGGACTTGGTTGGGCGGTGTCGTTCGAGGCTGTCCCGGGTTCGGCGTGCAGGACTTCGCGGGCCTGTTCGGCGGCGCGGGTGATGGTTTCGCTGATGAAGTCGAGGAAGCGGGCGATGTTCTCCGGGCGGGTGGCCGCGGGGGTGTGGGCGCCGAGGACGGCGACGCCCTGGCGCGCGGTTTCGACGACATGGTCGTTGGCTCGGGCGCTGGCGATCGTCGCCTGGTAGAAGAGTTCGTCGTCGACGACGTAGCGGTCGCGGCGGCAGGCTTTCCCGCGAGCGCGAGCTGGGCCCCGTTCTGGACGGCATCACCGTCCCCGTGCGGTATGCGGTCGCTTCGGGGACGTCCTTCGGAAGCCGCGGTGACGAGCAGGAACGGGTACGCACCAGCCTCTGTGCGGTGACCGCCCGCAACCCGAACATCCGGATCGGCGCGAAGGCCGCCAGCAACCACGGTGCGATCCTCAAGAAGGACTACCCGGCCATCGCCGAGGCGGTACGCGAGGTCGCCGCCCTCGACCGCGGGGGGCGCTGAAGACGCGACCGGCGGACTGACGGCGACTACACGTCCTCGCCACCATCGTCATCATCGCCCAGTTCGACCGCTTCCGGTCCGAGCGGGGGGCCGCAGTCATTCGCGCGAGACGGACGGGGTGAAGCTGTAGCGGCGGCTGCGACGGAAGGTGCGACGGCGGTTCGGCGGTGTGCGGCCGGTCCGCGGCGGTCCGTGTCCGGCCGGCGGTCCGCGGCGGTCCGTGGCCGTCACCGGTCCCAGTGGTCGCCACGACGGGCTCCCGATCCTTGATCCGTGCGCTGTCTCCGCAGGTCAGACGCATTGTCAGTGGTGCACGGCACCATAAGATCCATGACGACCACTGAAGCCGTGATTGCCGACGACGCCGCGTACGCGCAGGCCGTCGAGACCGCTGTGAAGGCCGCCGGGGCCTACTACGCGGGAGGGGACAGCGCCCTCGACGATCATGCCTACGACCGGCTGGTGCGGGCGATCGCCGCGTGGGAGGCGGACCACCCCGGCCAGGTGCTGCCCGACTCCCCGACGGGCAAGGTCGCGGGCGGCGCCGCGGTGGGGGACGTGCCGCACACACAGCCGATGCTGAGCCTCGACAACGTCTTCTCCGCCGAGCAGTTCGCCGCCTGGGCCGCCTCCCTGGAGCGCCGGATAGGGCAGCCGGTCGCCGCCTGGAGCGTGGAGCCGAAGCTGGACGGGCTGGCCATCGCCGCCCGGTACCGCGAGGGCAGGCTGACGCAGCTGATCACCCGTGGGGACGGCACGTCCGGTGAGGACGTGTCGCACGCGATCGGAACGGTCGTGGGCCTGCCGGGCGAGCTGTCCGAGCCGGTGAGCGTGGAGGTGCGCGGCGAAGTGCTGATGACCGCCGCCCAGTTCGAGACGGCGCTCGCGGTGCGCGCCGAGCACGGCGGGGAGCCGTTCGCGAACCCGCGCAACGCCGCGGCCGGCACGCTGCGCGCCAAGGACCGGGCCTACCGCCTGGAGATGACGTTCTTCGCCTACGGCTGCCTGCCGCTGCCCGGCGCCGGCGAGGAACTCGCGGCCCGGCTCACCGGATCGGCGCACAGCGGCCTCATGGCGTACGTCGCCGGGCTGGGCGTGCACACGACGGCGGGCACCGAGGTGCCGGGCCGGACCGTGACCACCGTCGAGGAGGTGCAGGACAGGGTGGCGGAGATCGCCGCACTGCGCGCGGAGCTGCCCTTCGGCATCGACGGCATCGTGGTCAAGGCCGACGCCGCCGAGGACCGGCGGACCGCGGGATCCGGGTCGAGGGCGCCGCGCTGGGCCATCGCCTACAAACTGCCCGCGGTCGAGAAGGTCACCACCCTGCTCGGCGTGGAGTGGAACGTCGGACGCACCGGCATCATCGCCCCGCGTGCCGTGCTGGAACCGGTCGAGATCGACGGCTCCACCGTCACCTACGCCACGCTGCACAACCCCGCCGACATCACCCGCCGCGACCTGCGCATCGGTGACCGCGTCATGGTCTACAAGGCCGGTGACATCATTCCGCGGATCGAGGCCCCCGTCGCCCACCTGCGCACGGGGACGGAACAGGCCGTCGACTTCCCCGCCGCCTGCCCGCAGTGCGGGTCCGCCATCGACACCTCCGAGCAGCGCTGGCGGTGCGAACGCGGACGCGACTGCCACCTGGTCGCCTCCGTGTCCTACGCCGCCGGCCGCGACCAGCTCGACATCGAGGGGCTGGGCCTGACCCGGGTCGTGCAGCTCACCGACGCGGGACTCGCCAAGGACTTCGCCGACCTCTTCGCCCTCACCCGCGAGCAGCTGCTCGCGCTGGACCGGATGGGGCCGGCCAGCACCGACAACCTGCTCGCCGCGATCGAGCGGGCCAAGGCCCGGCCGCTCGCCCGCGTGCTGTGCGCCCTCGGCGTGCGGGGCACCGGCCGCTCGATGTCCCGCCGCATCGCCCGGCACTTCGCCACCATGGACAACATCCGCGCCGCCGACGCCGAGGCCATGCAGCGAGTCGAGGGCATAGGCATCGAGAAGGCACCCGTTATCGTCGCCGAACTCGCCCAGCTCGCGCCCCTCATCGACAAGCTCGTCGCTGCGGGCGTGAACATGACGGAGCCCGGTGCCACACCGCCCCGTCCCGACGACGCGCCGGGGGACGGGACCGTGGCCGTCGCCGGTGCGGATGACGAGGGGAAGCCACTGCACGGCATGACGGTCGTCGTGACCGGCGCCATGACCGGACCGCTGGAGAAGCTCAGCCGCAACCAGATGAACGAGCTCGTCGAACGCGGCGGAGGCAGATCCTCCTCCAGCGTCTCCAAGCGCACCTCGCTCGTCGTCGCGGGAGAGAACGCCGGATCGAAGCGCGCCAAGGCCGAGGAACTGGGTATCCGCCTCATGTCCCCGGGCGACTTCGCCGTACTCGTCGCGGACCTGCTGCCATAGACCGGCAGCCACCGCCGCCCGCTGCTCGCAGCCCCTCCGCTTCGGCCGGGGGCGGCGGGTGGCCCGCGGACGGCAGGGAAGACGGGACGGCCGGGAAGGCCGCCCGGGCCCGCGCCGTCACACGCGGGCCCCGGACGGCGTCCCGCTACGACCGCCGGCGCAGTACCTCGGTGAGGGCGTCCAGGACCGACGCGTCCTCGATGGTCGGCGGGACCGGCTCGTCACGGCCGTCCGCCATGGCCCGCATCGTCTTGCGCAGGATCTTCCCCGACCGCGTCTTGGGCAGCGCCGACACGACGACGACGTCGTGGAAGGCCGCGACCGGGCCGACATCGCGCCGCACGGCCGCCACCAGCTCCGCACGCAGCTCGTCCGGGTCCGGGTCCGCCCCGGCGCGCAGCACCACCAGGCCGTAGGGCACCTGCCCCTTCAGCGCGTCGGGGACACCGATCACCGCGCACTCCGCCACCGCCGGATGGGTGGCCAGGGACGCCTCCATGGCACCCGTGGACAGCCGGTGCCCCGCCACGTTGATGACGTCGTCGACCCGGCCCATGACGAACAGGTAGCCGTCCTCGTCGATGTAGCCCGAGTCACCGGTGTGGTAGTAGCCGGGGAAGCGGCTCAGGTACGACTCGACGTACCGCTCGTCGTCGCCCCACAGGGTCTGCAGGCTTCCGGGCGGCAGCGGGAGCTTGATGGCGATCTCGCCCTCCTGCCCGGCCTTCACCTGCTGCCCGTCCGCGTCGAGGATCTGCACGTCCCAGCCCGGCACCGGGACCGTGGCCGACCCCGGCTTGACCGGCATCAGCTCGATGCCGCGGAGGTTGGCCGCGATGGGCCAGCCGGTCTCCGTCTGCCACCAGTGGTCGATGACCGGAATACCCAGCTTCTCCTTCGCCCACTGCAGCGTCTCGGGGTCGCAGCGCTCGCCGGCGAGATAGAGCGCGCCCAGCGTGCTGGTGTCGTACGTGCCCAGCATCTCCGCGTCCGGGTCGACCCGCTTGACCGCACGGATCGCGGTGGGCGCCGTGAAGAACGCCCGCACGCCGTACTCCTGCACGATCCGCCAGAACGCGCCGGCGTCGGGCGTACCGACCGGCTTGCCCTCGTACATGACGGTGGTGGCCCCGACGAGCAGCGGGCCGTACACGATGTAGCTGTGGCCGACGACCCAGCCGACGTCCGAGGCGGACCAGAAGACATCGCCCGCGTGCACGTCGTAGACCGCGCCCATCGACCAGGCGAGGGCCACCGCGTGCCCGCCGGCGCTGCGCATCACGCCCTTGGGCTTACCGGTCGTACCGGAGGTGTAGAGGATGTACAGGGGGTCGGTGGAGGCCACCGGGACCGGGTCCGCGGGCGTCGCGCCCGGCACGACGTCGGCCCAGTCCACCGTGCCGGGGCCGAGCTCGGCGCGGAGCGTGTCGCGCTGGAACATCAGCGTGTGGTCGGGCTTGTGCGCGCTGAGCTCCAGTGCCTTCTCGAGGATCGGCTGGTAGGCGATCACCCGGTTGGGCTCCAGCCCGCAGGACGCGGCGACGACGAGCTTCGGCTGCGCGTCCTCGATCCGGGCCGCGAGCTCCTTCGGCGCGAAGCCGCCGAACACCACCGAGTGCACGGCACCGATACGGGCGCAGGCCAGCATGGCCATGACCGCCTCGGGCACCATCGGCATGTAGATGACGACCCGGTCGCCCTTGCCGACACCGAGCGAGACCAGCGCCCCCGCCACCCGCGCCACCTCGTCGCGCAGCTCACGGAAGGTGTACGACTTCTTCGCCGGGACCATCGCGGAGTCCCAGATCAGCGCCGTACGGTCGCCGAAACCGTTGTCCACGTGCCGGTCGAGGGCGTTGGCGCAGGTGTTGAGCTCGCCGTCGGGGAACCACCGGTAGAACGGGGCACCGGAGTCGTCGAGCGCGCGGGACGGCTTGACGGTCCAGTCGACGAGTTCCGCCGCCTCCAGCCAGAAACCCTCGGGGTCGGCGAGACTCCGCCGGTAGGTCTCCGCGTACGCTCCCACGGTCACATCCCTTTCCCTCACGTCCGGACGCCGCGTCGGCGCCCTGGGCACATGCCCGTGCGCCGGCCGTCACCGCCGGCCGTGGGGCGCCGTCGTGCCTGGTGGCACCCCGTACGCCGCGCTCGGCCGAGCGCCGCGCCGCGCCGTGGCCCACGTCAACGAAAGCACGCCGTCGGCCCTGCGACGAGTTCTCGGCGATGTGACATTTATGTAAGGGCAGGCATTGAACCGCTTGCCTCTGTTAGCTTTTTGGGATGAAGCGCGCTGCTGTGACGACGACGCCGGAGAGTGTCCCGGCGCGCTGACAGACGTCTGACGACGAAGCCCCGGGGCGAGTGCCCCGGGGCTTCGCGCTGCGGTCACCCGCCCCCTGACGGCGAGGAGACCGCCATGCACGACCACCGCAGGCTGGGCCGCGAACTGGACCTGTTCGACACCGACCCGCTGATCGGCGCGGGGCTGCCGTACTGGCTGCCCGACGGCGCCTCGGTACGGCACACCCTGGAGGAGTACGTCAGGGAGGAGGAGCGCCGCGCGGGCTACCGGCATGTGTACTCGCCGGTGCTCGGCAAACGCGAGCTGTACGAGATCTCGGGGCACTGGTCGCACTACAGCGACGACATGTTCCCCCCGATGGACCTGGGCTCGGAGCAGGTCGTCCTGCGGCCGAGTCTGTGCCCGCACCACGCGGTGATCTTCCGCTCAAGGACCCACAGCTACCGCGAGCTGCCGCTGCGCATGGCCGAGCTGGGCGGCATGTACCGCTCCGAGCTGTCGGGCGTCCTCGGGGGGCTGACCCGGGTCCGCGCCATCCAGCTCAACGACGCTCACATCTTCTGTACCCTGGACCAGGTCGCGGACGAGGCGCGGGGCGCCCTGGACATGATCCGCCGGGCCTACCGGGCGCTCGGCATCACCCCGGCCCGGCACCGGCTGTCCCTCCCGGGTCCCGGTGGCAAGTACGTCGCCGCCCCGGAGCTGTGGCGGCGCTCCACCGCTCTGCTGACCGAGGTCCTGGACGGCTCGGGACTCCCGTACGAGGCGGCAGAGGGCGAGGCCGCGTTCTACGGCCCCAAGATCGACATCCAGGTCGCCGACGCGGCGGGACGGGAATCCACTCTCTCGACCGTCCAGGTCGACTTCCACCAGCCCGAGCGCTTCGGCCTGCACTACATCGGCGCGGACGGCGCGAAGCACCGGCCCGTCATGGTGCACCGCAGCATCATCGGCAGCGTGGAGCGGGCCGTCGCCCACCTCGTCGAACGGCACGGCGGGGCATTCCCCGCCTGGCTGGCCCCGGCCCAGTTGGCGATCCTCCCGGTCTCCGATGCGGAACTGCCCAGCGCGCGGGCGCTCGCCGCGCGGTGCGCGGGGCTCGGCCTGCGGGCCGAACTCGCGGGACCGGAACGCGGCACCCTCGGCGCCCGCGTCAGGGAGGCGCGGCTCGTCCCGTACCAGGCCGTGATCGGCGCCGAGGAGGCCGTCGACGACCGGGTCGCGCTGCGACTGCGCGACGGACGCCGCCTCGAACCGCGACCCGCGGCTGATGTGCTGGCCGGTATCCGCGCACTCGTCGACTCCCGCGGCACCCAGTTGTGGGACACTGCCGCCGCCCTCCCGTAGAGCGGGCCCCGTGCGCCGGGTAGTGCCTCAGCCTCTGCGGCGGGACGGAGCGTGCCGGAGCAAGCCCGTTATCAGGACCGCAAGCCCGGTATCAAGACGGTTGGGGGGCCGCTGTGGGACCAGGCGACAACAACGGCAGTGCGGGCTCGGAGCCCATGGACCCGAACGCGTCGGATCCCTCACCGGCGACGGCTTCCGGACCGGGGGAGGGGCCCGGCCCTTCGGCGGTCCCGGAGCCCGATGCGGTGCCGGAGCCCGATGCGGTTCCGCACGCCCAAGCGGGGCCGGGGCCTGGGCGGCGTCCCTCGCCGGCGGCTTCCACCTCCGCGCAGCCGTCTGACGGCGCGGCGTCCGAAACCGTTCCGGCGGCCGGCTCCGGCCCGCCGCCGACCGGGGCGGAGCCCGTGCCTGCCGTGCCGAGCGCTCCGCAGGACGGTCCGGCCGTGGGGGCC
>NZ_JAAAXQ010000248.1 GCF_009916105.1 Streptomyces sp. GC420 | reverse complement strand
CCGGTAGACAACCACCGGCCCCTCACCCGCTCCGCCCGCCGCCGGTCCGCCGGGCTCCCCGTGCGGCAGCGCCGCGCCGTCCCCGCCGCCGGACTCGGCCGCACCGGCCGCGGCCCCGGGACCCGGCGGTTCCGGGTGTTTCACGGGCCCACGTCACCGGCTCGCGTCACCGGCGCACCGCACCTCCTTCCCGGGCGGACCGGACAGCGTGCCCGGCCGGGGCGGGGGCACCCCGACCCTCCGTCGCGCGTCTTCGCCGCAGTGCCACCAGAGGCGGGCAGGCCCGTCCCGGGCGACCGCGGGCGGACGAGTCGTGGACCGCGCCCGAGGGCGGGCACCGGGTCCCGGGCGGACGCCGGGCGTCCGGTGCCCGATCCGCGGTTCGCCGCGGCTGCTCGCGCCCACGCGCGGAGCCGCGCCGGACCGGCTCACTCGCCGGCCTTCCCGGACCCGGCCCGGCGGTTCTCCTGGAGCCTGCGCAGGAGTTCGCGCTTCTGCGCCTGTGGGTCGGCGCCTCCGCCGGGCGAGGTGCCGCCGCGGGCTCCGCCGCGCAGCGAGGCCCGGGACAGGTGCTTGCGGGTGCCGCCGACGCCGAGCATGTTCCCCGCTCCACCACGAGTCATGATCACACCTCCGCCAGTTCTTTGGAACGAGACGTATCGTCTCGCATTCACCATAAGCGAGACGCGGCGTCTTGTCGAGCGATTAGGATGCGGGCATGGCCCAGAAGACCGCGCCCGACGCCGCGCGCCGCAGCGAACGCTCACGGCGTGCCATCCTCGATGCCTCACTCGCCCTGGTCGTGGAGCTCGGATACAACAAGCTGACCGTCGAGGCGATCGCCGCCCGCGCCGGCGTCGGCAAGCAGACCATCTACCGCTGGTGGCCCTCCAAGGCCGACGTCCTGCTCGACGCCTCGCTGGCCCTCGCGGAACACGCCGCCGAGGCCGGGGAATGGGAGGGCTTCCCGGACACCGGCGACCTCGCCGCCGACCTCAAACTGGTGCTGCGCGCCACCGTCGACGAATTCGGGGACGATCGATTCGAAGCCCCGGCACGCGCCCTCACCGCCGCCGGTGCCACCGACCCGGAGCTCGGCGAGCGTTTCACCCGCAAGCTCCTCGAACCCCAGCTCGGGCTCTACGAGGCACGGTTCCTTGCGGCCAGGGAAGCCGGGCAGATCTCCGCGGACGTGGACCCGCGGACGGCGACCGAACTCCTCGTGGGTCCGCTCACGCACCGGTGGCTGCTGCGCACCCGTCCCCTCACCCACGAGTACGCCGACTCCCTCGTGGACCTCGTCCTGCGCGCGCTGAGGCCCGAGCCCCCGACCCTCAGCGCCCACGGGTGAGCAGGCCCGGTGCGTCCGTGATGATCCCGTTGCAGCCCAGCCGCAGCGCCCGGTCCCGGTCCCGCGGCGTGTTCACCGTGTGCGCCCACACCCGGGGGATCCCGGACGCGGCCGCCCGGCGCAGGTCCCGGGCCCGGGCCCGGTAGTCCACGTCCAGGGTGTCGACGAAGCCGCGCCACCGGCTCGGCCTGTCGCCTCGCATCTGTTTCGCCGACCGCCACAGCTGGGTGAGCAGCCCGTGCGCGTGGATACGGCGGGCCACGTCCGGGCTGTTGGTGTTCACGAACACGGACCGGGTCAGCCCGCGCAGGCGGAGTTCCCGCGCGAGCGCGGGCAGCCCCCTGGGATCCTTCACCTCCAGCATCAGCACCACCTTGCCGCCGAGCCTGTCCAGAACCTCGGGGACGGTCGGCGGCCGCTCCGCCTTCCAGGCCCCGCGCAGCCGCGCGGGCGGCAGCAGCCGCACCTTGCGCCACTGGGCGAGCGTGAGTCTGCGCACAGGACCCCGCTTGTCGGTCGTCCGGTCGAGCGTCCGGTCGTGCATCGCAACGAGCGTGCCGTCGCGCAGCCTGCGCACGTCGACGTCGAGGATGTGCGCGCTGCCCCTCCGGTACGCCGCGAGCAGCCCCGACATGCTGTTCTCCGGCACCTCCAGGGCGCCGCCGCGGTGAGCGACGTACACCGGCCGGGGGAGGGTGTCGATGGCGGCCGAGCCGCCGGCCGGGGGCAGCAGGGGCGTCCCGGCCAAGGACAGCGCGGCGATGCTCGTCAGCAGACTCCGTGTGACCATGAGGCCAACGTAGGGCCGAATATGCCGATATGCCCGTCAATGGCGCCCGCGGGAGTCGATAGCACCAACCACCCCGGATGAGAACTCCGCCCACCCGCAGAGCAGGATGGTGGCAGCATGGAAGGGGACGACGGTTTGAGCGAGGGGATAGATGGGCACTGACTTCGGCCGCGACAACGGCGCGGACAGCAGGACCTCCCGGTCGACCTGGGGCTCCTGGGGATGGATGCGGCGCCGGCAGAAAGCCGCCGCGTCGACGGACGCGGACGCCGCCCGCGAGCGTCTGCGCCTGCTCCAGGAGGCGGCCGCCGCGGGATTCCCGCTCGCCCCCGCCGCCCATCCGGCCGACTACCGGTGTTCCTGCGACCGCATCGGCTGTCCCACCCCCGGCCGGCACCCCGTCTCCTTCGCCTGGCAGACCCAGTCCACGACGGACCGGGCACAGGTCGAGAGCTGGGCCCGCGCCCAGCCCCAGGCGAACTTCATCACCGCGACCGGTACGACGCACGACGTCCTCGACGTCCCCGCCGACGCCGGTCGCAGCGCGTTGGAGCGGCTGCTGTCCGAAGGCGTCGACGTCGGCCCGGTCGCCGAGACCTCCGACGGCAGGCTGCTCTTCTTCACCGCGACCCGGGGCACACCCGAGGACGAGGACGAATGGTGGCCCTGCGAACTGGACTGCCATCCGGAGACCATGGACGAGCACCCGGGCCTGCGCTGGCACTGCCGGGGCAGCTACGTCCTGGTGCCGCCCGCGCGGCTCCCCGGTGACGGCTCCGTGCGCTGGGTACGCGGCCCGGAGCGCCCGCTGCCCGACCCGCTGACGCTGCTCGAGGCCCTCACCGACGCCTGCGCACGCCACGCGGACGAGGGAGCCGACCACGCCTCGGTCGCCTGGCCCCTGCGCCACTGAGCCCCTCCGCGGGCGGGGCCGGGCTGCTTTTCCTTCCCCGCGCCGACACGCGAACCGCCGTTGTGGGGTGCCCGGCTCCTCGGGTCCGGCACCGGCGCCGAGGACCCAGGGACCCATGCCTTCCGGCCCTTCCTACCGGCGCCGGGGGCCTCGAAACGGCTCGAACTCCTCGATATGACCGGGAACTCCCCGGGGCCGCGGCCGTCTCCGCGGGACCACCGGGCCGTTTCCGCCCGCGTGCCGCGTGCCGCGTGCCGCGTGCCGCGTGCCGCGTGCCCGTAGGGGTTGCCCGCGGCACTTCCGGCGCACGGCGCACGCACCCGCGCCGCCCCGTGGCCGGGCCCGGGCCGGGCCACGGCCTCACGCGCCCTTGGCGCCCGTCAGGCCCTGGATCCGGTTGAGGAAGACCACCTGAGGCTGCGAGGACTCCTGCGACGGCACCAGGACCGCCTGGTTCGAGACGCGCTCCAGCGTGACCGTACTCCGGGCCTCGCCCGTCATCAGGGCCTTCACATCCGCGCTGATGTTCAGCCGCACCCCGCTGGCCGCCGTCTGCTGCTCGTAGTGCCGGGTGGCGAAGAAGACCAGCGCCGAACCGTCCTTCGTCCGCAGGCCGACCGGTGCGAAGGCCTCGGTGTCCAGGGCCTGGTCGACGTACTGGGTGGAGATGCCGGGCCTGTTGGCGTTCTTCACGCGCTCCGCGCGCCAGTCCGAGGTGTGCTGCCCGTCGGCGAAGACGCCGCCGCCGTTCTTCAGGTACGCCGCGTAGCCCGGGCCGAGGGCCCGCGGCGCCACCGCCAGGTCCTGGGCGTCGGCCGGCACGGGCTCCGCCCATCCGTCCGCGTCCGTCGCGAACTCGGGTATCTCGTCCGGCGTCAGGATCGACAGATACGCCGCTTCCCACGGCAGGCCGGCGCCGTCGCGGGTGAACACCAGCAGCCAGCGGGTGTCGTCGGGACCGCTGTCCCGGTCGCGGTTGCTGTCGGTGTCCGCGAGGAACCACTTGGGCCAGCCCCGCTGCTCGGGGATGGCGAACCGGGCGTCGGTCAGTTCCAGCGGGGAGTGGCTGGGGTTGCCCTGGGGGCTGGTGGCCTGCTTGGCCTTCAGCCCCGCCTGGTTGATCGCGCCGAGAGCGCCGGTGACCCGGCCCGAGTCGAGGGCCGGGTTGTACGCCTTGTCGGCGGCGTTGTAGGCGACGGTGAACCGGGTGAGCGCCTCGGCGGCCTCAGCTCTTGTCACCGACGGGATGATCTCCCGTTCCCCGTGCACCGTCACGCACCCGGTCGCCGTCCACGACAGCACCGCCGTCACTGCGGCCATCAGTGCGGACGGCCGCCTCAGCCTTCTCATCGGTCGCCTTCTGTTCCTTGGTACCCAGCGATCGACCGAACCCTATCGGGGCGAGGAAGAGTACGAGGGTCGGGATCAGATACAGCGCCCACACCGTGACCTGAAGCACCGTCGGATCGGGCTGGAAGTTCACGGTGCCCTTCAGGAGGGTTCCGTACCAGCTGTCCGGGGGGATGGTGGAGGAGACGTCGAAGGCCTTGTTGTCGAGTCCGCCCAGGAAGCGGGCCTCCTGGAGGTCGTGGAATCCGTAGGCGAGCACACCCGCGGCGACCACCACCAGCATGGCGCCCGTCCAGGTGAAGAACTTGGCCAGATTGATGCGCAGCGCGCCCCGGTAGAACAGCCAGCCCATCACCACGGCGGTGCCGATCCCCAGCAGCGCGCCGGCCAGCGGCCGCCAGCCGTCGTCCGCCGCGTCCACCGACCGCCACACGAACAGCGAGGTCTCGATGCCCTCCCGGCCCACCGCGAGGAAGGCGGTGGCGACCAGCGCGCCGGTGCCGACCCGCAGCGCCGCGTCCAGCTTGCCGTGCAGCTCGGCGCGCAGGTGCCGGGCGGTCTTCTTCATCCAGAAGACCATCCACGTCACCAGGCCGACCGCGACGATCGACAGACTGCCGCCGATCAGCTCCTGCGCCTCGAAGGTCAGTTCCTGGGTGCCGAACTGGAGAGCCGCGCCGAAGGCCAGGCTGATGCCGGCGGCGATGCCGACGCCCGCCCAGATCGGGGCCAGCGCCTTGCGGTTGTCCGTCTTCACCAGATAGGCGATCAGGATGCAGACGACCAGACTCGCCTCGAGGCCCTCGCGCAGGCCGATCAGATAGTTGCCGAACACGGTGTGTCCTCTCCGCCGGTCACGTCAGCAGCGCCCGGCCCCACCAGTCGTCCTTGTCGCGGACGCCCGGCGGGATCGCGAAAATCGCCGAACCCACGTGCTGGATGTACTCGTTGAGCTGGTCGTGACGCGCCAGGTTGCGCTGTACGGGGATGAAGGCGTCCCGTACGTCCCGCTGGTAGGCCAGGAAGAACAGCCCCGCGTCGAGCCGCCCCAGGCCGTCCGTGCCGTCCGTGTACGAGTAGCCGCGGCGCAGCATCCGGGCCCCGCCGTTGGCGTCGGGGTGGGCGAGCCGTACGTGCGAGCCCTCGGGCATCGCCTTGAGATGCGGCTCGTCGCGCTCCTTCTTCCTCCCGTACGGGGCGCCCTCGCCCTTCGTACGGCCGAAGATGTCCTCCTGCTCCTTCAGCGGGGTGCGGTCCCAGGTCTCGATGCGCATCGCGATCCTGCGTGCCACCAGGTAGGAGCCGCCCGTGAGCCAGCCGGCGCCGTCCTTCCCGGACACCCAGACGTGCCGGGCCAGTTCGTCCGCGTCGGTCGCCGCGATGTTCCGGGTGCCGTCCTTGAAACCGAACAGGTTGCGCGGGGTCTGCTCGTCCGGGGTGGTGGAGGAGGTCTTGCCGAAGCCCAGCTGCGACCAGCGGATCGCGACCTTGCCGAAGCCGATCCTGGCGAGGTTGCGGATGGCGTGCACGGCGACCTGGGGGTCGTCGGCGCAGGCCTGGACGCACAGGTCGCCGCCCGAGCGGGCCGGGTCGAGGTTGTCGCCGGGGAACTTCGGCAGCTCGACCAGCGCCTGCGGCCGCTTCTCCTCCAGGCCGAAGCGGCCGGAGGCGAACAGGCCCGGGCCGAAACCGACGGTGAGGGTCAGGCGGGAGGGCTTGAGGTCCAGTGCCTCGCCGGTGTCGTCGGGCGGGGCCTCGGCGAGGCCGAACGCGCCCTCGCCGACCGTCTGTCCCGCCGTCATCCTGGCCGCCGCCCGCGTCCATTCCTTCAGCAGCGCCACCAGTTCCTCGCGGTCCTCGGTGGTGACGTCGAATGCGGCGAAGTGCAGCCTGTCCTGCACGGCGGTGGCGATACCGGCCTGGTGCGCGCCGTAGAAGGGCACGGCCGCACCGCTCAGGGCGGCCGGCACCGTCTGCTCCGTGCCGTCGTTCCCGAGAGCCGCCACGGCCCCGCCGCCCGCCGCCGCGGCTCCGAGCGCGAGCCCGGCTCCGCCCCAGCCGAGGAGGGCACGCCGCGAGGGCGCCTTCACGTCGCTCATCTGTTCCCCCATCACTTCGTCACGACCGCGGCGGCAAGCTTCGACAGCGGTTCCGCGAGCGCGTTCACACCGTCGGAGAGCTCCTTGCGGTCCGCCTTGCCGACCTTGTCGTACGAGGTGAACTCGTACGAGTCCTTGTCCTCGCGGTACTGGTCGAGCAGCGTGTTCAGTGCCGCGAACTGCTTGACGAGTTCCTTGACCAGGGCCGGGTCGTTCTCCTTCGCCACCGGCTCGAGGAGTTCGAAGGACTTCTGGGCGCCCTCCACGTTGGCCTTGAAGTCGACCAGGTCGGTGTGGCTGTAGCGCTCCTCCTCACCGGTGACCTTGCCGGTGGCGACCTCGTCGAGGAGTTCCTTGGCGCCGTTGGCCATGCCGGTGGGGGTGATGTCGGCCTTGCCGACCCGCTCGGCCCAGTCCTCCAGGTCGGTGTAGAGCAGGTCCGCGAGTTCCTTGTCGCGGTCGGTGATCTTCTTGTCCTGCCAGAGCGAGCGCTCCAGGCGGTGCCAGCCGGTCCAGTCCTTCTCCAGGTCCTGGCCCTCCTCCAGGCCGTCCTCGCGGACGTCGACCTTCGGGTCGATGTCGCCGAAGGACTCGGCGACCGGCTCGGTGCGCTCCCAGCCGATGCGGGAGGGCGCGTACGCCTTCTTCGCCGCTTCGAGGTCGCCCGCCTTGACCGCGTCGACGAAGGTCTTGACCTCGGGCAGGGTCTCGTCGGCCTGTGCCTGGACGTAGGTGCGGTACTCGGCGACGGCCGCGTCCAGCCGGGGGTCGCGGGGCGCGCCGGTGGACTTGCCGGTGGCCTTGACCTTCTGGCGGATGCCGTCGCCCTTCATGCCGGGCTTGCAGGCGATGACGTAGTCGCCGGCCTTCACCTCGGCCGTGATGTCGGTGGAGGTGCCGGGGCCTATGTTCTCGCGCTCGGTGACGATCCGGTCGTCCGGGTAGAGGACGTAGACCTCGGTGACCTTGGAGCCCTTGTTCTCCACGGCGAGCTGGACGCGTCCGGCGGGGAACTCCTTGGCGGAGACCTCGCAGGAGTCGTCGGTCGCGGTGACCCGGACGGTGTCCTCGCCGCCGGCGTCGGCGTCACTCTTCTCGGTGCAGCCGGTGACGGCGGCGAGTGCGGCGACGGTCGCGGCAGCGGTCACGGCGGAGAGACGGACAGGACGCATTCGGGCTCCATGCGACGAGAGAAAGCGGTTCGCCTCAAGTGAGGCGAACCTAACTTAACCAAGGCTTACCTGGCTGGAAGCCATCCGTCCAGTGATTCCGCTCACGCGGACGCGCCGGGATCACGGGCGGCTCACAGGAAACCCATGGAAAGGTCAACCGGTGGTCAATCGGGAGTAAAGCCGGAGCCTCCCCCCGCCGCGGGCTGGGCCGGCGCGCCGCGCGCCCTCGCGGGTGCCTCCGTACTGGGTACTGGTCGCCGGCGCGGGCGCGGCCCTCACCTGCGCCGCCCGCGCGCACGGCACGGACGCGGGAGCGAGTGACGGCCGGACGGTGCACCGTGAACTCCGGTTCGTACGCCGGGCCGTCCACCTGATCCGTAAGACCCACGCCGTGCGTTGCGAGAGCCGAGCGTGTACGCCGTGCTGATCGAGGGCCAAGAGACAGCACATGCACCTCCTGGCGGTCCCGTATCAACCGGGCTGGTTCCAACCCGGCTGGTGTTGATCGTGGAAGACCTGTCGGGTCGCTGACCCGCAGGCGGCGTGAGCCAGGAACCCTTGGTTCGGCCGGGGGGATTCAACGTGCGGGAACGGCCTGACCGTCGCGGGCCCGCAGGTGCTTGAATGCGCGAGTGACTGAACGACTCGACGTACTCAGGGTCTTCTGCGGGCCCGACGGCCGTTTCGGCAACGAGCTGGGTGTGGTCAGGGACGGCCCCGCCGTGCCCGGTGCGGCGGACCGGCAGGCGCTCGCCGCGAAACTCGGCTACAGCGAGACCGTGTTCGTCGACGACCCCGAGCGCGGGGTGCTCGACATCTACACGCCCAGTGTCCGGCTGCCCTTCGCCGGCCACCCCCTCGTCGGCACCGCCTGGCTGCTCGACCTGGAGGAACTGGTCACCGAGGCGGGCGAGGTCTTCGCGCGGCACGACGGCGAGTTCACCTGGATCACGGCACGCCCGGAGTGGGCGCCCCCGCGCACCCTGGCGCAGTACGCCGACCCGGCGGCCGTGGACGGCCTGCCCGCCCCGCCCCCGGGCGAGGGCTGGCTGTACGCGTGGGCCTGGGAGGACGAGGCGGCGGGCCGGGTACGCGCCCGCGCCTTCCCGCGGCGCGGTGACGGCATTGTCGAGGACGAGGCGACGGGCGCCGCGGCCCTGCTGCTGACGCACGAACTCGGCAGGGCCCTGAACATCACGCAGGGGCGCGGTTCGCAGATCCTCACGGCACCGGCCCCCGACGGCTCGGTCGAGGTGGGGGGCCGGGTGCGGCTGACGGAGGGTTACGCGCTCAGCGGGAACCTCTCGCCGAGCTCGCGGAAGACCGCCCCGTTGTAGTCGAAGGCCCGCTTGCACTCGTCGACGATCCGCTGCTTCTCCAGGTCGTCGGCGACGATGCCGTCGAGCAGCTCGCGGTAGCCGCGCTTGAAGGCGGCGGGATTGGCGATTCCCTCGAAGACGTAGAACCGCACTCCGTCGCCCTTGCGCTCGAAGCCCCAGGTCTTCTCCGCCGTACCCCGGATGATCTGACCGCCCGACAGGTCGCCTAGATAGCGTGTGTAGTGGTGGGCCACATAGCCGCCCGGCCAGGTGCGGGCGCATTCCTCGATCCGTCCGGCGTACGCGGCCGTGGCCGGCAGCGGGGTGAGCCCCTCGCGCCAGTCCGGGCCGCTCAGGTGCGCCAGGTCCCGCTCCAGCTCCGCGACCCGCATCAGCTCCGGCCGGATGAACGGCCCGGCGACCCGGTCCTCGCGCAACGCGTCCGCCCAGGCCTCCAGGGCGCTGTAGACGAACCACAGCTGCTCGGTGTAGCGGGTGTACGCCTCGACACCGAGCCTGCCACCCAGCATGTCGCTCATGAACGAGGAGTTCTCCGCCTCGGTGTGCTGTTCGTGCGAGGCGGTGCGGATGAGCACGGAGAACGGCGTGCCGTCCAAGGCGGACCTCCTGGACAGAGGGATGGGGCGCGTACGGCGTACGGCCTACTCCCGATCCTGCTGCTTAGGCTTACCTAAGTCAACGGCTTGCCGACGCCCTGTCGGTAAAAACGGTACCCCTTCCTCCGCTCACGGCAACGTGAGGATGTCCGCGCCCGTGTCCGTGACCACCAGTGTGTGCTCGAACTGCGCGGTCCGCTTCCTGTCCTTCGTCACGACGGTCCAGCCGTCGTCCCACATGTCGTACTCGTGGGTGCCCAGCGTCAGCATCGGCTCGATGGTGAACGTCATGCCCGGCTGCATCACGGTCGTCGCGTGGGGGCTGTCGTAGTGCGGGATGATCAGCCCGGAGTGGAACGAGGAGTTGATCCCGTGCCCGGTGAAGTCCCGGACCACCCCGTAGCCGAAGCGCTTGGCGTACGACTCGATGACCCGGCCGATGATGTTGACCTGACGGCCCGGCCGCACCGCCTTGATCGCCCGGTTCAGCGCCTCCCGGGTGCGCTCCACGAGAAGCCGCGACTCCTCGTCGACGGCACCGCACAGGTACGTCGCGTTGTTGTCGCCGTGCACCCCGCCGATGTACGCCGTGACGTCCAGGTTCACGATGTCGCCGTCGCGCAGCACCGTGGAGTCGGGGATGCCGTGGCAGATCACCTCGTTGACGGACGTGCACAGGGACTTGGGGAAGCCCCGGTAGCCGAGCGTCGAGGGATAGGCCCCGTGGTCGCACATGAACTCGTGGGCGACCCGGTCCAGCTCGTCCGTGGTCACCCCCGGCGCGATCAGCTTCGCGGCCTCCTCCATCGCCTGCGCCGCGATCCGGCCCGCGACACGCATCCGCTCGATCGTCTCGGCATCCTGGATCTCCGGCCCCGTGTAAGGGGTGGGCGCGGGTCTGCCCACATATTCGGGACGGCGGATGTTTCCGGGTACAGAGCGGGTGGGGGACAGTTCCCCTGGAACGAGCAGCGACTGGGCAGACATGCGAGCGAGTGTAGTCAGCGCGTCGGTACCGGTCAGGCGGCGAGAGGAGCCGGGAATGGCCCTGTTCAAGAAGCGCACGGTCGGCAAGGCGGGCGAGTGGTACTACTGCCTCGAGCACAAGAAGGTCGAGGAGGGCCCCGAGTGCCCGGCCAAGGACCGCTTCGGCCCCTACGCCACCCGCGGTGAGGCCGAGCACGCGATGCAGACCGCCGCGGAGCGCAACCTCCAGTGGGAGAACGACCCGCGCTGGCACGACTCGGCGAGGGCGGGCGAGGACGACTGACCGCCCCCGGGAGCCGGGGGGTCCGGCCGGGCCGTGCTGCGGGAGCGCCGCCCTCGCCCCGGGGCGGACGGGGCTACTTCGGCATCACATCCTGGTCGGCCGCCGCCTCCCCGGCCTCCCCGGCCTGCCCAATCCGACCGGTCGCCCTGCGGCGGCGGGCGGCCAGGGCGTCGGGGTCCGTTCTCGCGTCGTACGTCGCCAGCTTCGGCAGTGCGGCGGTGAGCAGCCCCACGGACAGTGCGCAGGCGAGCCCGCCGGCCCAGACGGCGGGCCGGGTCCCGGTCCAGCCGGCCATCGCGCCGGCGCGGACCTGGCCCAGCTGCGGGCCCACGCTGTACGACAGCACCTCGATGCCCGCGAGCCGCCCGCGCAGTTCCTCGGGGATCGTCTGGTTCCAGATCGTGGAGCGGCCCAGACCGCTCAGCATGTCTCCGGCGCCCGCCACGGCCAGGGCGAGCAGCACGGCCCACACGCTGTCGAGCAGGCCCGCCGCCGCGATCGCCAGCCCCCAGCCGGCCGCGCCGTACACGACGAGCAGCCCGTGCCGACGCACCCGCGAGGTCCAGCCGCTGGTCAGGCTGAGCACGACCGAGCCCGCCGAGCCCGCCGCGTACATCAGGCCCAGCGACCACTCGGCGCCCAGGTCCTCCGCCAGGAACGGGAAGAGGGCGTTGGGGAAGGCGAACAGCATCGCCGCCATGTCCACGGCGTACGTGCCGAGCAGCACCGGGCGCGACCACGCGTACCGCGCGCCCTCCGCGATGCCGCGCAGCGAGGGCTTCTCCGCGTCGTGCGAGGGCGGTGCCGGCGTCAGCCGGGTGCAGAGCGCGACGGAGACGGCGAAGCCGAGCACCGTCACGGTGTACGCCGCGGCGAAACCGGCGTAGGCCACGACCAGCCCGGCCAGTGACGGGCCCGCGATCGCGCCGGTCTGCCAGCGCAGCGAGTTCAGCGCGGCCGCCGCGGTGAGCTGGTCGTGCGGCACGATACGGGCCATCAGCGAGTCGAGGGCCGGGCGCTGCAGGCCCGCAAGTGCGGAGACACCGGCGGCGACCAGGTACAGCGGCCACAGCAGCGGCCGCGGCAGCAGCGCGTTCACCAGCAGCGCGGCGGCGAGGAGGCCGAGCCCGGCCTCGCTCAGCACGATCACCCGGCGCCGGTCCACGGCGTCGGCGAGCGCGCCTCCGTAAAGCCCGAAGACGACCAGCGGCACCAGCTCCACCGCGCCCATCGCGCCCACCGCGAGCGGGGAGTCCGTCAGCTCCTTGATCTGCAACGGCAGCGCGACCATCGCCATGAAGCTGCCGAAGTAGGTGATGAGGCCCTGCACGAACAGCAGCCGGAAGTCGCGGGTGGAGCGCCAGGGGGACAGATCGGGAAGCACCGCGGCGAACCCCGGTCCCGGCTTCCGCTTCTGCCCCTGCTTCTGCCTCTGCCTCTGGTTCTGCTTCTGGTTCTGCCTCTCGCTCTGCTTCCGGTCCGGCGTCTTCTTCGGCTTCGACGGCTTCGGGGTCACGGCCGCCCATGCTCCGCCGCCGACCCGCTCCCGGCAACAGAATTCCGTACCCGCCACGGGGCGGCCGGGCAC
>NZ_JAAAXQ010000247.1 GCF_009916105.1 Streptomyces sp. GC420 | reverse complement strand
CAATCAACCTGCGCAGCCCCGCCCACCGCACCGAGCGCGAACTGCTCAAACTGGCCCTGCAGTATCCGGCGCTGGTCTCCCCGGCCTTCGACGCCTACGGGATCGACGAGTTCACCGCCCCGCCGTACGCTGCCGTCCGCCAGGCCATCGAGGACGCGGGCGGCGCCGCCCAGGGCACCCCCGACTACCTCACCCGGGTCCGCGCCGCCGCACCCAACGACATCGTCCGCGCCCTGATCACCGAACTCGCCGTCGAAGCCGTGCACTCCAGGACCGTCGACGAGACCTACGCCGGCTTCCAGCTCGTCCACGTACGGCTGCGCGCCGTCGACCGCCGTATCCGCGAGGTCCAGGGCAGTCTCGCCCGCCTCGGCTCCTCCGCGGACCCCGGGCACCTCGCCTCGGTCCAGAACGAGCTGTGGGTCCTCCAGCAGTACGCGCAGTCCCTACGCGATCACGGCGCGGCCGCGCTCTGAGCGGCCCGGCCGCATTCCCGGCGGCCCCCTGCAGCGGCGCCCCGGTAACCGGCCGGTCACGCACCGGACTCAAAAAGTCCTCGCACGCCCCTCGTGGCAGCGATGCGTCGTACTCCACACTGGGTGGCGGTGCCTGAGTCCTCGGAGCGCGGCAGGTCTTCTCAACCTGGGCCACTCACCCCCGCGGATCCGCTCATCGTGTACGGGACGGAAGGCGGCTCGGCCGCTGCCGTCCCGCTGCCGTACGACCCCGAACCGGCAGCGATCACCCTGGAGGTCGCCCCCGTGCAGACCCAGACCCTGACCGAGACGGACATCGTCGCGACGGTTCCGCCGCAGCACCATCCCGTGCACCACCCGGAGAACCTGCCGCCGGGCGGGCCCGGCGACGGCGGGGCGGCCGCCGGGCCCCCTGAGCCGGCCGGCACCGTCGAGCCCGTCGAGCCGGGGGAGCCCGGGGAACTCGTGGAGCCTGTCGTGAGCCTCCCGATTCCCGAACTGCCTGGGCCCAGGGCCCCGATCGACACCGCCGGGCCCACATCCGACCTCTTCCGCCAGTATCTGCGGGAGATCGGCAGGATCCCGCTCCTCACGGCCGAGGAGGAGGTCGAGCTGGCGCGCAGCGTCGAGGCGGGCCTGTTCGCCGAGGAGAAGCTGAGCAGCACCCCGGACCCGGACTCACGGCTCGCCCACGATCTCGACAGGCTCGTCGTCATGGGCCGCGTGGCCAAGCGGCGCCTCATCGAGGCGAACCTCCGCCTCGTCGTCTCCGTCGCCAAGCGGTACGTCGGCCGCGGGCTGACCATGCTCGATCTCGTCCAGGAAGGAAACCTGGGCCTGATCAGAGCGGTCGAGAAGTTCGACTACGCCCGCGGCTACAAGTTCTCCACCTACGCCACCTGGTGGATCCGGCAGGCCATGTCGCGCGCCCTCGCAGACCAGGCCCGCACCATCCGGGTGCCC
Organism: Streptomyces sp. GC420; assembly: GCF_009916105.1. Lineage (GTDB taxonomy): Bacteria > Actinomycetota > Actinomycetes > Streptomycetales > Streptomycetaceae > Streptomyces. The sequence continues at coordinate 11,060 of NZ_JAAAXQ010000247.1, read as the reverse complement.
GTCCATGTCGTCGAACTCATCAACCGCGTCGTGCGCGTGCAGCGGCGCATGCTCCAGGAACGCGGCTGCGAGCCGACCCCGGAAGAGGTCGCGCACCACCTCGACCTGCCGCCCGAGCGGGTCGTCGAAGTGCTGCGCCTGGCCCAGGAACCGGTCTCCCTGCACGCTCCGGTCGGGGAGGAGGACGACGTCGCCCTCGGCGACCTCATCGAGGACGGCGACGCCGCCTCGCCCGTCGAATCCGCGGCGTTCCTGCTGTTGCGCGAGCACCTGGAAGCCGTCCTGTCGACCCTCGGCGAACGGGAGCGGAAGGTCGTCCAGCTGCGTTACGGCCTCGCCGACGGCCGCCCCCGGACCCTGGAGGACATAGGACGGATCTTCGGAGTGACGCGCGAACGCATCCGCCAGATCGAGTCCAAGACCCTCAACAAGCTCCGGGACCACGCCTTCGCCGACCAGCTACGCGGCTACCTGGACTGAGACCCGCCGGACCCGTGGACCGGGCCCGGCGGCTCGCGGCCGGGTCGGGGATCAGTCCACCTCCGCCACCGCCTGCGCGAACTGGGCCTGGTAGAGCCTGGCGTACGCACCACCGGCCGTCAGCAGCGAGTCGTGCGTGCCCTGTTCCACGATGGAGCCGTTCTCCATCACCAGAATCACGTCGGCGTCCCTGATCGTGGACAGCCGGTGCGCGATGACGAAGCTCGTACGGCCATGGGCGAGGCGGGCCATCGCCTTCTGGATGAGCACCTCCGTGCGGGTGTCCACCGAGCTGGTCGCCTCGTCGAGGACGAGGATCACCGGGTCGGACAGGAAGGCACGGGCGATTGTGATCAGTTGCTTCTCGCCCGCGCTGACACCCGCGCCCTCGTCGTCGAGGACGGTGTCGTAGCCGTGGGGCAGCGTCCGGATGAACCGGTCGGCGTGCGCGGCGCGCGCCGCCTCCTCGATCTCCTCCCGGCCGGCGTCCTCCGGGGCACCGTAGGCGATGTTCTCCGCGATCGTGCCGCCGAACAGCCAGGTGTCCTGGAGCACCATGCCGATGCGGGAGCGCAGTTCGTCGCGGGACATCCGCGCGATGTCCACGCCGTCCAGCGTGATCCGGCCGCCCGACACCTCGTAGAACCGCATCAGCAGGTTGACCAGCGTGGTCTTGCCCGCGCCGGTCGGGCCGACGATCGCGACCGTGTGGCCCGGCTCGACGCTCAGGGACAGGTCCTCGATGAGCGGCTTCTCCGGCTCGTAGCGGAAGGAGACGTGCTCCAGCCCGACCCGGCCGCGCGGCTGCGCGGCACGCTCACCGGCCGCCGGGTCCGGCGACTGCTCCTCGGCGTCCAGCAGCTCGAAGATCCGCTCCGCGGAGGCCACCCCGGACTGCACCAGGTTCGCCATCGACGCGACCTGCGTCAGCGGCATCGAGAACTGCCGCGAGTACTGGATGAAGGCCTGCACATCGCCGATCGACAGGGCGCCCGTCGCCACCCGCAGCCCGCCGACGACGGCCACCAGCACGTAGTTCAGGTTGGAGACGAAGAACATCAGCGGCTGCATGATCCCGCTGATGAACTGGGCCCGGAACCCGGCCTGGTAGAGCGCTTCGTTCTGTTCGGCGAAAGCCTCCGCCGACTGCTGCTGGCGGCCGAAGACCTTCACCAGGGTGTGCCCGGTGTACATCTCCTCGATGTGCGCGTTCAGCCGGCCCGTGGACCTCCACTGCTGCACGAACTCCGGCTGCGCCCGCTTGCCGACGCGGGTCGCGACCACCGCGGACAGCGGAACCGTCAGCAGCGCGACCAGGGCCAGCAGCGGCGAGATCCAGAACATCATCACCAGCACCCCGATGATGGTCAGCAGCGAGTTGAGGAGCTGCCCCACCGTCTGCTGCAGCGTCTGGCCGATGTTGTCCATGTCGTTGGTGGCCCTGCTGAGCACCTCACCGCGCTTGGCACGGTCGAAGTACGACAGCGGAAGCCGCGACAGCTTCGCCTGGACGTCCTCCCGCATCCGGTACACGGTCCGGTTGATGGCGCGGTTGGACAGCCGGGTGGTGACCAGCATCATCAGCCCGGCCACCACGAAGATCACCAGCGCCAGCAGCAGCACCCCGCCGACGGCGTCGAAGTCGATGCCCCGGCCCGGGGTGAAGTCCGTCCCCGACAGCATGTCGGCGACGTCGTCGTCGCCCCGTGCCCGCATGTCGCGGAGCACCTGCTCCTTGGTGACGCCGTCCGGCAGCCGCCGGCCGACGATCCCGGCGAAGATCAGATCGGTGGCGTTGCCGAGGATCTTCGGCCCGACCACCGACAGAGCCACGCTGGTCATTACCGCCGCCAGCATCCCGTACAGCGTCATCCGCTCGGGGCCGAAGCGCGCCAGCAGCCGCTTGCCGGACCCCTTGAAGTCCAGCGACCGCTGATCGGGGCCTCCGGCCATGAACCGTCCCCCAGGACCGGCCATTACGCAGCCTCCGCTTCCGTCAGCTGGGAGAGCACGATCTCCCGGTAGGTCTCGTTGCTCTCCATCAGCTCCGGATGGGTGCCCGTCCCGACGACGCGGCCCTCGTCCAGGACCACGATCCGGTCGGCGTCACGGATGGTGGACACCCGCTGGGCCACGATCACCACGGTGGCGTCGGAGGTCTCGCGGGACAGCGCCGCCCGCAGCGCCGCGTCCGTGGCGTAGTCCAGGGCGGAGAAGGAGTCGTCGAAGAGATAGATCTCGGGGCGCTGCACCAGCGTCCTGGCGATCGCGAGCCGCTGCCGCTGCCCGCCCGACACATTGGTGCCGCCCTGAGCGATCGGCGCGTCCAGCCCGCCCTCCAGGTTCTCCACGAACTCCCTGGCCTGCGCGACCTCCAGGGCCTGCCACAGCTCCTCCGCCGTCGCCTCCGGCCGGCCGTACCGCAGGTTGGTCGCGACCGTCCCGGAGAAGAGATACGGCCGCTGCGGCACGAGCCCCACGACGCGCGCCAGCGTCTCGGGCCCCACCCGGCGCACGTCCACGCCGTCGACCAGCACCTCGCCGCCCGTCACGTCGAAGAGCCGCGGCACCAGGCCGAGCAGGGTCGACTTGCCGCTGCCGGTCGACCCGATGACGGCCGTGGTCTCACCGGGGCGCGCCACCAGGTCCACACCCCGCAGCACCGGCTCCTCCGCGCCCGGGTAGGCGAAGTCCGCCCCCCGGACCTCCAGGTGACCGCGCCGGGCCGGCAGCGTCACCGGCACCGCGGGCGGCACGACGCTGGACTCGGTGTCCAGCACCTCCTCTATCCGCTCGGCGCAGACCTCGGCGCGCGGCACCATCATGAACATGAACGTGGCCATCATCACGGCCATCACGATCTGCATCAGGTAGGCGAGGAACGCGGTCAGCGCGCCGATCTCCATACCACCGCTGTCGATGCGCTGTGCGCCGAACCACACCACGGCGATGCTGGAGAGGTTCACCACCGTCATCACGGTGGGGAACATCAGCGCCATCAGCCGCCCTGTGGACAGTGAGACGTCCGTCAGCTCGAGGTTCGCCCGCTTGAAGCGCTCCCTCTCGTACCCGTCCTTGACGAACGCGCGGATCACGCGATTGCCCGTGATCTGCTCGCGCAGCACCCGGTTCACCGTGTCGAGCCGCACCTGCATGGTGCGGAACAGGGGCCGCATCCGCCGCACGATCAGCGAGACGGCGATCCCGAGCACCGGCACCACGGCGAGCAGAACCCCGGACAGCGGCACGTCCTGCCCCAGCGCCATGACGATGCCGCCGACGCACATGATGGGCGCCGAGACCATCAGCGTGAACGCCATCAGGACCAGCATCTGCACCTGCTGGACGTCATTGGTGGTGCGTGTGATCAGCGAGGGTGCCCCGAACTTCCCCATCTCACGCGCGGAGAAGCTCTGCACACGGTCGAAGACCGCTGCCCGCACGTCCCGGCCCAGCGACGCGGCGGTCCGCGCGCCGAAGTACACGGCGCCGACGTTGGCGGCGACCTGGACCAGGCTGATCCCGACCATGAGGCCGCCGAACCGCAGGATGTAGCCCGAATCCCCGCGCACGACACCGTTGTCGATGATGTCGGCGTTCAGGGAGGGCAGGTACAGCGTGGCGCAGGTCTGCAGGAACTGCAGGAGCACCAGGAGGGAGATGGGTTTTCGGTAGGGACGCAGATGGGTCCGCAGAAGTCTTAGGAGCACGCGAGGTCTCTCGGAGTCGTCGGGAAGGGTAGTCGGGAAGATCGGGCGGTGCACCTCATCTTCCGATACTCCGGCGCCGGAGCTTCAGGACTTTTCCACAAGGACCGGCACCGGGTAGGTAAAGATGACCGGTGAAGGGGGCCTCGTGCCGGAATCCGGGTGATCCATGTCCATGCCGGGGAGGCTTCCACCTCAACCGGAGCTGAGGTCAAGCCGTCCGGTTCCCGCCCCGGGGCTCAAGCCGTTCGGTTCCCGCCGGGGTCGGGCCGACCCGCGCCAGGCCGGGCGCGTGCCGGTCACCGAGTGCGGACCCGCTCCCCGTGCCGAGGCCGGTCCGGTGCCGCTCCGCGCACCGCCCGATCCCGCCTCGCGCCCGCCGAGCCCTCGTCGTACCGCCCGAGCACCCCCGCGCCCGCCGCGTCAGAGGTCCGCGTCTCCTCAGAGATCCGCGCCTCCGAACGCCCCCGGGTGCGTCTGCTCCCGCACGGCGATGTACTGCTGCCGCACCGCCTGCCCCACCGCGAGTTCCTCGCCGTCGCCCGGCTCGAAGACCTGGCACGCGGCACCCTGCCAGGTGGGCGGCGCCGCAGGTGACAGCATGCCCTGGGTGACCCCCAGCGCCCACGCCGCCTGCCGGGCCGCGCCCAGCGCCGCGTAGTCCGCCGGCTGGGGCACGACGACCTGCGCGCCGAACAGTCCGGGAGCCGACGCCTGCACGGCCGGAAGATCCGCGGCGGGCCCCAGCAGGAAGACCCGGCGCACCTCCACCCCGCGCCTGCGGAGCACGTCCAGCGCGTCTGCCAGGGAGCAGAGCATCCCCTCGAACGCCGCCCGCGCCAGGTGCTCCGGCTTCATCGACTCGCGCCGCAGCCCAGCCAGCGTGCCCGCGGTGTGCGGCAGCTGCGGAGTGCGTTCACCCTCCAGATAGGGGAGCAGCACCAGACCGTACGACCCCGGAGTCGACTTCAGCGCGAGCGCCGACAGTCCCTCCAGGTCGGTCGAGAGCAGATCGGCGGTGCCGCGCAGCGCCCGTACAGCGTTCAGTGTGGTCACCACCGGCAGATGCAGCCCCGTCGCGTCGGCGAAGGAGGTGATCGTGCCGCTGCGATCGGTGAGTGCCTCGTGGTGCACCGCCATCACGGAGCCCGAGGCGCCCAGCGACACCACCACGTCGCCGGGGCCGAGCCCCAGCCCCAGCGCCGCCGCCATCGTCTCGCCCGTACCGGCCGAGATCAGCAGGCCCTCGGGGGTCGTCCCCGCGGCCTCGCCGGGGGCCAGTACCTCCGGCAGCGCCACCCGATGGCCCAGCGCCAGCTCGACGAGATCGGGGCGGTACTGCCCCGTCGCGGCCGACCAGTACCCCGTGCCCGAGGCCCCGCCCCGGTCCGTCGTACGCCTGGCGGGCCGCCCGAGCAGCTGCCACACGAGCCAGTCGTGCGGCTGGAGCACCATGGCCACGCGCCGCGCCGCCTCGGGCTCGGTCGCCGCCAGCCAGCGCAGCTTCGAGATCACCATGCCGGGCTGCGGGACGGATCCCACCGCCTCGGCCCAGGCCCCTCGGCCGCCCATCGAGTCCACCAGGTCCGCCGCGGCGATCTGCGCCCGCTTGTCGTTCCCGTACATGGCCGGGCGCACCGGCGTCCCCTCCGCGTCCAGCGCCACGAGACCGTGCTGCTGTGCGGAGACGCCGATGGCCTGCACCCCCTCCAGCAGGCCGCCGGAGGCGGCCTCGCCGAGGGAGAGCAGCCAGGCCTGCGGGTCGATGTCGTTGCGTTTGCCCTCGGCATCACCGGGATGCGCGGCGAAACCCTGCCGCAGCACGGCTCCGGTCTCCGCGTCACAGACCACGATGCGAGTGAACTCGGACGAACTGTCCAGCCCGGCGACTATCCCCATGCTCCGAATTGTGCCGCAAACCGCAGCGACCGGTTCCCCACCGGTAACCGGCGCCGGGGGAGAGCCGGGCAGAACCGGCCCGGGCCCGTCCGAAGTGGACGGGCCCGGGCCGGTTCACGGGGCCGGTGACCGGAGACGGCGCCGGGGCGCCGTCCTGCCGCCGCCCCGGCATGCCGCCGCGCCTAGGTATTGCTCGTGCCCCAGTCGTCCTGGCCGCTCTGGCCGCGCTCGCGCAGCGTCCGCACCCGCTCCGCGACCGAGTCGGGAAACCTGTCACCGACCTTGTCGCTCACGGTCGAGAAGGCCTTGCCCGCGATCTGCCGGCCGTTCAGCGCCGCGGTCTCGGCGGCATTGCGCACGGCGGGATTCCGGGCGATCTCCCGGGCGGTCTTCCTCAGCTGCTCGTAACGCTCCCGGCCGGCCCGCGTACCGAGCACGTACCCCACGACCAGTCCTGCGACGAACGTGAGCCGGTACCGCATCCGCTCCACCTTCTCCCTCTGTGTGGTCCTGTGCGCTCCGTGCCTGGCCGCCTACCCGCGGACTGCGCTGATCACCCCGGGGAACCGATTGGCGGAGCACCCCCCTGCTTGCGCTAATGTATGTGTCGCAGCGGACGGCCGCCGCCCGGCAGACCCGGCGGAGGTACGTTCGATGCACACGCAGCAATCCCCTGTAGCTCAATTGGCAGAGCAGCCGGCTGTTAACCGGCAGGTTACTGGTTCGAGTCCAGTCGGGGGAGCGCGATCCCCTGTAGCTCAATTGGCAGAGCATTCGGCTGTTAACCGGAGGGTTGCTGGTTCGAGTCCAGCCGGGGGAGCGGAAGAGAAACGGACCCCTTGTGGGTCCCTTTTCTTTGCCGGTGGAACCGGCCCGCGCGGCCCGCAGTCTTCAAGGTCACGCGAAGCCGACCATCCCAAGCAGCAGATCGTATGAGCGGCTATGCTGCGGCAGACGGCGCGCACAAATGTGCGCGGCGCGCCGTTGACGGGGCGGTAGCTCAGCCGGTTAGAGCAGCGGACTCATAATCCGTCGGCCGTGGGTTCGAGTCCCACCCGCCCCACCAACACAGGCCTCTGACCTGCGGAAACGTTCCTCGTGAGGTGTCGGAGCGTCAACTGTCGCTCAGCGGACTGAATCCGCTGCTCACGACTTCGGAGCGGGGTGAGGATCTTGCTCTCTCGCCGGTCAGACGTCGCGCTGACCTGTGGGAATGCTGACGAGCGGAGCTTAAGTCGACGAGCCGGCAGCATCTCCTCGACCTCATTTTCATGATCGTGGGGACGTGTTGGGGACGCGGGGTTTCGGTGGGGTCCGTCGGCCCCCGTCCGCAGGCTTTTCGTTCGACGTCCGGAAGGTCTCCGGCCGGGACTGCCTACCGGATTCGACCACAGCTTCGAGGAGCCTGATCGCACCAGCACCGGGACGTGAGGGGCTGGTGCGCGCGGACGGAAACTGCCCGAACTGAAACGGCCCAGGTGTGCGATGAGTGGCTCGACCGCGGGGCCGCCGTCGCTCATGCTGTGATGCGGTCCCCCAGAGGCATGGCGCGCCGACGCCGGTGGCGAGGGTGCCCAGCAGGATCCTGAGCGCGGTTTCGGGTAGGAACGGTTGGAGGCGGGCGCCGAGGTAGCCGGGAGTTCTCGACTTCGGTGGTCGTGGTCAGCGAGCCACCGACGAAGATCGCGTCGCCGAAGACGAGCAGCTTGAGCTCGGCGCGGCCCACAGGCTCACGTCGGCCCAGGCGCGTTCCAAGTCCCATGCGGCGAGGGGGGCCTGAGACCGGCATCGCCAGCGCGGTGCGCGACAAGAAGGTGATCACTACCATCACGGACCCGACCGCCCACCCGTCCCCGGCAAGCTGGTTCACCGCTCGGCTGCCTTCGTCCTCAGCGGTTCGAGGAAGGAGACGCCGTGCTCGACGTGTGTAGGCTGCCGGCGGTGTCCTCGTCGAGCCGGTCGACGAGGATCATCGCCACGTCGTCCGTCAAGCGGCCTCCGGTATGGCGGATCAACGCCTGGTGCAGTTCCTCCAGGAACTCCCGCGGGGTGGTGCTCGCCCCTACCCTCTCCATGGTCTCCGGCAGGGGGAAGAAGTCGTTGTCGCGATTGCGGGCTTCGATCACGCCGTCGGTGTACAGGAGCAGACGGTCGCCGCGTACGAACGGAAAGCTCTCGGCCTTGGCGGTGAGGTCGTCCACGAGGTCTTCCAGACCCAGCGGCGGCAGTGGCGTGTCGGGCATCAGGGTCTGAACGCTGCCCCGGTGCAGCACCAGCGGAGGCGGATGGCCACGGTTGACCACGAGCACCACCTGTTCGTCCGGCACCTGGGCCACGAGGGTGGTGATGAATCCCTCCGTCAGAACTTCTTGAGAGTACGTACCGGGCACGGCCGTCTCCCGTCGCAGCGAGGCCTCGCAGCAGTGCATGACCTCCGTTAGATCGTCCTCGTAGTGCGCGGACACCCGGAACGCGCCCAGGGTCACCGCGACCGCGCGCATGGCGGTCAGCCCCTTGCCCCTCACGTCCCCCACGATCAGCCGGACGCCGTACGGCGTCTGCACGGCCTCGTACAGATCACCGCCGACCAGCGCACCTGTCCCCGCAGCGAGGCTCAGGCTGGCGGCCCGGACCGGGCCCAGCCGCTCGGGGACGGGCCGCAGGACGACCTCCTGCGCCGCCACAGCGATCCGGCGGACCTGGTCGAGCTCGCACTGTCTGCGCGTACGCATGGCGTTGCTCAGGATGACACTGGCCACGGACACCACGAACAGCCCCAGGAAGTTCCCGGTGATCAGCTGGGTCAGTGTCCCCCACGAGTGGTTGTAGGTCGCGGACGCCGCGTTCACACCCGCGGCGAGGACCGCCGTGGACAGCGTGCCCATCGGCCCCATCGTCAGCGCGGCCAGCGCCGGCGTCGTGGTGAGTACGGGACCGGTGACCAGATAGTGCGCGGGCGAGAACTCGATGCCCAACACGGCCAGCACGATCGCGAAGGGCACACACTGCCCCAGTCTGAACGGAACCCCGCCGTGACCGCCCGCTCCTGGTCGAGTGGACGCTCCGGGCCGCACAGAGGGGCGGAGGCGGGAACCCATAGGTACAGCCTGCCTCGCCGGAAGGGAGCGTTCCACCCCTCGGTCCGTGCCGGTCTCCCGGATCAGTGGACCGGAGACCGGTGAACGCGTCCGCGCGCGCCGTCCCAGCTGCCTTTGGGCCTGCCCAGCCCGTGGAGCGCGGCGACCGTCGGGGCCACGTCCGTCGTGCGAGCTGGGGCGGTCGCTCACCGGCCGCGTCCGTACGACGCCCGCGCCGCCCGACTCGATGAAGGCGCCGGCCGCCTCGGTGAACCCGAGCCTGAGCAGCGCGTAGAGCGAGAGGGCGGCATCGCGCATCCATGCGTAGCGGTGGTCCCAGTTGCGTGTGCCACCGAGCTCCTCAGGCAGGCTGGTGGTGGGGGCGGCTACGATCGCGCCGGTGGGTGCTTAGGCGAGCAGCTTGAGCGTGAGTGCCGAGCGGTGCACCGTCTCGCGTCGGCGCCCGCTCCGTCGGTGCCGACGAACGCGACGGTGCGCAGGTCGCCGATCAGGCCGTGCTCGGCGATGGGAAGGTAGCGCGCCCGCGGTGCCCCTCGAGCTCCACCGGACACGACCCCGTCCACTCCGACCAGCAGGGCCGTCGCGCACCATCGGCGAGCGTCCTCCTCGACTTCGGTCGCGGCTCATGGCACGAGCACGAGCTTTCCCTTCGCGGCAGTGTGCTCAAGCATTTCGTGCGCGCGACGGGCATCGGACAGAGGCAGGCGCTCGGCCACGACCGGGTGGATCCTGTACTCACGGAGCAGCCCGACCAGCGCGCGGAAGTCCGCCCGGAACTGGTTCGGGTCGCGGGGACCTCCACCCACGGGAAGCGCAGGGTGACCTCCTGCCACGGGAAGCACTTGGCGGTGATGGCCGTGCAGTCCCTGAATCCGGTAGGCGAGCGCCCGTCGGGACGAGAACAGGCTCCAGAGCCAAACGGTCCCGGTCGCCGCGTACCACTCCGCCCACGCCCGCCAGCTCTTGTGCCCGTGCTCGAGCGTGGCGTAGTGGCCGTGCTCGACTGAGCAGGCCGACGAGTGGACGCACGAGCTGTATGCCACAGTGCAGACCTGGGTGGAGCACCGAGGGTGCGTGCGAAGCTGAGGAGCAACGACCGGGCCGGGCTGACAGCGGGTCCCTGATTCCCTGGAGACGTCGCGCCGATCCTCCGGGGCCGCATTACTGGACCTGATTGGGTCCCAGCAGGGCATCACTGTCCCAAGACGCTGCAATGGTTGGTGCCGGCCGTCGCGCGGTCGTGCATTGGGCGCTACGGGTTAGCTCCCGGCGCGTTGCGAAACAGTCGCCCGATCTGCCGGTGATGATCGTGCCGCTGGTCCGCGTTTGCCCCGAGGGCAGACGACCTCACGTCATCCAGCCGCAATATGCCTCGAGTGGCGATTACCCCTTGCGACGCAGGGCGGCTCGGGTGCGGCGGAAACAGGAGAACTGGAATATGGCTTTTTCACGGAATTCTGTGCCTCCAGGTCATGGTCGACGGCGTATGCGGGGCCTGACCGCGGGCACCTTGGCCACTGGGATGTCCCTGGCTCTCGTGCCGCTCATGGCCGGCCCCGCCGCCGCGCAGGAGCCCTGCGCGCGCACCGGTACCCGGGTCCAGTGCACGTTCGACTACACCGGCGCGCTTCAGACCTTCACCGTCCCTGGCGGGGTGAGGCAACTGTATGTGGACGCCCTTGGTGCCTCCGGAGGCGAGGGCGGCTCCTACAACTCAGGTCCCGGAGGGGCCGGAGGGAAAGGCGCCCAGGTCAAAGGCACCCTGACCGTCAGGCCGAGCGAGGTGCTGTGGATCCTTGTCGGCGGGAAGGGCGGCGACGCGGATGGGCGCATGGGCGGCGCTGGCGGCACCTACGGCGGGGGCGCCGGTGGCGAT
>NZ_JAAAXQ010000246.1 GCF_009916105.1 Streptomyces sp. GC420 | reverse complement strand
GGCTGCGGGGCCCGGTACTGGGCCGGGCGCAGCCCGAACAGTGAACCGGCGGCGGCCGCCAGGTCGGCGGCGCAGTACACCGCGTCCTCCACCGCCACGCCCAGCCGGCGCAGCGCCCCGGCGAACGCGTCCTCCACCAGTTCCAGCCGTCTGGTCAGCCCCGCGGCGCCGACCGGCCCGCTGCGGGGCCGGTTCGCCAGCGCGGTGAGGATCTCCTCCGAACGGCTCTGCACCAGGCTCAGCGCCTCCCAGCCGGACGGCTGCCGGGCGGGCGCGACACCCTCGGCGCCCGGGAGGGGCAGCCCGAGAGCACCGCAGACCCGGTTGCCCACGGTGGAGTGCCATCCGGTCAGCGTGCCGCTCAGCTCGGCGTACAGGCCGTCCAGGAATGTCAGCAGGCCCGCCGCGCCGTCCGTCGGACTGCCCGAGTAGCGCCCGCGGCCGTCGCCGGGACCGCCGGCGTCCAGGTGATCCCGGAGCGGGTTCAGGCTGCGTGCGGCGAGGTCGGCCGCGGCCTGGCAGGCGTAGTCGGTGGGCACTGGTCTCTCACGACTCCGTGGTGTCGGCCGCCCGTGGGGCGGGCTCGGATTCCGCCGCCAGGGCGAGGAACTCGGCGAGGTGGATCGCCTTCGCCCTGGAGCGCTTACGTCGCAGCCCCTGCTCCAACTGCCGGAGGCAGCCGGGATTGACGACTACAACAAAGTCCACGTCGGCTTCCTCGACCGAGTTCATTTTCGGGTCCAGCATCTTTCGGCTGTCGGCCGGCCTGAGCATCGAGTACGTACCGGCCGCCCCGCAGCACTTCCCGGCGTCGGGGAGCTCCACGTAGTCGGCGACGGCGGCGACCAGCTCACGGGGCGGGCGGGTCACGCCCAGTCCGTTGCGCAGGTGGCAGGAGTCCTGGAGGGCTGCCCGCGCCCTGCGGCCGTTCACGGTGACCTGGCCGGTGGGCCGGTAGCCGTTCTCGTCGAGGTACTCGCTCAGTTCCCGCACCCGGTCGCGGCCGATGTGGTGCGCGATGTGGGCGGCGCAGCCGCCCGCGGTGGTCAGGATGGTGCCGGGCAGCTGTTCGCCGAGGGTGCGGGCGAGTTCCTCGCCGGTCTTCGAGTCGCCGTTGTGCGCGTGCAGGGCACCGCAGCAGCCCTGCTCGGCGGGAACGCCGATCTCCGGGCACAGCTTCTGGGCAGCGCGGGAGACCGCCGGGTAGAGGCCGCGTTCGACGCAGCCCAGCATCAGTGACACGGGCTGCCCGTCCGCCGCGCCGTCCGCCGCCGGGGCCTGCCCGGTCCCGGCGGGGGCCGCCTCCACGGGTGCGGGCCCGGCAGCGGGGGCCGTCACGGGCGCCGGCGCGGCCCTGCCGCGGGCGTGACGCCGTACCAGCCCCTGGAGGCGCAGCAGGCCGGGGCGGGACACCAGCATCATCAGGGCGCGGGCGATCCACGGGCGGTTGCGGCCGCTCCACTGGTGGTCGCGCCACTGCTCCAGCAGCAGGCCGTACTCCACGCCCGCCGGGCAGACGGTCTCGCAGGCCCGGCAGCCGAGGCAGAACGAGGACTCCTCGGCCAGCGTGGAGTCGTCGGGGGTGAGATCCCCGGCCTCCAGCGCCCGCATCAGCGTGATGCGGCCGCGCGGGGAGGAGGTCTCCTCGCCGGTGAGGGCGTAGGTGGGGCAGGCGGGCAGACAGAACCCGCAGGAGATGCAGCGGTCCAGCAGCTCCTTGTCGAAGATTCCCAGGCCCTGCCGGGGTGCGGGCGTCTGCGCGGGAGTGGGTGGGGCGGCGGACCCGCAGGCCCCTCCGGCGCACCCGGCGCCGGAGGGGCCGCACAGGCCCGGGCTGTCCACGCTGTCGTGGTCGGTCATGATCCGAGCTTTCCGGGGTTGAGGATGCCTGCCGGGTCGAAGGCCTTCTTGACGCGGCGCAGCAGGGCCATCTGGTCGTCCCCGAGCCGGTCGGCCAGGTACGGCAGTTTGGCGGCGCCCACGCCGTGTTCGCCGGTGATGGTGCCGTCCATGGAGATCGCGGCGGCGAAGATCTCGGCGAAGGCCTTGTGGGCGCGGTCGGCGCCCTCGCCGTCGTCGGGGTCCAGCACGCAGGTCGGGTGCAGATTGCCGTCCCCGGCGTGGCCGAAGGTGGCGATCCGAAGGTCGTACCGGTCGGCGATCTCGTCGATGCGGTCGACCATCCCGGCCATGCGGTGCCGCGGCACGGTGGCGTCCTCCAGGATCGTCAGCGAGCCGAGGCGGGACAGCGCCGGGAGCGAGCAGCGGCGGGCCGCGAGCAGCGCGTCGGCGCGGGCCACGTCCTCGGCCAGCGTGACGTCCATCGCCCCGTTCTCCTCGCAGACGTCCCCGATCCTTGCCAGGTTGCCCGCCACGTTGGCCGCGGAGCCGTCGTCACCGAACAGCAGCAGCGCGCCGGCGTCCCTGCGCAGGCCGAGGCCGGCGAACTCCTCGACCGCGTCGATGCACTTGCGGTCGAGGAACTCCAGGGTCGCCGGGACGATCCCGGAGGCGATGACGGCCGCGACCGCGCGCGAGGCGTCGGCGAGGGTGTCGAAGTACGCCACGCCGGTGCCGGTCTCGGCCGGTGCCGGGAGCAGTGCCACGGTGGCCTCGGTGATCACCGCGAGGGTGCCCTCGGAGCCGGTGAGCAGCCGGGTCAGGTCGTAGCCGGCGACGTCCTTCCACAGCCTGCCCCCGGTGCGGATGATCTCGCCGGTGGGGAGGACGGCCTCGAGTCCGAGGACGTAGTTGCGGGTGACGCCGTACTTCAGTCCGCGCAGCCCCCCGGCGCAGGTCGCCACGTTGCCGCCGATCGTGGAGACGGTGCGGCTGCCCGGGTCGGGGGCGTACAGGAGGCCCTTGGCGGCCGCCGCGTCCGCCAGCGTGGCGGTGGACACGCCGGTCTGGGCACGGGCCAGCAGCTCGTCGGAGCTGATCTCCAGGAGCTTGTTGAGCCGGGTGAGCACCAGGACGATGCCCCCGGTCAGCGGGACGGTGCCGGCGCACAGGTTGGAGCCGGCACCCCGCGGCACCACAGGGACGCCGCGGGCGGTGGCGTAGCGGAGTACCGCCGCGATCTCCTCGGTGCTGCCGGGCAGCACCACGGCCTGCGGCCGCGCGTGGAACAGGGGTGTGGCGTCGCGGGCGTAGGCGGCGAGAGCGCCGTCGTCCGACCGGACGTGGTCCTGCCCCACGATGGCGGCCAGGTCCCTGGCCGGATCGGTGCCGGCGGACATCAGCGCACCACCATCCAGTCCAGGATCGGGGTCGACTGCAGGTAGACCAGGGCACAGACCGCGACGAGCATGCCGAGGCCCCAGCCGACGACCTTGCGGAAGAGTTCGCCCTCGCGGCCTTCGAGACCGACGACCGCGGCCGCGATGGCCAGGTTCTGCGGGGAGATCATCTTGCCGAGCACGCCACCGGTGGTGTTGGCCGCGCCGAGCAGGTAGGCGGAGATGCCGGTCTTCTCGGCCGCGGTGACCTGGAGCATGCCGAAGAGTGAGTTGGAGGAGGTGTCGGAGCCGGTGACGGCCACGCCGAGCCAGCCGACCACGGGGGAGAGCAGGGCGAACGCGCCGCCGGTCTGCGCCAGGAACAGGCCCAGGGTGACGGTCTGGCCGGACATGTTCATCACGTAGGCGAGGGCGAGCACCGACATGACGGTGACGATCGTCCAGCGGAACTGACGGATGGTGTCGACGTACGCGCCCGCGGTGCGCCCGCCGCCGATGCCGTACAGCACGGCGGTCAGCAGACCGGCCACCAGCAGCACCGTGCCGCCGGCGTTGAAGATGTTGAGGTTGTAGGTGAGGGAGGCGAGCGGCTCGCCCTTGGCGTTGACGACGTCCAGGCCGGGCCAGGCGAACTTCCATCCCGAGTGCGCCTCCAGCCAGGTCTTGACCGGTCCGGCGGTGGCCACGGCGAAGAGCGCCACCACGATCAGGTACGGGGCGAAGGCCTTCAGAGCGGAGCCCTCACCGGTCTGCCGGCGCCGCAGCACCGCGTCCGACTGGGCGTCGGCGGTGGAGCCGCCTGCGATGACCGGGATCTGGCCCTGAGCGGCCAGCACCTCCCTGGGCTGCCAGACGCGCAGCATGCCCACGACGGCCAGGGCGCCCGCGAAGGCGGCCACGATGTCGGCGATCTCGTAGGAGATGTAGTTGGCGCTGACGAACTGGGCGGCGGCGAAGGCGAATCCGCCCACGAGGGCGACCGGCCAGGTCTGCTTCACACCGCGCTTGCCGTCCACCATGAAGACCAGGACCAGCGGTACGAACAGGGCGAGCAGCGGGGTCTGGCGTCCGACCATGGCGCCGAGGTCGGCCGCGTCCATGCCGGTGATCTTGCCGAGGGTGGTGATCGGGACGGCGATGGCGCCGAACGCGACGGGGGCGGTGTTGGCGACGAGGGAGACGGCGGCGGCCTTCATGGGTCTCAGGCCGACGGCCATCAGCATCACCGAGGAGACCGCGACCGGGGTGCCGAAGCCGGCGAGCGCCTCGAGCAGCGCGCCGAAGCAGAAGGCGATGATCACTGCCTGGACCCGCTGGTCGCCGGAGAGGGACCCGAACGCCCTCCGCAGCACCGCGTCCCAGCCGGTGATCTCGGTCATCTTGTAGATCCACAGTGCGTTCAGCACGATGAAGATGATCGGGAAGAGGCCGAACGCGGCCCCTTCGCTCGCGGCCAGCGCCGCCTGCCCCACGGGCATCGTGTAGCCGAGGACCGCCACTCCCAGGGCGACCGCCAGGGACACGAGCGATGCTTTCCACGCCTTCCAGCGGAGTCCGCCCAGCAGGACGAAGAGCGTGATCAGGGGGAGTGCGGCGAACAGTGCACTCCATCCGAGGGAGCCCCCGACGGGGTCGAAGATCTGTTGATAAGCGGCCATGACGCGTCCTTGCCTCATCTCGTTGCCATTCTGTGACCCCCGTCACTCCTGCCCGTGGGATCGGTCGATTGTCAGACAATGGAGCGTGTCTGTCAATGGATCGCGAGTGAACACATGCGAGAATGACCAGGTCCCTTTCGGAGGTGTTCATGGCTCAGGACGCCGCCATCCGGCTGTCCACCGTCTCGGTCGTCGAGGCACTTGCCGTATCGCTGCGTGACCGTGTGCTCGACGGCCAACTGGCGCCCGGCACGACCTTCGCGGAGACCGAGATCGCGTCCGAGTACGGCGTCTCCCGGCCGACCGCCCGCAGCGCGGTGACCGCCCTCGTCCACGAGGGACTCCTTCAGCGCGAGGCCAACAAGCCGGCCTATGTGCCCCAGCTCACCCGGGCCGACGTCGAGGATCTGTTTCTCGTCCGTACGCCGCTGGAAACACAGGTCGTCAAGGTCCTGGTCGAGCGCGGCACCGTTCCGGTGACCGCCGCGGAGCGCGCCATCGCGGACCTCGACAGGCTGGGGCCGGACGCGCCCCACAGCGCGTTCGTCGAATCGGACCTGCGCTTCCACCAGTCGCTGGTGGACGCGGTCGGCAGCCCCCGGCTCAGCCGGCTCTACCGCGGCATCAAGGGCGAAGTGCACCTGTGCATGGTCCAGACCCGGCACACCCTGGGGCGGGAGCGCATCGTGGCGGAGCACGGCGCGGTGCTGGAGGCGCTGCGCGCGGGGGACGCGGACGAGGCGGCCTGCCGGATGCGCGCCCACCTCGACGGCGCGTGCGACTCACTGCGGCGGCTCTTCGGGGGCGGCGAGGACTGACCGCCGAGCGCCGCCCGCCCGCCGCGGGATGCGCGGCGGGCGGTGTTCGTCCGGCTGGACGGAACTGCGTGATCGGGCCGTCGTCAGCGGCCTCGCGCGGAGCGCGGGGGGCGGGCGACGGAGGCGGCGAGGAGTTCGGAATCGAGCAGGGTGATGTCGGCGAGCCGGGACGACGCGGCGTATGCGTTCAACATGGCCTTGGTCGTCCGCTGCGCCGCCGGGGATCTGCGAACGATCGGCTTGACCCATTCGGCGACCGCGGCGTCGAGATCCGTCTCCGGTACCACACGGTGCAGTACCGCCAGCCGCTCGGCCTCCGCCGCGTAGAAGCTCCGGCCGGTCAGGACCAGCTCCCTGATCCTGGCCGCCCCCACCTCGAGCAGCAGCCGGGACAGCGCCCCGCCCCAGGCGGGCGGATGGCCCAGAGCCAGTTCCGGCATGCGGAAGCGGCTGTCGTCGGCTCCCACCCGCAGATCGCAGAAGAGGGCAAGGGCCACACCGGCACCGATCGCCTGGCCGTGGACCCGGGCTATGGTGACGGCGTCGACGGTGGCCAGGGCCTCGCACACCCGGCGTGCCTTGGCGCCGATGGCGTGGATACCGTCCCCGGCGGGATCCGAGGCGATCTCGGTGCCGAACTCCTGGCGGTCGCCGCCCAGGCAGAAGTTCTCCCCGGCTCCGGACAGCACCACCACCCGTATCCCGGGCCGGCCGTGCACGGAGTCGAGTACGGTCAGCAGTTCGTCCAGCATGACCGAGTCGACGGCGTTCCCCGTCTCCGGCCGGTCGAACCGTACGCTCAGCACAGCCCCGTCCTGGTGAACGCGCAGCGCGCTGAAGCCGTCGAGGCCTTCCGGTTCCCGGGGCGTGACGCGGTCCTTGAGTTTTTCGAGCACGAGGTTCCTCGCTGTGGGGGTCGTGAATCTGTTCCTCACCGCGCGACGACGGGCAGTGAGGCGAGGCGGCGGAAGGCCAGGCGGGGCGCCTCCCAGGTGGGTGTGGCGCCGACCCGCAGCGTGGGGAAGCGCCGGAGCAGGGAGGTGAGCAGAGCGGTCGCCTTCAGCCTGGCCAGGGGAGCGCCGAGGCAGTAGTGGACGCCGCCGCTGAAGCCCAGATGGGGGCCGCCGCGGCGGATGTCGAAGACGCCGGGCCGCTCGTACTGGGCGGGATCATGGTGGGCGGCGCCGACCATCGCGTACACCATCTCGTCCTTCTCGACGCGGACGCCGGAGATCTCCGTCGGCTCGGCGGCGATGCGGGTGTAGACGTGGATGGGCGGGTCGTAGCGCAGGCACTCGTCGATGGCGTCGGGGACGTACTCGGGATGGTCGCGGAGGAACTCCCGCTGCCCAGGGTTCTGGTCGAGCAGCCACACCATGGAGCTGAGCAGGGTGGAAGTGGTCTCCAGGGCGGCCATGACGATGAACTTGACCAGGAAGTACACGTTCTCGTCGGCGCGTTCGCGGTCGGGTTCGCGTTCGTCCCACAGTCGTATCCACTGGGACACGGTGTCGGTGCCGAGGCTGCGGCGGCGCTCCTGTATCAGGGCGGTGAAGTAGTCGTTGAGAGCCTGGGTGGCGGTGTCGGCCGCGGCCAGTTGCGCTCGGGTGGGACCCAACTCCTGCGGGTATACGTGACTGTGGACATGCCCGCTGAGTAACTCGTGGTCCTGCTCGGGAAGTCCCAGCCAGCGGCCGACCGTGATGATCGGCAGCTTCTCGCTGACCAGCGAGGCGAAGTCGGCCTCACCGTCCCGCATCCGTTCCTCCAGCCGGTCGAGGAGCAGGTCGACCGTGTCCTGGACCGGGCCGGCGAAGGAGTCGAGCCCCGCCCGGCCGAACAGGTTGCCCAGGGACCGGCGTTGCCGGGTGTGCTCGGGCGGGTTGAGATACGGCAGGCTCTTGCCCATCTCGCCCGACGAACTGGTGGTCCAGCGAGCGCTGTCGAGCTGACGGAACCGCCAGGCGGCATCGGGGACGAGCCACTGTTGGCTGTGGCGCACAACGTAGTCGCAGGCCTCGTACGAGGTCAGCAGGTGCCCGCCCCAGGGGGCGGGCACCACATTGCCGAGGCCGCGGAGTTCGGAATAGAGCGGATAGGGGTCGGCCTGCCCTTTCGGCGAGCGCAGACGGGACATCAGTGAAACCACGGTACGTCGATCGACACGCGTGCCGACGGCGGCAGGCTCCACAACACACTCCACTTCAGTGGCCAACGGAATATGCCAACGAGCTACCCCTCCGCTTGAATATTCATACAGTCCTACATCTCTTCATGCTGTTAGGGTTGTCACACCCGGCGCCACGAGAGGAACGAGCTCCACCAGCTCGTCTTCTCGGGCTTCGGCTGCGGCAGTGCCGGGGCTGCCCCGGGTCCGCCGTCCTGGTGCGGGACCCTGGCCGCGCGGTGGTCCGGGCGAGCCGGCGTGAACTGCGCCGGGAGCCCTGTCAGCGCCCGGGCGAAGATTCCCGGACGCCAGGTCAGCTTGTCCGGTGTGACCGCGAGTTCGATGTCCGGCAGCTGGTTGAGCAGCTTCTCGACTGCGGTGACGGCGATCAGCTGGGCCGGATCCTTCGCCGGACACGCGTGCGGGCCCGCACCCCAGGCGAGGTGCGCCCGCTTGCTGAGGGTGTGCCGGGCCTCCGACAGCGCGGGGTCGGCGTTGGCCGCCGCGAAGCTGATCATGACCAGGTCGCCGGCCTTCAGCCGCACCCCGGACAGATCGGTGTCGCGCATCGGGTAGTGGGCTGCGTAGTTGGCGATGGGAGGGCTGAACCACAGCACTTCGCTGATGGCGTCCTCGACGAGCAGCCCGGCTCCGTGCTGGCCACCGGCGTAGCGCTCGTCGGACAGCAGCAGATGCAGTGCGTTGGCGATGACCGTCTGCACGGGCTCTGTGCCGGCGCCCAGCAGCATGATCAGCTGGTGGATCATCTCCTCGTCGTTCAGCCCCGCGTGATGCTGCATCAGCCAGGATGTGATGTCGGCCCCGGGCTTGCGCCGCTTGAGGTGGACCAGGTCGACCAGGCTGCGCGTGAGTTCCGCGTTCGCGGCCTCCGGGTCGGTGCCGTCGAAGAGCGCGGACATGCCGGCGACGAGACGGTCGCCGATGTCGGGCGGACAGCCGAACAGCTCGTTGAAGACCAGCAGCACGACCAGCTTGGCGTAGTCCTCGATCAGGTCGGCGGAGCCGCGCGCGCAGAACTGGTTGATCAGGTAGGCGGAGACGTGCTCGACATGGCGGCTCAGCCGGTGGGAGTCGAGCCGCGCGATGCTGTCCGTCACAGCCTGACGGAGCCTCAGGTGCTCGGAGCCGTCGGAGAACAGGGCGTTCGGGCGGTACCCCAGCATGGGAAGGGCCGGGCTGTCCTGGGGTATCCGTCCCTCGTTCAGGGCGCGCCAGCGGCGCGAGTCCCGGGCGAAGGCATCGGTGTTCTGCAGCACGTGCAGCGCCGCCGCGTACTCCGTGACCAGGGTGGCGTGCACCCCGGGTGAGATCTCGACCGGGGCCGCGGGACCGTACTGGCGCATGTGCTCGTAGAACGCGTCCGGGTCCGCGGCGAACTCCTCGCCGTAGAGCGGGATCCGGCCCCCGCCGTTGTTGTGGGCCGGGCATCCCGGCGGAGGCGCCTGGAGTTCCGAATGATGGTGCATAAGAGGCTCCTAGCGGACACGATCCTGGAGATAGCGAATGAGGACCATGAGGGAATTGGCTGACGACTTCGGGTCACGGGCATCGCACTTGACGATCGGCGTGTCCGGAAGCAGGTCGAGTGCCTCGCGCAGCTCTTCGTAGGGCCGGTCCGGCGTGCCGTCGAAGTGGTTGACGGCGATCGTGTACGCGAGTCCGTACTGCTCGATGAGATCGATGACGGCGAACGACTCCTCGAGCCGCTCGGGGTCCACCAGCACCAGGGCGCCCAGCGCGCCCCTGGCCATGTCCTCCCACATCTGGACGAAGCGCTGCTGGCCCGGGGTGCCGAACAGATAGAGCACGAGGTGCTCGTTGATGGTGAGCCGGCCGAAGTCCATCGCCACGGTCGTGGTGGTCTTGCCCCGGACACCCTTCAGGTCGTCGATCCCGGCAGCCGCCTGCGTCATCGTCTCCTCGGTGCGCAGCGGGGGGATCTCGGACATGGTGCCGATGAAAGTGGTCTTGCCCACGGCGAAGTGACCGACGACCAGGATCTTGGCCGCGGTCTGCACCGCGTCACGCACATAGGCGCTGTCATCCAAAACGGGCCTGGAGACCATCCAGTACCTCCTGAAGGATCTGCTTGTCGACAAGCTGGGCGCGTGACACGGGAGCGCGCGTGATGAGGTGTCCGCCCTCCGCCAGATCGGAGAGCAGGATCTTCACCACGCCCATGGGCAGCCGCATGTGGCCCGCGATCTCGGCCACCGAGAGATAGCCCCCGGAGCACAGGTCGAGGACGCTCTGCTTCTCGGGCGAGAGGTGCCCGGGCCGCAGCTGCGGATCGGCGGCCGCCGTCACCAGGGTGATCAGGGAGAACTGATCGTCCTCGGGGAGACCGCGGCCGTTGGTGATGACGTACGGCCGCACTAATTCCGCGGCCTCGGGCTCCTGCTCGTCGGGGTCGATCATGGGCGTATGCCGGAGTTCTCGCGCGGCGGCGCCATCAGCGCCTTGCCGAGCTGGCCGACCAGCTGCTGCATGCGGAAGGTGATGTCCGCCATGTCGACGTCGGGCGCCGCCGAGACCGCGAGATAGGCGCCCTCACCGGCCGAGAGCAGGAAGACCCAGCCGCCGTCGAACTCGACCAGCGTCTGCCGCCAGTGCAGATTCGGGCCGTCGCAGAAGCTGGCGACGGTACGGCTCAGCGACTGCATACCGCTCATCGCGGCGGCCACCGTGTCCGCGTGGTCCCTGTCGACATCGTTCGAGCGGGCCATCAGGAGGCCGTCGGCGGAGACCAGGATCGCGTGCCGGGCCCCGGGAACCTCCAGAGCGCTGTCAAGCATCCACGAAAGGTCGTTCTTCACTGGACTTCATGCCCTTCACTGCTGGCGCCGCGCGCACTGTTCGCGCTGCTCGCACTGTCCGCGTTCGCGACGCGACCGGATTGTGTACCACGCTGGAAGGCGCCCATGATCGACGCGGTCTCCTCCGTGGAGCGGGCCGGGGGCGCGGTCTCGCCGGCCGGCGGCACGATCGCCATGGCCCCCCTGCGCCGGCGCTTCGGCAGGCCGCCCGCGGTGGTGGCCGGCACGGCCGCCGGCTCGGGGCCGCCGCTCTGCCGGGGTATCGGCGCGGGTGCGCTCGCCACAGGCGGCTCCTTCGGCTCGGGCATGCTGGTGAGCAGGTCGTCGGGCAGCAGGACCACCGCACGCACACCGCCGTACGGAGACGTGGAGTCCACGGAGACGCTGAAGCCGTACCGGGCGCAGAGCACACCGATCACCGCGAAACCGAACTGGGGAGGGTTGCCGAGCCCGGAGACCCCCGAGGCGCGGTCTCCCGAGAGCAGCTTGGCCGCCCGGGCCTTCTCCTCCTCGTTCATACCGACACCGGCGTCGTCGATGATGATGCAGACGCCCTTGGGCACGGTGCGGATGTTGATCTCGATCATCGTTTCCGGCGCCGAGTAGCTGGTCGCGTTGTCCAGCAGTTCGGCGAGGGCCAGCGCCACCGGTTCCACGGCCCGGCTGGTGATCGCGAAGTTGATCTGGGAGCGGATCTCCACGCGCTGGAAGTGCCGGATACGGCCCTTCGCGCTGCGGACCACGTCGTAGACCGATGCCACGGAGCGCTGCCGGCCGAGCCAGCCGTCACAGAGCACGGCGATCGACTGGGCACGGCGCCCGAACTGCGAGTTCATGTGGTCGATCTCCAGGAGATCCTGGAGGATCGAGGACTCGCCGTACTTGTCCTGGAGCTTCGAGATGACCAGCTGCTGTTCACCCGCAAGACCCTGCAGCGTCCGCATCGCGGACTTCAGCGCGGTCTTGGTTGCTTCCTCGGCGCGGAGCTTGGCGTCCTCGACGGCCGCCGAATAGTGGTTCTCCAGCTCGCCGTAATGGTTTCTGAGGTCCTCGTTCTCCTGCCGGAGTCTCTTGGCCGTCTTCCGCCCGCGAACAATGGCGGTGGCGGCGAGCGGAGTTCCGACGATGAGACCCCAGAGCGCCGGGTCCTGTATGTATTGCGTCATAAGACTCTCTTCAAGCGACTGGACCGCCAGATGCTGAATTCCCGCAATGCGGCGGGCCGTGACGCTTTCTCCAGCGCCCGGTCGGTCCCCCTCGGCCCAGAAGGCCGTACACGTCCGAGGCCCGCTCGACGAGTGCGGTGATCGTATCACCGCTCTTCGTCGCGACTGTCCTCAGCAGGACTGTCTCACAAGGGGTTTGACCTTAAGTCAGTTGGTGTGGGGAGGTTACTCGCGCCATCCGCGCACGTAGTCGGGGCGCTGCGGGGTGCCTCGCGGGAGAGGACGGGAGGCCGAGCCGCAGGAGTGCGTGCGAGGCGGCCGGGGAGTGGCCGGGGATATCCGAAAGGCCGCCCTGGTCACTTTCTCGATATGCGGCTTTCCTCTTCGGCTTCGGTCTCGTGAAGAGTTCGTGGAGTAATGGCGCACGGGTTCGCGGGCGCGGTAAAGGGCCCCGGGCCGTGCACCCGCGCGTGCGCATGTGAAACCATCGCCGGATGAGCGGAGACGACCCGGACCCCGGATCCGCCGGGCCGAGCGATCCACCTGGAGATCGCGTCGGCCGCCGGCGCGCCCCGGCAGCGAGTCCGCTTCGACGACGCCCCGATGGACATCGAGCCCGACGGCGTGCTGGGCACCGCGGCC
>NZ_JAAAXQ010000245.1 GCF_009916105.1 Streptomyces sp. GC420 | reverse complement strand
CCGGCACGCCACCTACAAGACGGACGCCGACCTGCGCACCCTGCACGCCACGCACCCCGTCATCGCGATGTGGGACGACCACGAGATGGCGAACGACGCCTGGTCGGGCGGCGCGGAGAACCACACGGAGGGCACCGAGGGTGCCTGGGCCGCACGCGTCGCCGCGGCGAAGCAGGCGTACTTCGAGTGGATGCCGGTGCGGCCGTCCGTCGCGGGCACGACGTACCGCCGCCTCCGCTTCGGCAGGCTGGCCGATCTGCATCTGCTGGACCTGCGCTCCTTCCGCTCCCAGCAGGCCTCGATCGGCAGCGGCGCCGTGGACGACCCGGACCGCACGATCACCGGCCGGGCGCAGCTGGACTGGCTGAAGTCGGGCCTGTCGGCCTCCGACGCGTCCTGGAAGCTGGTCGGTACGTCGGTGATGATCTCGCCGGTGGCCTTCGGCTCCGTACCGGCCTCCCTGCTCGAGCCGCTCGCCGAGCTGCTGGGCCTGCCGAAGGAGGGGCTGGCGGTCAATGTCGACCAGTGGGACGGCTACACGGACGACCGCAAGGAGCTGCTGAACCATCTCGACTCGAACGGCATCTCCAACACGGTCTTCCTGACCGGCGACATCCACATGGCGTGGGCCAACGACGTGCCGTTGAAGGCGGCGACGTACCCGCTGTCCCGGTCCGCGGCCACGGAGTTCGTGGTCACCTCGGTGACGTCCGACAACATCGACGACATCCTGCACGTGGCGCCCGACACGGTGTCACTGCTCGCGGAGGGCGCGGTGAAGGCCGCCAACCGCCATGTGAAGTGGGTGGACATGGACGCGCACGGCTACGGCGTCCTGGACGTCACGGCCGAGCGCTCGCAGATGGACTACTACGTGGTGTCCGACCGCGCCGACAGGAACGCGACGGCGAAATGGGCGCGTTCGTACCGGACGCTGAACGGAACCCAGAAGGTGGAACGGGTGACCACGCCCGTCGCCTGACGCCCACCGGCCGGCCGGACCGAACACTTTCGGCCAGGCGATGGCCTGTTAACCAAGGATCACGCCGACACGGCGGGTGGCGGTGCCGGGGGATCGAAATCCGGACACACCACCCGCCCTCGTAACCGCCCGCGTTACGGCCGTGTCTCGCCGTCCGGCGGGGCACGGTCCGGCCCGGTGGCTTTCTTCCCGATGTCCCGATTCACCTGCGGTGCGATTGGGCTTGATCACTCCTCAACCTGGCCTGGCATGCCCACGTAATCTCCCCGCGGCGGCGAGGAAGGCCCTCCCGCCCCAACCGCGAGGAGACCCACCTTGTCTCGTCCTGCCCGCATTTCCCCGCGTCTCGGCCGTCGCCTGATCGGCGCCGCCGCCGTGGCCGGAACACTCGCCCTCGCCCCGCTCTCCGCACCCGCCACGGTCGCCGCCAGCACCGGCGCCGCAGCGCCGGGCACCCCCGCCGAGAAGTGCACCGAGGATGGCACCGCGCTCAGCTCCGCCCGCCAGGCCCGCTCCGGCCACGGAGGCACCGAGACGCACGAGCCGAACGAACTCAGCGCCGCAGAGGCCAAGTCCATGGACGCGGCGCTGCGGAAGAGACTCGACCGGCTCGGGGCCTCCGGTGAACTCCGCGCCCAGGGCGCCGAGGGACTCGCCGCCGCCACGACCACCGTCCCGGTCTACTTCCACGTCATACACGACGGGGACACGGGCAAGCTCTCCGCGACCGACATCGGCAACCAGATGGACGTCCTCAACGCCGCCTACTCGGGCGCCGGAACCGGAAACGTCGATTCCGGCTACCAGTTCTCCCTGGCCGGCACGACCTACACCGACAACCCCGCCTGGTACAACGGCCTGGTCTCCGGCTCCACCTCCGAGAAGACCATGAAGTCCTCGCTCCGCCAGGGCGGCGCCGGCGCCCTCAACGTCTACACCGCCAACCTCGCCGACGACCTGCTCGGCTGGGCCACCTTCCCCAGCTCCTACAGCTCCGCCCCGTCCTACGACGGCGTGGTCCTGCTCGACACCTCGCTGCCGGGCGGCGCGGCCACCAACTACGACGAGGGCGACACCGCCACCCACGAGGTCGGTCACTGGATGGGCCTCTACCACACCTTCCAGGGCGGCTGCAACGGCAACGGCGACTACGTCGACGACACGCCCGCCGAGAAGAGCGCCGCCTACCAGTGCCCGGAGGGCCGGGACACCTGCACCCGCAAGACCGGTGCCGACCCGATCCACAACTTCATGGACTACACCTACGACTCCTGCATGTACCAGTTCACCGCGGGCCAGGTGACGCGCATGCAGCAGTACTGGGCGGCCTACCGGGCCGGCTGACGGGACCCGCCGCGCCCGCCGGCCCTCCGCCCCGTCCTCCACCGGACCGGGGCGGAGGGCCGGCGTCCCGGGCCGCCGGCCGGTCCACGCCCGTGAAGGGCCCTTCGTTCAGAGGCTGTCGAGGAAGCCGAGGGCGGTCCGCCAGGTCGTCCCGGCAGCCTCCTCGTCCCAGTCCGGCAGTCCGGGGTCGGTGTAGAGGTGCCCGGCTCCCGGGTAGCGGTAGATCTCCACGTCGGTGCCGGCGCGCCGCATCCGCAGGTACCACGCCGTCAGCCAGTCGTGCGTCTCGAAGGGATCGGGGTCCGCCACGTGCAACTGCACGGGCAGTTCCTCCGCCGCGGCCGTCGTGCCGTCCGCGATGTCCGACGTGCCGTGCAGGAGCAGCAGCCCGCGCGCCTTCTCGTCGGCCAGCGCGAGGTTCTGCGCCAGCGCGCCGCCGAAGGACAGGCCGGCGTACACCAGACCGCTGTCGGAGTGCGGAGCGGCGGCGGTGACCGCGCGCCTCAGCAGTTCCTCCCTGCCGGTCTCGTCACGGAACACCCTGCCTTCCTCCGCCGTCTCGAACGTCCTGCCCTCGAAGAGATCCGGCACATGGACCTCGTGGCCGGCGGCCCGCAGCCGTTCGGCGGCGGCGTGCACGGCCGGCCGCAGTCCGTGGACGGAGTGAAAAAGCACAATGTTCATGAGGCCATGATGCCGGTTAGGCGCCACGTCATGGAGAACGTACTGCGACCGCTGATCGTGCTCGGCGGCTCGGTCGTGCTCACCGTGGCCGTCGGCTGGATCGTCGACCGTCTGCTGCGCAGGTCCGATGCCCGACATCGCGAGACCCCTCTGTGGGGTCTGCTGCGCCGTGCCCGCGTCCCGCTCCAACTCGTCCTCATCACCGCGTTCGTACGGGGGTCCTACCGGCAGACCGGCTTGCTGCGGGAGTACTGGACCGAGATCGGCCGGCTGCTCACCCTGGTCATCATCGGGGCGTCGGCCTGGCTGGCGATCCGCGTGTCCGCCGCCGTCGTCGAGTCCTCGTACAGCCGTTACGCCTCGGCCGCCCGCGATCCGGCACGGGTGCGCCGGGTGCGTACGCAGGTGACGCTGATCCAGCGCGTGGTGATGGCCGTCGTCGGGGTGGTCGCGGTGGCCGCGATGCTGCTCACCTTCCCCGCGATGCGGGCCGTGGGCACGTCGATGCTGGCCTCCGCCGGTGTGCTGGGCATCGTCGCGGGCATCGCTGCCCAGTCCACGCTGGGGAACCTCTTCGCGGGGCTGCAGATCGCCTTCGGCGACATGGTGCGCATCGGGGACACGGTGGTGGTGAACGGCGAGTGGGGCACGGTGGAGGAGATCACCCTGACCTTCCTCGCCGTGCGGACCTGGGACGAGCGCCGGATCACCATGCCGGTCTCGTACTTCACCGGCCGGCCCTTCGAGAACTGGTCGCGCGGCGGCGCCCAGATGACCGGCACCGCCTTCTTCCACCTCGACCACTCGGCGCCTGTGGAGGAGATGCGCAAGAAGCTGCACGAGATCGTGCGTGAGTGCCCGGCCTGGGACGGCCGCTCCTGGTCGCTCGACGTGACGGACACCACGCCGAGCACCCTGGTCGTCCGTGCCCTGGTCACCTCGAAGGACGCCGACGACGTGTGGGCGCTGCGCTGTGCCGTGCGGGAGCGGATGATGTCCTGGCTCGCCGCGGAGCACCCGTACGCTCTGCCCCGTATCGTCACCGCCCCGGCGGTCCCCCGGCCGCGCCACGCGGAGCCGCCCGTCGCCGGCTGACCCGCCCGCTCCGGCCACGGCCCCGCCTGCGGCGCCGTGGCCGGTGTGCGGTGTGCGGTGTGCGGTGTGCGGTGCGCTGTGCGCTGTGCGCCGTGCCGTCAGCGCAGGCTGCGCACGTCGAGGAAGCGCAGCACCCGGTCCACGACCGCCGGGTCCTGACCCGGTTCACTGCGCGCGGACAGCACCTCGTGCCGGGCGGCGGACATCATCTCGCCCTGGATGCGCTGCACGGTCCTGAGCCGCTCGACCCGCTGGGCACAGGCCTCCCGGCGGTCCTCGTCGACCGTGTCGGGGCTGATCCTCGCGCCGACGTCGTACGCGCGCCGGGTGAGGATCTCCAGAACGTCCTCGGGCAGATCCTCCTCCGCGGAGATCTCCCGGAGCCGGCGCTTGGCGGCCTTCGCAGCCCGTGCGGCAAGCTGCCGCCGCAGCTCGCTGCCGCTGTCCTCCTCGGCGCGCACCCCCAGCCGCCGCACCAGCCAGGGCAGGGTCGGCCCCTGGGCGAGGAGCGTGACCAGGATCACGGCGAACGCGATGAAGAGGATCTCGTCCCTGGCCGGGAAGCCGGAGCCGTCGTCCGTGGTGAGGGGAATGGCGAGGACCAGCGCGACTGAGGCCGCGCCGCGCATCCCCGGCCACCACATCACGACGGTCTCCCGCCACGACATGGGGATCTCCTCGTCGAAGTCGCTCCCCTTGTGCAGTCGTTTCGCCACCCAGGTCGCCGGCAGCAGCCACAGCAGCCGTACGCCGACGACCACCCCGACCACGGCGGCGGACCAGCCGAGCATCTCGTCCCATCGTCCGGTGGCGGTCCCGAAGACGTTGTGCAGTTCCAGACCGATGAGCCCGAAGGCGAGGCCGGTGACCGGAGTGTCGACGATCTCCCAGAAAGGTGTTGCCCGCCAGCCGCCCGAGGACGTCGTCCGCGTCGGTGCCCTTCTCGGTGAGGAACAGGGCGGTCGTCAGGACGGCGAGCACCCCGGAGCCGTGCAGTCCCTCGGCCACCGAGTAACTGGCGAAGGGGACGAGGAGGGTCAGCCCGATCTGCAGCGTGACCTCGCTGAGCATCCCCATGGCCTTCACGGTGATCCGGCCGAGCGCCGACCCCACCGCCACGGCCACGACCGCGGACAGGACGAGCGTGCCCGTCGCCTCGGGCCAGGAGAAGGTGCCGCTCACCGCGGCGGCGACGGCCACGTGGTAGAGCACGATCGCCGTCACGTCGTTGAACAGGCCCTCGCCCTCCAGGATCGACAGGAGCCGGCGCGGCAGCCCCAGCGACCGGGCGACGGTGGTCGCCGCCACCGGGTCGGGCGGGGCGACCAGCGCGCCCAGCGCCACGGCCGCGGCCAGGGGCATCCCGGGGACGACGGCGTCGGCGACGGCCGCGACGGCGGCCGTCGTCACGAAGACGAGGGCGACGGCGAGCAGCAGGATCGGCCGCACGTTGGCGGCGAGCTGCCGCCAGGAGGTGCGCTGCGCGGCCGCGTACAGCAGGGGCGGCAGCACCAGCGGCAGGATGAGGTCCGGTGGAATGTCGACGTTCGGGACGAACGGCAACAGCGCCAGCACGATGCCCGCCACGGTCATCAGCACCGGCGGGGGGAGTCCAAGCCGCCGCCCGAGCGGCCGTCACGACGGACCCGAGCAACAGCACGAACAGCCGCGCCAGCTGGTCCAAGCCTCGCCTCCCGCTCAGGAACCGGGATGCGACGATCACCCCGGACTGTCAGGACTTCCCGGTCGGCGCCTTCTCACACGGCCGGCGGGCCGGCGGCCGTCAGGAGCTTTCCGCCCGGACGCGGTCCAGGGCCCGCTGCAGGTCGTCCGGGTAGGCGCTCTCGAACTCGGCCCACTGGCCGTCCGAAGGGTGCTCGAAGCCGAGCCGCACCGCGTGCAGCCACTGCCGGGTGAGCCCGAGGCGCTTGGCCATCGTCGGGTCGGCGCCGTAGGTGAGGTCGCCGACGCACGGGTGACGGTGTGCCGCCATGTGGACACGGATCTGGTGGGTGCGCCCGGTCTCGAGCTTGATGTCGAGGAGGGAGGCGGCCCGGAACGCCTCCATCAGGTCGTAGTGGGTCACGGAGGGCTTGCCGTCCGCCGTGACCGCCCACTTGTAGTCGTGCTGCGGGTGGCGCCCGATGGGTGCGTCGATGGTGCCGCTCAGCGGGTCGGGGTGCCCCTGCACCAGAGCGTGGTAGCGCTTGTCGACCGTCCGCTCCCGGAACTGCTGCTTGAGCAGGGAGTAGGCGCGCTCCGACTTGGCGACGACCATCAGGCCCGAGGTGCCGACGTCCAGGCGGTGCACGATGCCCTGCCGCTCGGCGGCACCGGAGGTCGAGATGCGGTAGCCGGCCGCGGCGAGGCCGCCGATCACCGTCGGGCCGGTCCAGCCGGGGCTGGGATGCGCGGCGACACCGACCGGCTTGGCGATGACGACGACGTCCTCGTCGTCGTGCACGATCTCCATGCCCTCCACGGGCTCGGCCACGATCTGCACGGGCGCCGGGGCACCCGGCATCTCCACCTCGAGCCAGGCACCCCCGTGCACGCGCTCGGACTTGCCGACGACGCTCCCGTCGACCAGCACCTTGCCGGACGCGGCGAGCTCGGCGGCCTTCGTCCGGGAGAAACCAAACATTCGGGCTATGGCGGCGTCGACACGCTCGCCCTCGAGGCCGTCGGGTACGGGCAGGGTGCGGATCTCGGGAATCGTACTCACCCGTCGAGTATGCCGGACCCGGCGGACGCGGCCGCACGGACGAGAGGCTGTCAGTCCTTGTGGACGGTCCCGTCCGGGTCGAGTCCGCGGAACGACAGGATCACGATCAGGATCCCGCCGCACACGATCGCGGAGTCCGCCAGATTGAACACCGCGAAGTGCGCCGGCGCGATGAAGTCGACGACCGCTCCCTCGAAGACGCCCGGCGAGCGGAAGATCCGGTCCGTGAGGTTGCCGAGCGCCCCGCCGAGCAGCAGGCCGAGCGCGACCGCCCACGGCACGCTGTACAGCTTGCGGGCGATCCTGGCGATCACCACGATCACCGCCGCCGCGATGACCGTGAAGATCACCGTGAATGCCTCGCCGACCCCGAAGGCCGCGCCCGGGTTGCGCACCGCCTCGAACTTCAGCACGTCGCCGATGATCTCGATGGGCGCGTGGTGCTCCAGCTTCGCGACCACGAGCATCTTGCTCCCGAGGTCCAGGAGGTACGCGACCACGGCCACGACGAGCAGGACGATGACGCGCCGCTTGCCCCTGGGGCGCGGCTCCGCGCCGTCCGCGGGCGCCGGCTCCGTACCGTCGGCGCCCGGCGTTCCGATGCTCCGCTCCGCCTCTGCTTCTGCCTCTGCCACGTGGGTCCCCGTGAATCCTCAAGCTCGGTGCCGACTGAGGACGAGGGTACGGCACACGCGTACGGTCCCCCAGCGCCCGGCCACCCCGCCGGGAACGCCGCTCAGTAGCGCCGCTCCTGCTTCTGCTTGCAGTCCACGCACAGCGTGGCCCTGGGGAACGCCTGCATGCGGGCCTTGCCGATCGGATTGCCGCAGTTCTCGCACAGCCCGTACGTCCCTGCGTCCAGCCGCTCCAGCGCGCGCTCCGTCTGGACCAGCATCTCCCGGGCGTTGGCGGCGAGCGCCAGCTCGTGCTCGCGGGTGATGTTCTTCGTACCGGTGTCGGCCTGGTCGTCACCGGCGCCGTCGCCGGAGTCGCGCATCAGCCCGGCGACGGAGTCCTCCGACAGATGGATCTCGTCGCGCAGCCGCTGGGCCTCTTCCATCAGCTCCGTACGGGCCCCGGCGACCTCTTCCGGCGTCCACGGGTCCTCGCCGGGCCGGACCGCGAGCTCGCCGGGAGCGGCGGTACGGGCACCGGGCACGGCAGTCGCCGTGGTGTCACTGGCGGCCGTCGTACCGGCCGCCGTCTTCTTCGCAACCACCGTGCTGGCTCCCGTCTTCCTCGCGGCCTCGGCCGCCCGCTTGGCTCCCGCGTTCGCGGGTTCAGCCTTCTTCGCTGCGGCCTCGGTGGATGCCGCCGCCCTGTCGGCCACGGCCTTCGCCGGTGCCTTCCTCCCGCCCCGCTCGGCCGGCGCCTTCTTCGCCGTGACCCTGCCCGCCCGCGCCCCGGCTCCCGCGGGAGACTCCTTCGCGGGTGTCCTCCTGGCCGCGTCCTTGCCGGCCGGCGTCTTGGCGGCCGACGTCTTCCCAGCCGTCTTCTTCTTCCCCGCGTCCTTGCCGGCGGCGGCCTCGTCCGGCGCCTTCCCGGCCGTGCTCTTCGAGGTCCTCCCCGCCGGCGCCGTCTCCTTCCGGGCCGTCTTCCTCGTCGCGGTCTTCCTGGCCGGCTCCGCCGCCCCGACGGCCCCGGAGTGCGTCACCGACTGTTCAACGGCCGGGGCCGTCTCCGCCGTTCCGCCCACGGCGCTCTTCTTCCCCGGAGTCTTCTTCCTGGCCGGCTCCGCCGCCGTGGATCTGGCGGACGCCGTCCTCTTTACGGCGGTCTTCTTCGCCACCATGGCCGCGGCCCCTTCACACATTGTGATCTTGTCGCGAATCGTGCTGGGACGATAAATCGACTCCAAGTCCGCGGCAACGGGGCACGCCGCCCGATTCGTCCGCCTCGCCACCGCGCCAAGGCGAGCCTTCACACGTTGTGCCCAGCTCCGGGCCGGGTAATCCGCCCGCACCCGAGGCACCCGATGTCCGTTCCGTCCCGCGTCGCCATTCGGGTCATCGCCGCCCCTCCCACCGTCCCGCTCGCCGACCGGGCCGCCGACCGGCCGCCGTGCCCCGAAAACCGGTCGGCCCGGTGCCGCCCGGCCCCGTACACTGGGGCGAGCGAGAGGCGTCGATGGGACGAGTAGCGCCGTACGCAGCCAAGAGCGACCCGGGGACGGTGTGAGCCCGGGGGCGAGCGCGGTGTGAAGATCACCCGGAGCCGCCGGAAGAAAGCCGTCAGGCGAGTAGACCCGGCATCGCGATCCGAATGAGGGGGTCAGGGGCACACGCCCAGGGCCAAGGAGGGTGGTACCGCGGGAGCGCAGCTCTCGTCCCTCCGACGGAAGTCAAGAATCCGCCGGAGGAAGATCGATGACGCAGTACCGCCAGGTGCCCGCCCAGGTCGACCTGCCCGCGCTCGAGCACGCGGTGCTCGATTTCTGGCGCGAGGCGAAGGTCTTCGAGAAGAGCCTGGAGCAGTCCGAGGGCCGCCCCGAGTGGGTGTTCTACGAGGGCCCGCCGACCGCCAACGGCATGCCCGGCGCCCACCACATCGAGGCCCGCGTCTTCAAGGACGTCTTCCCCCGCTTCCGCACGATGCAGGGCTACCACGTGGGCCGCAAGGCGGGCTGGGATTGCCATGGCCTCCCCGTGGAGCTGGCCGTCGAGAAGGAGCTCGGCTTCTCCGGCAAACCGGACATCGAGAAGTACGGCATCGCGGAGTTCAACGCCAGGTGCCGCGAGTCGGTGACCCGGCACACCGACGCGTTCTCCGAGCTGACCACCCGTATGGGTTACTGGGTGGATCTGGACGACGCCTACCGCACGATGGACCCCGAGTACATCGACAGCGTCTGGTGGTCCCTGAAGGAGATCTTCGGCAAGGGACTCCTGGTGCAGGACCACCGGGTCGCGCCCTGGTGCCCCCGCTGCGGCACCGGCCTGTCCGACCACGAGCTGGCCCAGGGCTACGAGACGGTCGTCGACCCCTCCGTCTTCGTGCGCTTCCCGCTCACCTCCGGCCCGCTGGCCGGCGAGGCGGCCCTGCTGGTGTGGACGACGACGCCGTGGACCCTGGTCTCCAACACCGCCGTCGCCGCGCACCCCGGGGTCACGTACGTCGTGGCGACGAACGGCGAGGAGAAGCTCGTCGTCGCCGAGCCGCTGCTGGCCAAGGCCCTCGGCGAGGGCTGGGAGCCCACCGGGCAGTCCTTCACGGGCGCCGAGATGGAGCGCTGGACCTACCGGCGCCCCTTCGAGCTCGTCGAGTTCACCGAGCCCGCCCACTACGTCGTCAACGCCGAGTACGTCACCACCGACGACGGCACGGGCCTGGTCCACCAGTCCCCCGCCTTCGGTGAGGACGACCTCAAGGTCTGCCGCGCCTACGGCCTGCCGGTCGTGAACCCGGTCCGCCCGGACGGCACCTTCGAGGAGGACCTGCCGCTGGTCGGCGGCGTCTTCTTCAAGAAGGCCGACGAGGCGCTCACAGCCGACCTCGGCACCCGCGGGCTGCTGTTCCGCCACGTCCCGTACGAGCACAGCTACCCGCACTGCTGGCGCTGCCACACCGCGCTGCTCTACTACGCGCAGCCGTCCTGGTACATCAGGACCACCGCAGTCAAGGACGCCCTGCTCCGCGAGAACGAGAACACGAACTGGTTCCCGGACTCCGTCAAGCACGGCCGCTACGGCGACTGGCTGAACAACAACATCGACTGGGCGCTGTCCCGCAACCGCTACTGGGGCACCCCGCTGCCCATCTGGCGCTGCGAGGAGGGCCACCTCACCTGTGTCGGCTCCCGCGCGGAGCTGACCGAACTGACCGGCACCGACCAGTCCTCCCTGGACCCGCACCGCCCGTTCATCGACGAGGTCACCTTCCCCTGCCCGACCTGCTCGGCCACGGCGACCCGGGTCCCGGAGGTCATCGACGCCTGGTACGACTCGGGCTCGATGCCCTTCGCGCAGTGGGGCTACCCGTACCGCAACAAGGAACTCTTCGAGAAGCGCTACCCGGCGCAGTTCGTGTGCGAGGCCATCGACCAGACGCGCGGCTGGTTCTACACGCTGATGGCCGTCGGCACGCTGGTCTTCGACAAGTCGTCGTACGAGAACGTGGTCTGCCTCGGCCACATCCTGGCCGAGGACGGCCGCAAGATGTCCAAGCACCTGGGCAACATCCTGCAGCCGATCCCGCTCATGGACCAGCACGGCGCCGACGCGGTCCGCTGGTTCATGGCGGCAGGGGGCTCCCCGTGGGCGGCCCGCCGCGTCGGCCACGGCACGATCCAGGAGGTCGTGCGCAAGACGCTCCTGACGTACTGGAACACGGTCGCCTTCCAGGCCCTGTACGCCCGTACGTCGAACTGGGCGCCCGGTGACACCGACCCGGCCCCCGCCGACCGCCCGGTGCTCGACCGCTGGCTGCTCAGCGAACTCAACGCGCTGGTCGACCAGGTCACCGAGTCCCTGGAGTCGTTCGACACCCAGCGGGCCGGCAAGCTGCTGTCCGCCTTCGTCGACGACCTGTCGAACTGGTACGTACGCCGCTCCCGGCGCCGCTTCTGGCAGGGCGACGCCGCGGCGCTGCGCACCCTGCACGAGGTCGTCGAGACGGTCACGCGCCTGATGGCGCCGCTCACCCCGTTCATCACCGAACGGGTCTGGCAGGACCTCGTGGTCCCGGTCGTTCCGGGCGCCCCGGAGTCCGTCCACCTCGCCTCCTGGCCGAAGGCTGACCTCTCCATGGTCGACGCGGACCTCTCCCGCCAGATGGTGCTGGTGCGGCGTCTGGTGGAGCTGGGGCGGGCGACGCGTGCCGAGTCCGGAGTGAAGACCCGCCAGCCGCTCTCGCGCGCTCTGGTGGCCGCGGCCGGCTTCGAGTCCCTGACACCCGAACTGCACGCCCAGATCACGGAGGAGCTCAACGTCTCCTCACTGGCCTCGCTCTCGGAGGTCGGCGGCTCGCTGGTGGACACCACGGCGAAGGCCAACTTCCGCGCGCTGGGCAAGCGGTTCGGCAAGGGCGTGCAGGCTGTGGCCAAGGCGGTCGCCGAGGCGGACGCGGCCGCCCTGTCCCTGGCGCTGCGTGAGGGCACGGCGTCCGTCGTGGTCGACGGCGAGGCGGTCGCCCTCGCCCCCGACGAGGTCATCATCACCGAGACCCCGCGCGAGGGCTGGTCGGTGGCCTCCGACTCCGGAGCCACGGTCGCCCTCGATCTGGAGATCACGGACGAGCTCCGCCGCGCCGGTCTGGCACGCGACGCCATCCGTCTCATCCAGGAGGCCCGCAAGAACAGCGGCCTCGATGTCGCGGACCGCATCGCCCTTCGCTGGACCGCCACGTCCCCGGAGACCGTGACGGCTCTCACCGAGCACGCGGCCCTCATCGCCGACGAGGTCCTCGCCACGGACTTCGCCGAGGGCGGGGCCGACGACACCTTCGGCTCGCCGTTCACGGACGAGTCCCTCGGGCTGGCCTTCCGGCTGCGCAAGGCGTAGTCCCCGAACCGAACCGTGGCCCCCGGCACCCGTGCCGGGGGCCACGGCACTTCCCGGCACGGCCCAATACGCCGCCCTCCCACCGCCGTTGGAGCACTCCGGGTCTCCGGCCGACCTCTCCGGCCGCGCCACTCACCACGCCCTGGTTCACTCGAACCGGTGGACCCGGCCGCCCCGGGTGACGCCGGGTGCCGGACCGCCCCTTGGCCCCCGGCGGGCGACCGCTCCCGTGGCAGTGACCATCGCCGCACAAGAACTCCGGCAGACGAGCGCGCCCACGCGCGGCGCCCCGGACCCACCCGAACCAGCGGGCACGCCAGTCCCGGTGACACCCGGGCGGAGCCGTACGTTCCGCGTCACCCGGCCGGGGACCGTGGCGGTCGGCGGGGCCGCGCGCGGACGCGGGGACTTCCCGTGTCCCACGTCGAGCGGCGGGC
>NZ_JAAAXQ010000244.1 GCF_009916105.1 Streptomyces sp. GC420 | reverse complement strand
CTGGACGACCGGCAGGTTCTCGATGATCTTGTCGACGCGGCCGTCGACCGCGGTGACGTGCCCCACCTCGATCTGCCCGGAGGTCAGCACCTTGCCGAAGACGTGCGCGAGCGGCCACCCCTTCGTCCTCATCCGCCTCACCGACTCGTTCCGCCGTCGCGACTTCCTGATGCGTGGCGGCGGATGTGCACGCGCTGTTGGCACGCCTCGGGGGCCCTGCCGCGCTGCCGCTGCCGCACGCCGCGCGGCAGCCGTGGCACCAGCAGCCGGTGATCAGGAGGCGCTCCTCGCCCGGCCCCTCGAAGTCCGGTCGGCAGGCGCCGAACCGTATACGCTCACGCCCGCTTCCGAAGCACGTTTTCGCAGGTCAAAGCGCGAATTTGCAAAGTCGGCGACCGGCCCGTGAAATTTTCCTTCGAGACGGTATTTTTGTGCTTCGCACGAAGTACCGAACAGCGACTCGAGCGCGAGTGAGGGAAGTACGGGGACAGCGTTACATGTCGTCATGTAGGGCACGCGCGACCGCGGCGGACGAAGGCAGGCACATGCAGACGTTCCTTGAGGAAATCTTCAGACCGTTCCACCGGCCGGAGCAGCGCCGTTGGGCCCAGGTGTACCTCCGGGGCCTGATACACGTCTCCGGGAGAAAGACACCACGGAGCATGGCACGGAGCGAACAGTTACCACCGAAGGCGGCCCAGGGCCTTCACCAGTTCATCAGCGCCAGCCCCTGGGACTGGGAAGCGGTGCGCCGCAGACTCGCGCTGCGGGCAGCGGCGAGCGCGGCGCCGTACGCCTGGACCGTCACCGAGCTCCTCATCCCCAAGCGCGGGGAGCACTCGGTCGGGGTGCACCCGTGCCTGGACACGGCGACCGGACGGACCGTCAACTGCCAGCGTGCCGTAGGGCTCTTCCTGGTGACGGACGCGCAGTGCTTCCCGGTGGACTGGAGCCTCGTGCTCGACGGCTCGTGGGGCTGGGACCCCGAGCGCCGGCTCCGGGCCCGTATACCGGACGAGGAGACCGCGCGGCCCGCCGGAGCCTGCGTCCTCGACTACGTGACCCGGGTCGCCGCGCAACCCGGACTCCCCCGCGTCCCGTGGGTGCTCGACCTCACCCGGAGCGAGGACGCGAGCGGCATCCTGGTGGGGCTCGCCCGGCATCGGGTCGACATCGTGTGCGAGGTGGACCCGGGTCAGATCGTCCTCGCCGGGCACCGCGCCCCGACCGTGACCACCATCGGCAAGCTGATGGAGGAGCACAACACCCGCCAGCCGTACGCGATGGTACGCCAGACGACGGACGGCCGCTCCCGGACGGTTCCCCTGTACACGTACGCCGGAACGGCACGGCTGCCCCGGCGCAGCACCGGCGGCGACGGCGGTGGGCGCGGCTACCGGCTCCTGGAACTCCTCGATCCCGACGGCCGACAGCCCGCCCGGTACTGGATCACCACCCTCGCCGACCGCTGCGCGGAGCGGATCCTGACGCTGATGCGCAGCCGTACTGCCGTCCGCGCGACCCTCACCGCACTTCAGAAGCGCTACGGAGTGCTCGACTTCGAAGGCCGCTCCTTCCCCGGCTGGCACCGCCACATGACCATGACGGCGGCCGCCTACGTCTACCAGCACCTCCACGGGCACGTCACCCCCGCTCAGGCCACCGCTCCGGCCACCGCCCCGGCTCTGGCCGGAGCGGTGGGCTGACGAGACGCCGGCAGAGGAAGAGGGGCCTGGGGAGATGAGAAACGTACTCGTGGTGGAGCGGGAAGCCGCCTTGGCAGAGTCGATGTTGCGCGATCTGCGCCGCCAGGGATACGCCGCCCGCAGCGTGGACACGGGGGCGCGGGCACTGCGCACGTACCGCGACGCCGACCTGGTGCTGGTCTCACTCGAACTGCCCGATGTCGACGGCATCGAGGTGTGCCGGAATCTACGCGCCGAGAGCGACATCGCCCTGATCGCCTTCACCCGCCGCGACGACGAACTCGAGCGGGTTCTCGCGCTGAAAGCCGGCGCGGACGACTGCGTCGCGCAGACCTGGGGTGTCCGGGAGATAGGGGCACGTATCGAGGCGGTACTGCGCCGGAGTCACCGCACCGGTTCGCCGACTCCGGAGGCCATTTCGCTCCGTCCGTTGCACATCGATCCGAGGACGCGGGAAGTGCGACTGCGCGACCGGGTCATCGACGTCACGTCCAAGGAATTCGAGCTGCTCTACATCCTGGCCGCGAATTCCGAGACCGTGGTGTCGAGGAAGGAATTGATGGCGAAGGTGTGGGGAAGCGACTGGACGCAGACCAGCCGTACCATCGACACGCACGTGAGCACTCTGCGGGCGAAACTCGGCTGCAGCCGCTGGATCATCACGGTCCGTGGTGTCGGCTATCGCATGGGATATTCCGTGCGGCTGCCGGAGGCGACCGCGGGCTGAGTGCCTCCGGCAGCCGGCCGCCGGGCCGTGCGACAGGGGCCCCGGGCCGCACGCCGTCCCGCCCGGGGCTCCGCGCCGTGTCAGGCCGCCCCGCGGTCCGGCGCGTCGAGGCGCCGCAGCAGTGGGTGCGGGTCCCCGGCCCCGACGCCCGCCGTGGTGCCCTCGGCCCCCGCAGCGCGCCGCGCCCACCAGGCGGACGCCAGGTTCGAGGAGAGCAGCGGACCGCCGACGGCATCCTCCCGGGCAAGCTCGGTGAGCGCTTCGAGTGTTCCCATGCCCGTGCCGGTGAACAGCAGCGCGGAGCCGGCGGGGAGCCGGTTCTGCCGCAGGTGGGAACGCAGGCACTCCCTGATCCGCCCCGTGGTCACCTCGTACGGGTCGAAGCGCTCCGCCCCCTCCGGGGTCCGCCCCGCCGGGACGCGCACGACACCGTCGACCGTGAGCCCGGCGCGCTCCCAGAACCTCCGGGAGGCGTCGGTGAGCCACGGCTGGTACGGGGAGACGAGGGTCAGGCGGCTCACCCCGACCGCCTCGCACGCGGCCAGGATCGCCTGTGTCGAGGACCGCACGGGGAAACCCGCGCGCTCCGACAGTTCCTCGCACAGGGCGAGATCGCCCTCGGGGTCCAGCAGGTAGTGCGAGGCGCTGCAGGCCACCACGGCGGCGTCCAGGCGCATGCCGCCGAAGCCGTCGAGGGTGTCGGGAAGGACCCGGTTGTAGGTCTCCAGCATCTCCCTGAGCCCCACTCCTGGAGTGGTGGGGAAACGTGAGGTGTACACATGCATTCCGGCGCCGATCAATCGGTTGAATTCCGGCTCCGCCGTCGGGTTTTCCGGAGGAACGACGACACCGAGTCTGGGAAGCGAGAAAAGGTCCATGGCGGCACAGTAGGCCGCGCCTCACGGCAGCAGCAGAAAAACCCGCGCGAAAAGACGTCCCGCGTACAACCTCCTTGCACCCGGTTTCGTTCCTGACATTCCTTGACACTCTCCCACGGAACTCTGACCCAAATCCCCTTGTCTCTCTGATCCGCTCGGTGAAGTCTGGTTGTCGCAGCCCGCCAGGCCCTCTGATATCGGTTCACCGAGCATGCCCTGGAAGAGACGAAAGAAGGTGTGAAGGCAATGGCATCAGGAGAAAGCCCGGAGAGACTTCCCATCCCGCCCCGCATATCCGACGCGACGCTGCGGGATTCGGCGCACATGGCAGGCGTCGAGTTCGGTCCGAAGGACGCCGCGGTCATCGCCGGCCTGCTGGTGAGGACCGGCGTCGAACTGGTCGAGGTCGGCATGGTGTCCGGCCCCGGCTCGAAGGACGCCGAGTTGGTCCTCGCCACGCACGAGGCCGTCGGCCCCGAGCGCAGCATGACGCTCGTCGTGGTGCGCGACCGCCAGCAGGTCGCACGAGCCCTCGACGAGGCCGAGCGCCTCGGTGTACGTCACATCATGTACTCGATACCGACCTCCGAGCAGCACGCCAGGCTGAAGCTCGGCTCGCCCAGCGCCAAGTTCCTCCAGACGCTGGCCCGTTCGGCGATCGCTCAGGCCAAGGAGCGCGGCTTCCATGTCACGTTCAGCGGCGAGGACGGCGCGCGCACACCCAAGGAGCGACTCGTCCCCTATGTCACGGCGGGCTTCGAGGCGGGGGCCGACCGGTTCCGGCTCGCGGAGACCGTCGCGTATCTCTCGCCCTGGCAGATGGGGGAGGTGATCGGCGACCTCACAGCGATCGACGGATCCGAGATCGAGATCCACTCGCACAACATGCTGGGCATGGCCGTCGCCAACTCCCTCGCCGCCGTCCGGGCCGGAGCCCGGTGGGTCTCGGCGACCGTCGGGGGCATCGGAGAGCGCGGCGGCAACGCCCCGCTGGCCGAGTTGCTCACCTCACTGCGCGTCATCCACGGTGACACACGCTTCGACCTGACCCATCTCACCGAGCTGTCCCGGGTCGCGCTCAAGGGCGCCGGCATGGGAGATGCCTTCCAGTCGGGGCCCACCACCCCGCACGCCTTCGCCTACGAACTGCCGGGCCAGCTCACCAACCCGGAGGCGTACGAGACACTGCCCGCCGAGCTCTTGGGCAACTCTCGCGAGTTGCGGGTGCGCACCCGCCTCACACCGGCGCTCGTGAAGTGGGCGCTCGACGGCTCCGGCGTCGCCGTCGACGTGGACGCTTTCACTCCGTGGCTCACCGAGCGCCAGGAGAGCGGCGGCGCCCCTCTTCTCGACCGGGACGCGATCCGCAAGGCCGCCATCGACTTCCAAGCCGCCTGACACCGGCCTGAAGCACTCACGAGCCTCAGTGCCGCTCGCCTCTCACCCCTCATCCATTCGACCCAGATGACTCATCAGGGAGATCTCCCATGCCCACCGCCACCCTCACCGGCATCTGCCCCGAGTGCGAGACCGATCTGACCGTCCCCCCGGTCGTCGAGGGCGAGACCTTCTCGTGCCCCGAGTGCATGCTCACCCTCCGCGTCGACGCCGTCCGGGACGGCAGGCTCACCCTGGAGATGGTCGAGGTCCAGCTGCGCGACTGGGGTCAGTGACATGCCCGGGCACGTCGCAAGGATCGCAATCGTCGCGGACCGGATCGGCTGGGAGGAACGCCGGCTGATCCAGTCCGGGCCCGACTTCGGCCTCGCCGTCGAGTGGGTCAACGATGAGTCCCTGGGCCTCGGTCACCCGGACGCCCCCTCACTCAGGGGCTACGACGCGGTGCTCGTTCGCAGCCGCAGCTACACTCGCGGCGGCCTCGTCGCCACGCTCGCCGAGGCCGCGGGAGCACGGGTCCTCAACTCGGCGCGGGCCATCAACGTCTGCGAGAACAAGGCCGTCCTGCGGGCCGTGCTGCGCGGCGCGGGCGTGCCCGTACCGGACTTCCGGCTCGCGCTGTCCCGCAAAGACTTCGAGCGGGCGCTCGACGAGCTGGAGCTGCCGCTGGTCCTCAAGCCGGTTTTCGGCGGCATGGGCAAGCGCGTCACGCTGATCCGGGACGCCGACATCGCCCAGTCCGTGTACGACTACGTGGAGGACCTCGGCCACGCCTTCGAACAGGCC
Organism: Streptomyces sp. GC420; assembly: GCF_009916105.1. Taxonomy (GTDB): domain Bacteria; phylum Actinomycetota; class Actinomycetes; order Streptomycetales; family Streptomycetaceae; genus Streptomyces. The sequence goes on along the minus strand of NZ_JAAAXQ010000244.1, from coordinate 7,295 downwards.
TGCCTCGTCGAGCCGTACGTGGGAGGGGGCACCTCGGTGCGCTGCCTCGTCGTCGGGCACGAACTGGTCGGCGCCGCCGAGTTCGCGAGCGCCGGCACCGACTGGCGCAACAACGCGGCGCTCGGCAACAGCAGCCACGGCATCGCCCACGACCCAGACGTCCAGAAGACCATCGATGGTGTGGCGGGCATACTCGGCCCCGGCATCTACGGGGTCGATCTCTTCCGGACTCCCGAAGGCTACGTCGTCAACGAGGTCAACCACGCGCCCGGCTTCCGGGCGGTGGCCTCGGCGACCGGAGCGGACATCCCGGCCGCCGTCGGCCGATACCTCCAGGAGTTGCTCGCATGACGCGCAGAATCCGTGCGGGAGTCGTCGGCGCCTCGGGACTCGCCGGTGGCGAACTCATCCGACTGATCACCCAGCACCCCGACCTGGAGCTGACCTTCCTCGGCGGCTCCTCCAGCATCGGCCGCCGCCCGGCCGAACTGCACCCGGGCCTGCGTCTCGACCTGGGCCTGACGGTGCAGCCCGTCACCGAGGAGATCGCCGGTCAGGTGGACGTCGTCTTCCTGGCCACCCCGGCGCCCGTCTCGGCCGGCCTGGCCGCGCTGCTCGCCGACCGGGTCCCGGCGGTCGTCGACCTCAGCGGCGCCTTCCGCATCCGCACTCCGGAGCTGCACGACCGCTGGTACCCGAAGGTCGAGCGGCGCGCCGACCTCGCCGACCGGTTCGTGTACGGCGTGCCGGAGCTGGTCAAGGACCAGTTGGCGGGCGCCTCGCTGATCTCGCTGCCCGGCTGCTACGCCACCGCGATCACGCTCGGCCTCGCGCCGCTCACCCTGGGACTCGGTCTGGACCTGAAGACCGTGGTGGTGGACGGCAAGAGCGGCTCCAGCGGCGGGGGTCTGCAGTTGCGCACCGCGGACCTGCACCCCTTCCGCAGCGGAGCCATCGCCCCGTACGCCCCGACCGGGCACCGGCACGCCGGTGAGGTGCGTGACTTCCTGGACCGGAGCAAGCCGGGTTCGATCGGCTCGCTGAGCATGTCCGCGTACGGCGTCTCACACGTGCGGGGCCTGCTGGCCAGCAGTTACGTCTTCACCGACACGGCCGTGGACCAGCGCGCGCTGCAGCGGGCGTATGTCCGCTTCTACAAGGAGCACCGGTTCGTGCGGGTGCGCCGACACACCGAGACACTGATCCCGGTGCCGGACCCGCAGGCCGTGCTCGGCTCCAACTTCTGCGACGTGACGGTGCTCCACGACGAGGAGGACCGCCGGATCGTCGTCCTCGCCGCTCTCGACAACCTCGTCAAGGGCGCCGCGGGACAGGCCGTCCAGGCGGCGAACCTGCGGTTCGGACTGCCCGAGGAGACGGGCCTGACGATGCAGCCGGTGATGCCCGCATGAGCCACGAACGCACTCCTGTGGTCGTCAAGCTCGGCGGGAGCTGCCTCGACGACCTCGACGGCGCCTGGTGGGACGATCTGGCGCGGTACGGGCAGGAGCACCCGCTGGTGCTCGTGCACGGCTGGTCCAAGCCGCTCAAGAAGCTCAGTCCCCGCTACGGCGAGCCGTCGGCGATCCTGCGCGACCGGTACGGCAACCAGAGCCGTTGGACCACGCCCGGGGTCATCGAGGACATCAAGGCCGTCAGCGCCAAGCTGGCCGAGGAGGTCTTCGCCCGGCTCGGGCGGCGCGGCATCACCGGGGAGCGGCTGCTCGGCAGCGACGGCCTGGTCAGCGCGGGCGAGGCCGAGCGCTGGTGGTGGCAGGACAAGCAGCTCGTCGAGCTGGAGAACCTGGTCGGCCCGATCACCGGGGTGGACCCGGCGGCGCTGAAGAACCTGCAGTCCGGCCACGCCTGCCTGGTCACGCCGCTGGCGACGAACGCCGCGGGCCAGGAGGTGAACACCGACGCCGACCGAGCCGCCGCCGCCCTCGCCGGGGCCACCGGCGCGACCGACCTGGTCCTGGTCACCGATGTCGCGCATCTGCTGATCGACGGGAAGCCGGTGCGCCGGATCACCGCGCGGGCCGCGGCCTCCTTCCGCGACAAGGGCGCCACCGGCGGCATGCGCAAGAAGCTGCGGGCCGCGGACGAGGCCCTGGACGCCGGTGTGGAGCGGGTCGTCCTTGGCAGTGCCCCCGTCACCGACCTCCTTGCCGCCCGCACCGGCACCGTCATCACGCGAACCTGAGGAGCTCCTATCGTGGCGCAATCCCGTGTGTTAGTCGTCAACAACGGCACGCTGTCCCTCAAGCAGCTCCGCGCGCGCTTCGAGCAGCTGGGCTCGCTCACCGACGCCGTGGACGCGGCGTCGGTACCCACCCGGCTCGACGGCCGCTATCAGGCGATCGTACTGAGCGGCACGAAGGTGCGGGCATACGACACCGAGTACTACAAGCCGCTGATCGACCTGGTCAGGACCGCCGACGTGCCCGTCTTCGGGATCTGCGGCGGAATGCAGATCCTGGCGGTCTCGGCGGGGGGCCGGCTCGCGGACGGGCCTCAGCGGGTCGGCGGCTACGACGTGCAGGTGGACAAGGAGGAGCCGCTCTTCACGTATGTGAAGCCGACGGTGACCGTCTTCCACCGGCACACCCTGTACCTCCAGGAGGCCCCCCGGGGCTTCCGCTCCATCGGCCGCTCCGAGCACGCTCCCGTGGAGTTCCTGAGCTCCGAGGACGGCCGGATCCTCGGCTCGCAGGCGCATCTGGAGTTCCGCAGCGACGGCCTGGAGATTCTGCGGGGCTTCGCCCAGCTCTACCAGTGACGGCGCCCCTTCCGTTCCCGAACCCATCACTTCACTGAAGGACTTGGCAATGAGCGTTGTGGAGAACACGCAGAAGCCCGCGTTCACCGTTCATCTGGGCGGCAGCGGCGGTGCCGTCAACGGCTGGGTGGTCGTCGACACGCTGGTCGACGGCCTGGCGATGGGCGGTACCCGAATGACGACCGGAGTCACCGAGGAGGAAGTGGCCGGTCTTGCCCGCGACATGACCGACAAGTTCACCCTCGCGGGCCTGCGCATCGGCGGCGCCAAGGCCGGCATCGTCTCCGACGGCAGCGACCGCGAGCAGACCTTCCGCACCTTCGGCCGCACCGTGAAGCCGCTGCTCCACGGCGGAATCCACCTCGGCATCGACATGGGAGTCACCCCCGCCGACCGGGCGGTCTTCTTCGACGAGGCCGGGTACGACCCGCGCTTCCGCCTCGGCGCCCCGGACATGCCGATCGACTGGCGCACGTACTACGAGCCGCTCATCGACTGCACCGGCCACGGGGTCGGCGTCGCCGCGCTCACCGCTCTGGAGGCGCGCGGCCGCACGGAGGCGGCCCGGGTCGTGGTCCAGGGTTTCGGCGCGGTGGGCCGCGCGGTGGCGCGGTTCCTGGAAGAACACGGGCACGTCGTCGTGGGCATCGCCGATGTGCGGGGCACCATCAGCGCGGACCGGCTTCCGGTCGCCGACCTGATCGCCGTCACCGACGAGTTCGGGCGGATCGACCGCTCCCGCCTGCCGCAGGGCGTCACCCTCTCCAGCGAGCCGGACGCCTGGCTCGGAGTCGAGGCCGACCTGCTGATCCTCGCCGCGCAGAAGTACGCGCTCACCGCCGAAAACGCCCACCGGCTGCGGGCCGGCCTGGTGGTCGAGGGCGCCAACCTCGCCTCCGACGCAGCGGCGAAGGAGAAGGTGGCTGCCTCGGGCGGCACCCTGGTGCCGGGCGTGATCGCCAACATCGGCGGTGCGGCATCGGCCGCCCTGGCCGTCACCCGGGTCGTTCCCTTCGAGCTTCCGGCGGACGCGCGCAAGGCGTGGGTCTTCGACTGGGTCGGCGACCGGGTGCGGAAGAACACCCGGGCCCTGCTGGAGATCTCGGACGCACGCGCCGGCGACCCGCTGCCCGAGTTGCTCGCATCCCGCCGGAGGGATCTCCTGCGATGACGGACATGTCCAAGGCCGCGGGCAGCGGCATCAGTCCGGCGGCCGCCGCGTCCCGGGACGCTCTCGGCCCAGAGTACCGGCGCCGGGGCTGGTGGCGCGACGAGACCTTCCTCGACGACCTGTACCGCCAGGCGCGCGAGCGGCCGCACAAACTCGCCGTCGCGGGCCGCCGGGTCTCCGAGTCCCGTACCGACACCCTCGACTACGCCGAACTTGCCCGGCTCACCGACCGGTTCGCGGGCGCCCTGCTCGACCTCGGCGTGCGGCACGGCGACTTCGTGGCGGTCCAGCTCCCCAACCGCTGGGAGATGGTGCCGCTGATGTTCGCCTGTATGCGGGTCGGTGCCGTCATCTGCCCGATCTCGCCGATCTGCCCGGAGGAGGAGCTGCGCCACCGCCTCGGCCTCACCGGGGCGCGGGTGTGCGTCACGCTCCCGGAGTGGTCGGGCACGCCCCTGGCAAGGATCGTGAGCCGGCTCAAGGGTGAACTCCCCGCCCTCGACCACGTGGTGGTCGTGGACGGGCCGGTGCCCGAGGGTGCGCTCTCCTTCCGCGACCGCTTCGTCGCCGTCGAGTGGGAGGAGCGTGCGGGCACCGTGCTCGACGGGCCGGCGCTCGGGGCCGACGATCCGTTCGTCGTCCTGTTCACCTCCGGCACCACCGGCGAGTCCAAGGGCGTGCTGCACAGCCAGAACACGGTCCACTCGGCCGTGCGCGGCTACGTAGACGCCTTCGGGCTCGGCGACGACTGGGTCGCCGCCGTATCGACCCCGCTCGTCCACTACTCCGGCTTCGCGCAAGGTGTCCTCGCGGGCGTCATGCTCGGCGGTACCGTCGCCTTCCAGGACGTGCGGAGGAACGAGGCGCTGCTGGACCTGGTGGAGCGGTACGGCGCCACCCTCCTGTACGGGCCGCCCGCCACCCTCGCCGACGTGGCCGCCTCGCAGCGGGTGGAGAAGCGGGACACGAGCACGCTGCGGCACGTGGTGATCGGCTCGGCGCCGGTGCTCGCCCAACTGGCCGACGAGGTCCAAGAGACCCTCGGGGCCCGTACGTACTCGCTGTGGGGCATGTCGGAGAACGGTCCGGTGACCATGACCCGGCCCTCCGACCCCGAGGACTGGGCGGCGCACAGCAACGGCCGCGCCATCGACGCCATGCAGACGCGGATCGACCTCCAGGAGGCCGGTGCCCGGGACGGTGTGGGCCGGCTCCGGGTGCGCGGGGCATCGCTGGCGCTCGGCTACTGCCGGCGCGAGGAGGCGTTCGCGGCGGAGTTCGGCGCGGACGGCTGGTTCGACACCGGGGACCTGGCGCGGGGCGACGGCCGCGGCGGCATCCGCATCATCGGACGCGCCCGCGACGCGATCGTACGGGACGGGGTCGTGGCTCCCATGACGGAGCTGGAGGCGGTCATCGGCAGCCACCCGAAAGCGGTCGAGGCCGCGCTGGTGGGGCTGCCGGGCACGGCGGACGGCGACGGGACCTCGATCTGTGCCGTCGTCGCGGTCGCGGACGGCGCGGAGGGCCCCTCCCTGGAGGAGGTCCGCGCCCACCTCGGGGCGGCGGGCCAGGACCCGCGCTTCCTGCCGGACCGCGTGGAGCTGCTGCCTGCTCTGCCCAAGACACTGACCGGCAAGGTCCGCAAGGCGGAGCTGCGGCGGCGGTACGCGACGCCCACGACCTGACCGCGCCTGCCCCGGCGCCGCGGCCGTGTCCTGGCACTCCCGCCCGGCTCGCGACGCCCTCCGGGCTGACGGCGCCGAGCACTCCACCGGCAGTCCGGTGCGTGACCCGCGGGTCTTTCGTGGCTGGTCGCGCCCACGCGGGCGGAGCCGCATGCTGCCGCAGCCCCGCACCCCGTGGAACGAAGCCGAACCGCACTGGGCTTCGCCGGCCCCGCTCGGTTCCGCAACACGGCCCGGCCCTCACTCGGGCGGTCGTACGGGCACGGAAACGGCCCGGGACACGGCCTGCCCGCACCACGACCCGCCGTCTCCGCCCGCTCACCCACCCACCATTCCACCCTCACCTCTGGAGCCCGAAATGCCCGAATCCACACCGGTCTCCATGTCGGCGACCCTTGCCGCCGACGAGGCCCTGGCCCGTCGCCGCCGCGCCGGGGAGCGGGTCCTGTCGATGGCCAGCGGGGAGATCGGCCTGCCCGTGCTCCCCGCCCTGCGGGAGCGTCTCGCCGCGGCGGCCGGCGAGAACGCGTACGGCCCCGTCCCCGGCAGCCGGGCCCTGCGCACTGCGGCCGCCGGGTACTGGGAGCGGCGCGGGCTCGGTGTCGACCCCGGCCTGGTCGTGGCCGGGCCCGGCAGTAAGCCGCTGCTGTTCGCGCTGCTGCTCGCCATCGGCGGCGACGTGGTCATCCCCATGCCGAGCTGGGTGAGTTACGCGGCCCAGGCCCGGCTGGCGGGGGCGCGCTCCGTGCCCGTGCCGATCCGGCCCGGCGAGGGCGGGGTACCCGACCCGGAGCTGCTGCGCGAGGCGGTCGCCGCGGCGCGGGCCGCCGGACGCGCGCCCCGGGCGCTGGTGGTGACGGTGCCCGACAACCCGACCGGCACCGTCGCGTCGCCCGGCACCGTGCGGCGCCTGGCGGCCGCCGCGCGCGAACTCGACCTGGTCGTCGTGTCGGACGAGATCTACTGCGACCTCCTGTACGACCGATCGGCACCGGCCGAGTCCCCGGCCCTGCACGCCCCCGAGCGCACCGTCGTCACCACCGGGCTCACCAAGAACCTCGCTGTGGGCGGCTGGCGCACCGGCGTGGCCCGGCTCCCGGACAGCGAGCTCGGCCGGGCCCTGCACACCCGACTGGTCTCGGTCGCCAGCCAGATCTGGTCCAGCCCGCCGGCCCCCGTACAGACGGCCGCCGCGTACGCTTTCGCCGAGCCGCCGGAAGTCACCGCGCACGTCGCGGCGAGCCGCCGGCTGCACGAGACGGTAGTGCGCGCGGTCGCCGGGCACTTCACGGCGTCGGGCGCGGCGCTCGCCCCGGTCCGCGCGACCTGCTACCTCTACCCGGACTTCGAACCGGTCCGGGACCGTCTCGCGCGGGTGTACGGCGTGCACGGCGGCGACGACCTGGCCCGGCTCCTGAGCGAGCGCCACGGGGTGGGGGTGCTCCCGGCGAGCGCCTTCGGCGAGCGGCCGGAGGCCCTGCGCATCCGGGCCGCCACCAGCCGGCTCTACGGCGACACCGACGAGCAACGCCTGGCCGCGCTCACGGCGCCGGACCCGCTCGCACTGCCGTGGATCCGCGAGTCCGTCGCACGGATCGGCGAGGTCGTCGCCGAGCTCACCACGGACGCCCACGACGCCCCCGCCGCCGTACGCCCG
>NZ_JAAAXQ010000243.1 GCF_009916105.1 Streptomyces sp. GC420 | reverse complement strand
GGCCGTGACTCAGCGGCCCCGGGCAGCCGCGGCGTCGCGCCCGCAGGCGTAGGCGAGCGGGTGGAACAGTTCCTCCGCGTCGGGCAGCCAGCGGTTGGCGAGGCCGGGGCGGCGGACCCACTGGGCGTGGCCGCGGGAGCCGAAGCGGGTCGGCGGGGCCGCGACGTAGCCGCCCTCCCCGCGGGCGGTGAGGGCCGGCGGGGCGGGCGTCCCGCCCAACTGCCGCACGCGCTCGGGGATCTTGGCGGCGGAGCCGGGGAGCACGAAGAACAGCATGCGCCGGTCGGGGGTCAGCGCGACCGGACCGAGGGGCACCGCCAACCGCTCCATCCGGGCCAGCGCCAGGAAACCGGCGCTCTCCGCCACGTCGACCACGTCGAAGGCGCGGCCGGTGGGCAGCAGGATGGACGCCTTCGGCTGCTCCGACCAGAGCAGGCGGGCCGCCGCCGCGCTGCCCGTGGCCCGGGCGGCCCAGCCCTCACCGGCCGGGTGGGCGCCGGGTGCGGGGCAGTCTCCGGCGCCGCACGAGCAGTGTTCGTAGCCGTCCACCATCTCCAGCCAGGTCCCGGGGACGACGTCCCAGTGGCGTTCCTCCGCGTACCGCGCGGCCGTGTCGAGCAGCAGGTCACCGCGCTGCGTCGGGATGTGTGCCGCGGCTTGCGCGACTGCGCTGGTCTGTTCCACGCAGAGCACAACTTCCGCCGCCACCAGGGGTTACGGCCCTCGGGACGAAGGACACGCCGTCCGGTCCCGGCATGCGGGGCGCATCGAAGCACGGACGGGGGCGCGCGTGCGGATGAGGTCCCGGGGCGGGGTAGCCACTTGCGTGGAACGGACGCGGAAGGGCGGCTTGCCGCATTTTCCGCATTTCCACCGGGCAGTGATCAAAGCAGTGATCGCCGAAGTTCGCTGTAGACCGCAGCAGATCGTCGCAGATTGTCGCATATTGTCGCAGCCACAGGGGGTAAGTGATGGCCGCCAGGCCTCTCGTCGCGCGCCAGCCCAACGAACGGCTGCAGGCGCTGATCCAGGAAGCAGCCTGCTCCAACGCCGGACTGGCCCGGCGCGTCAACATGGTCGGCGCGGAACACGGTCTCGACCTGCGCTACGACAAGACGTCGGTGGCGCGATGGCTGCGCGGACAGCAGCCGCGCGGCCGGGCACCGGGCATCATCGCGGAGGCGCTGGGCCGCAAGCTCGGTCGCACGGTCACCATCGACGAGATCGGTATGGCGAACGGCAAGAACCTCGCCTCGGGCGTCGGGCTCCAGTTCTCGCCGACCGTGCTCGGTGCCATCGAGCAGGTCTGCGAGCTGTGGCGCAGCGACGTGGGCCGTCGCGAGTTCCTCGCCGGCTCGACGGTGGCCGCGTCCGCGCTCGTGGAGCCCAGCCGCGACTGGCTGATCAGCGGCGCCGACCCGCAGGTGGCACGCACGGCCGGGGGACGGGTCGGCCGGTCGGACGTCGAGGCCGTGCGGGCGATGACCGACGCTCTCACGCAGATGGACCACCGCTTCGGCAGCGGGCACGTCCGCCCGGTCCTGGTGCACTACCTCAACAGCGTCGTCTCCGGGCTGCTGGCCGGGTCCTACCGGGAGGCCGTGGGCCGCGAGCTGTTCGGCGCGGTCGCCCGGCTGACCGAACTCGCCGGATACATGGCGGTGGACACGGGCCAGCCCGGGCTCGCCCAGCGGTACTACATCCAGGCGCTGCGGCTCGCACAGGCCGCGGGGGACCGCGGATACGGCGGGTACGTCCTGGCGGCCAGCATGAGCCACCTGGCCGCGCAGCTCGGCAGCCCTCGCGAGATCGCGCAGTTGGCGCGGGCGGCGCAGGAGGGCGCGCGCGGCCATGTCACGCCGCGCGCCGAGGCGATGTTCTACGCGGCGGAGGCACGCGGGCACGCCCTGATGGGCGATGCCCGCACCTGCCGGGCCGTGGCGGACCGTGCGGTCACGGCGCTGGAGCGCGCGGACAGTGCGGACGACCCGGTCTGGATCGGGCACTTCGACGAGGCGTACCTCGCCGACGAACTGGCCCACTGCCACCGGGATCTGGGGCAGGCGGAGGAGGCGGGCCGGTGCGCCCAGGACGCCCTGGACCGGCTGCCGGAGACCAAGGCCCGCCGGCGGGCCATCGGCCTGGTGCTGCTGGCGACCTCGCAGGTGCAGCGCCGGGAGGTGGAGCAGGCATGCCACACCGGGGCCCGGGCCGTGGAACTGCTGGGGACTCTGCGCTCCAACCGGGGCACGGAGTACCTGGACGACTTCCGGCAGCGGCTCGAACCGTTCCGGGACGAACCGTCTGTGCGGGAGTTCGGCGCGCGGGTGGAGATGCGGGAGGCGGCGTAGGGGCATCCGTCTTGTGTGAGTTGCGTGAGTGGTGACCGGGGCCATGGCAGGCCCGCGGAGCGACCCGGTAGCGTGAGCCGATGATTCTCAGCTTCCGTAGGCCGCACACGTAGGAGTTCCGGTGACGCAGAGCGGACAGGACGGGGAACCGCAGTCTCCGGCGGTCGGACCCGCGCACGAAGGTCTCGTGCTGCCCGCGAACGGCGAGCCCTGGGCGCCGTCCGGCCAGGCCTCACCGGCCGAGGGCGCGCCCTGGGGCCGGTCCTGGGGACCGGACTCCGCACAGCCCGGGCAGGGGCACGGCCAGTCGCACGGACAGGACGCCTACGGGGTGGGGCAGCCCGCGTACGGCGGCGGCCCGGGTGCTCCCGCGGGCGTGCCTTCCGCGCCGTCCTACGGTGCGATGCCGCTGCCGCCCGAGGGCGCGCCGCCGATGGGACACCCGTCGGCCGGGCCCGACGCGCAGGCGACCCAGTTCATGGCGCCGGTGGCCGCAGCCGGCCCTGACGCGCAGGCGACGCAGCTGATACCCCCGGTGGGCCCCGGGCCCGGGGGACCCGGCGGCCCCGACGCGCAGGCGACCCAGCTCATACCGCCCGTCTCCGCGGGCACGCTGCCCCCGGAGCACACGGCGGGCGACTCCACCCACTTCCTCGGGCGCCGGCCCGGCGGTCCCGACGCGCAGGCGACGCAGTACCTCCCGCCGGTCCCCGCTGGGCCGACGTCCGGACAGCAGGGCGTGACGCCCTACGGGGCGGCCCAGGCTCCGCCCTCCGAGTTCGACGCACTCTTCCGTTCCGAGCGGCAGGGGCCGCCGCCCGGCTCCGTAACGGCACCGGGCCGGTCCGCCGACGGGTACTTCCCCCCGCGGCAGCCGGAGACCTCCTTCCAGCCCCAGCCCGGGCGGTACGGCGCCGGGGACGCGGGGGACGGCGGCCGCCGCTCGATGAAACCGGCGACGACGCTGATCGCCGCCGTGGTCGTCGGCTGCGCGGTGGTCGGACTGACCGTCGGCGCCCTGATGAGCGGGGACGACGAGCCGGAGGCGAACGACGGCACCACGGTCTCGGCGAGTTCCGGGCCCAAGGACACCGCCCCGGCCGAGCCGGAGCCGAGCGAGGACCCCGCCAGGACCCAGGCGGTGGAGCTGGACAAGCTGCTCGCGGAGAGCAACGACAGCCGCGCCAAGGTGATCGCCGCGGTGCAGTCCATCAAGACCTGCGACAACCTCGGCCAGGCGGCCGGCGACCTGAGGGCCGCGGCCGGCCAGCGCAACGGCCTCGTCGACCGGCTGAAGGACCTCTCCGTCGACAAGCTGCCCGACCACGCGAAGCTGACCGCGGCGCTCACCAAGGCATGGAAGGCCTCCGCCTCGGCCGACGAGCACTACGCCGCGTGGGCCGACCAGACGGCCGGTCCCAAGGGCTGCAGGAAGGGCCAGGCGCGCGTCACCGGGCAGACTGCGGCGGGCAACAGGGCCAGCGGTGAGGCCACGGCGGCCAAGACGGAGGCCGCGAGCCTGTGGAACCCGATCGCCGAAACGTACGGCCTGACCAAGAGGCAGACCACGGAGCTCTGAGCCCAGGGAGCACGGTGCCCCCGCTCGTTCCGGAGCGGGGGCGTGCCCCGGGCAAGGCGGCGCGGGCGCTCCGGCGACGCGGCAGGGCTCAGGCGACCGGCACGGACTCCAGGGTCTTGCCGACGTCCACGAAGCCCTTGCGCGCGGAGACCAGCCGTCCTCCGCGCACCACCTGGAATGTCACGTCGGCGTTGATGGCCCGCGGGAGGTCCTGGACACCGAGTGCGTTCTCGTAGCTCCAGTTCAGCTCGGGCGTGAGACCGCCGGTGTCCACGGTCAGGCCCTTGTTGAGCGCCGAGGTGACGGAGCGGGCGGTGATCTCGCCGTTGCCGAGGTGCTCCACGACCTGGGTCAGCGCGGTGTACGCGATCCAGGTGGTCTGCACTCCCGCGTCGCCCGGGTCGATGCGGTTGTCCTTGAAGGCGAAGTCGCGGATCACCTTGCGCATCGGGTCCCAGCGGGGGTCGCTCGCGACGGGGTACCAGCCGGTGAAGAAGGCGCCCTCCAGCGGGCCGGAGCCGCCGCCGGTGCGGTCGACCAGTGACTGGTCGACGCTGCCGAGGACGGAGGAGAAGCGCACCGAGTCGGCGTCCCCCAGCAGCCGCCGGTAGGAGTCGAAGAAGGTCTCGGTGCGCTCACCGAGCGCGGCCGTGACGCACCCCTTCCCGGACACACTGGCGGAATCTGCACTTCCGGCCGTGTCTGCGGAGCTGCCGTCCTCGCCGACGGGCGTGCTCCCGGCGGATTCGAGGGCCGTCCGGGCGGTCCCGGTGTAGTCGGTGGCGTCCTCGGCGGCCCGGATGTCGCTCGCCTTCTGGGCCTTGCCACTGGTCAGTCCGGCGTTGAGGATGCGCTGCAGGGTGTCCCCCGAGACCGTGTCCGGCCGGACCAGGGAGACCTTCTCGCACTCGCCGGCCAGCTGGATGCCGTTGCCCGCGAGGAGGGCCGCCTGGCCGCCGTTGACGGGGAACGAGAACGGGCTGCTGAACTCCTGCTCGGATATTCCGTAGCCCCCGATGTAGGGGATGCCGGCGGCCTCGAGCGGGGCGAAGAAGGAGCGGCCGTGCTGACTGTACGAGCCGACCACCGCCACCACGTTCTCCTTGACCGCCTCGCGGGCGCAGGTGCCGGCGCTGATGCTGTCGTTGTGGTCGTTGCAGGTGAGGACCTTCAGCGGGCGGCCGTTGATGCCGCCCTTGGAGTTGATCCACTGTGCATAGGTCTTGGCCATGGCCGGCATCCCGGGCATATTGGTGGCCTCGGTCCCCTCGGGGGCCCAGGTCATCACGACCACGGGGTCGTCCGAGTCGCCCGAGGTGCCGGGGATCACGCCGCAGCCGCTGATGAGAGACGTGCACACCGCCGTCACCGCCGCGGTGAGCGCGGCGGTCCCGAGGGCGCGGGGGGAGGAGGAGCGTCGCCGTCCTGTCATGGTCATTCACAATTCCGCCCCATGGGGAACACCGGAGTCACCGCACCTCAACGGACGGTGACGCAGGGGTGAATTGAGGGGGGCCGCCGGGTCGCATCCGAGTGGGAACGTACGATCGAGCATCGTGCAAAGCTCGGAGAACCCTTCCCGTCGCGGCCGTCGCTCGTCCACCATGGGCGGCATGCCTGTCAACGACATGCCGTGGTGGCGCTGGCGCACCAATGTGCGCTCCGCTCTCCACATGCTTTCCGATCCGGTGTTCCAGCAGGAGTGCTGGCTGGCCGGCCGCGAGGAGTACGGCGACGTCACGGACGCCGTGTACCGCCTGGTGGAGGACACCTGGCTGGACAACTGGTCGGCCGAGAAGTACGTCGGCACGATCTTCCGTGACTCCCAGGAGGCCGCCCTCGTCGACGTGGCCGTGCTGCGGGTGCTGAGGATCATGCACCAGGTCGGTCCGGACGCCCCCGTCTCCGCCTACCTGGAGCACCACGGCTGGCCGGAGGCGGTGCGCGCGGCACGCGACGCGCACGTCCGCCTCGCCATGAGCGACGGCGAGGACCCGGACGCGCCGCCGCGCACCCTGGAAGTGCTGCGGATCATGACCCGGGCGGCCTGAGGACCTCGGGGTCCGGTCCTTCACCCGGATGTGGGATCCTGTCAGGCTATGAGCCAGTCGCAGCCCGTCACCCCCGACCAGTACGTCCTCACGCTGTCCTGTCCGGACAAGCAGGGGATCGTGCACGCCGTGTCGAGCTACCTCTTCATGACCGGCTGCAACATCGAGGACAGCCAGCAGTTCGGCGACCACGACACCGGCCTGTTCTTCATGAGGGTGCACTTCAGCGCCGAGGCCCCGGTCACTGTGGAGAAGCTGCGGGCCAGCTTCGCCGCCATCGGCGACTCCTTCCGGATGGACTGGCGGATCCACCGCGCCGACGAGCGGATGCGGGTGATCCTTATGGTCAGCAGGTTCGGCCACTGCCTGAACGACCTGCTGTTCCGTACGAGGATCGGGGCGCTGCCCGTCGAGATCGCGGCCGTCGTCTCCAACCACACCGACTTCGCCGAGCTGGCCGCCTCGTACAACGTCCCCTTCCATCACCTTCCGGTCACCCAGGACAACAAGGCCGAGGCGGAGGCGCGGCTCCTGGAGCTGGTGCGCGGCGAGAACGTCGACCTGGTGGTGCTGGCCCGTTACATGCAGGTCCTCTCCGACGACCTGTGCAAGGCGCTGTCGGGGCGGATCATCAACATCCACCACTCCTTCCTGCCGTCCTTCAAGGGCGCCAAGCCCTACCACCAGGCGCACGCGCGCGGCGTGAAGCTGATCGGCGCCACCGCGCACTACGTGACGGCCGACCTCGACGAGGGGCCGATCATCGAGCAGGAGGTCGAGCGGGTCGGCCACGAGGTCACTCCGGAGCAGCTTGTCGCCGTGGGCCGGGACGTGGAGTGCCAGGTGCTGGCCCGGGCCGTGAAGTGGCACAGCGAGCACCGGGTGCTGCTCAACGGCCGCCGCACGGTCGTCTTCGCCTGACCCGTCCGCCTGACCCGTCCGCCTGACCCGTCCGCCCGACCCGTCCGCCCGTCCCGGGCGGCGCGGCGGTTCCGGGTGGGAGGCGCACGGAGAGCTGGGACGGCACGCGCGGACGGCACCGGGAATCCGCCACGGCACCGGGAATCCGCCCGGTGCCGGAGGTCACAGACGTGACATCGATGCCGCGGCGAACATGACGTCGCGGATCGCGGCCTTGTCGCCCTCCCCGCCCGCCGCGGGGTCGTCGGGCGGCACCTGGCCCGCCACCAGCCGGCAGAACTCCTCACCGTCCATCGCGACCTGCGCCACCGCGTGCGCGGGCGAGGCGACGGCCGCCGGGGAGTCCAGCGGGATGTACCAGTCGCCGCCGCCCGGCCCCTCGATCTCCAGGTGGAGCGTCCGCCCCGGCGTGCCCGCCTCGACCAGCGACCGGGCCGGTCCCGCCAGTCCCGCGCGGCGGCGTTCCGCGAGGGCGACGGGCAGATGCCGGGCCGCCAGGTCGATCATGCTGTTGAGGTGCCCGGCGGCCGGTGGCCCGTAGGGGTAGTCGATGGCCCCGGCGATGTCGTCGGCGTGCAGCCAGCACTCGAAGGCGCGGTCCAGCATCGAGTCGCGCAGCGGCAGGCCGAAGTCGCCGTAGGCCACGGTGAGGTCGGCGGCTGAGCGGCCCGCGAAGCAGATGGTGCGCACCAGGGTGTGACTCTGCTCCCGCCAGGGCCTGTGGACCGCTCCGGTGGGCGGGGAAGCGGCACCCTTCCACAGAGCCTCCGTACGGGACCGGGGAGTCCCGGGCCCCTCGGGGGCGAGGTCGCCCAGCGGGTCGTCGAGGCCGAGGGCGGTCGCCACCAGACCGTCGACGGTCATGAGGTGGGCGATGACTCCGGCGACGGTCGTCTTGCGCCCCACCTGCCGCTCGCCCTCGAACCAGCGCAGGCGTACCGGGGCGTGCCACTCCACGTCGCCGATGTCGCGCAGGAGCGCGTCCAGCCGGGCGGTCTCCGTGTCGTAGGGGACGACCCACTCCGGCACCGGGATCCGGGCCGGCCTGCGGTCCAGGCAGGTGCCGAGCACCTTGGAGCGCAGCTGCGGGTCGAGGTCCAGGGTGTCCTCGCGCTGGAGCAGGCCCACGGCGTCCCGCAGCCGCAGCGCCTCCTCCGCGCAGGGCGCGCATTCGCCGAGGTGCAGCTCGACCGCCGCGGCCTCCTCGGCGGAGCAGGCGGACAGGGCCCAGGCGCCGAGCAGCGATTTGAGCACCTTGTGTTCCAGCGCGGGCGGCTCGACGGGCGGCTTGGCCGGCTCGGGCACGGTGGGGATCGCTTCCTGGGGGTGCGTGCCGCCCCCCGGGGCGGGGCGCGGCTCGATCGGTGCGAAGAAGGGCGAGGGGTCGCGGTCCTCGAAGGACCGGCGCTGCGGCGGTATGCGCGGGGCGCGCGCGGCGCCCCCGGCACCGCCGTCCGCACCGGGCGGTCCTTCGAACCGGTCGGACGGCCCGCTCACAGCGTCCTCCCGTATCCGGGCGGCGAGGCGCTCGGCGCGGGGTTGTTGGCCGTGGAGAGCAGTTGCAGCCCGAGCCGCAGCCTGCGCCGCGCCTCGTCCTCGGTGACGCCGAGGTCGGCCGCGGTCTGCCGGTAGTCGCGGCGCTTGTAGTAGGCCAGTTCCAGGGCCTCGCGCAGGGGTTGGGGCATCGACGAGCGGATGTAGTCGGCGCGGGCGGCGGCGGAGGCTTTGAGCACCTTCAGCTCCAGGGCCTCGGGGCTGCCCTCGCCGCCCTCCCGCAGGGAGGCGGACTCTGACTCGCGCAGCCGTTTGACGGCCTGTCGCTGGGCGAGGGTGGCCACCCAGGACCTCATGGAGCCCAGCTTCGGGTCGTAGGTGTCGGGGTTCTCCCAGACGTGGCCGAAGACTTCACGGGTGACGCGGTCGGCCGCCTCCTCGTCCCCGAGGACGCGGTGGGCCAGGCTGTGGACGAGGGACGCGAACCGGTCGTAGAGCTCGCCGAGGGCCGCGGCCTCGCCGCGTGCCAGCCGCTGCTGCATCCTGCGGTCCCAGCGGGGTGGTGCTTCGTTGGCCATACGACCCCCATCCTGTCCCACGTCCCTTCGAATGTAGTCGGCAGGGGTGGTGGCGCACCTCCCTTTGCGGCAATGCGCGCCGTCGAGATGCATGCGGATGGTATTGATCCCGTCACCGTGCGCGTCCTCTCTTCCGACTCCTTGTGACCGAAACTGATTATTAGGGTTTGAATCAGCCGAATACACATCGTGGACCGACTGATTCCGCATGCCTTGGCTCGGTTGGGGTATGGGCCGGGGAATCCATGGACGGGCGACGGCGACGAACGGCGAAGGGCTTGGATCGCATGGCGCTGAGAGTGATCGAGAGCGCGCAGGGCGAGTGGGCCGTGCTGCGCGTCAGCGGCGAGATGGACCTGGCGACTTCCCCCATGGTGCGTCAGCACGTCCACGCCGTGGTGGCGAAGGGGCGCCGGGACCTGGTGCTCGATCTCTCGGGCGTGCTCTTCTGCGACTCCAGCGGGGTCGGGGTCCTGATAGCCACCCGCCGCCTGATGCGCTCCTGCCAGGGCCGGCTGCGGCTCGTCCTGCCCGCCCGGGGTGCGGAGGAGGGCTCCCATGTCAACCGCGTCCTCGCCGCGTTGGGCGTGCGGCGGCTGTTCGAGGTGTACACCGACGTGGAGAGCGCGGCCGACGACGAGGCGGCCCCGGTCTCCGCGTAGTACTTCGCCTCGCTCTTGCGTCTCCAGGCTTCTGATCACCGGTTTCTGTTAACTTCACGGCCACCCAGGCCGTACGCTCCGTCTGAAGTTCCGTACCCACCTTCAGACCCGCGAGGCCGACCATGGACAGCGCCGAGTACGAGCGCAAGATCTCCGATCGTTTTGCCAGCTTCGACCAGGACGGCAACGGCTACATCGACCGCGAGGACTTCAGCACCGCCGCGGCAGCCGTACTGGCCGAGTTCGGGACGACCGCGCGCTGCGACAAGGGGCAGGCGCTCTACATCGGTGCCGAGGCGTTCTGGCAGGGCATGGCGGGAATCGCCGACCGGGACGGCGATCAGCGGGTCACCAAGCAGGAGTTCGTGACCGGGGCGGCCAAGCGGCTGCGCGACAACCCCGAC
This sequence comes from Streptomyces sp. GC420, assembly GCF_009916105.1. Classification (GTDB taxonomy): domain Bacteria; phylum Actinomycetota; class Actinomycetes; order Streptomycetales; family Streptomycetaceae; genus Streptomyces. The sequence continues at coordinate 2,769 of NZ_JAAAXQ010000243.1, read as the reverse complement.
CGCTTCGTCGACATCGCCCGTCCCTTCCTGCACGCCGCGTTCGCCGTCGTCGACCAGGACGGGGACGGGGCGGCGACGCGCGAGGAGACCGAGCGGGTGCTCAAGGTGCTCGGTGTGGACGCCGAACGGGCCGGGCGCGCCGCGGCCGCGCTCGACGCGGACGGCGACGGCCGGATCACCGAGGAGGAGATCGCCGCGGCCTTCGCCGCGTACTTCGCCACGGCCGAACCGGACGCGTGAGGACGGGCGTTTCGCCGGACGGCGTCAGGGGCGTGCCCGTCCGCGCGCCCGGCGTCAGGAGAACCGCTCGCGCAGTTTGTACTTGAGCACCTTGCGCAGCGTCTCGTTGCGGGGGAGGGCCTCCACCAGCTCGAGCTGCTCCGGCAGCTTGTGCACCGCCAGGCCCTCCGACCGCAGATGGAGAGTCATCGCCTCCAGGGTCAGGGGCTCCGCGCCCGCTGGCTGTTCGACCACCGCGCACACCCGCTCGCCGCGCGCCGGATCGGGCAGGCCGATCACGGCGGCGTCGGCCACGCCCCCGTGCCGGTGCAGGAGGTCCTCGATCTCCTTGGCCGATATGTTCTCGCCCTTGCGGATGATGACGTCCTTCAGGCGGCCCGTCAGCACCAGGTGCCCGCTCGGGGTGAGGCGCCCCAGGTCGCCGGTGATGAGGAAACCCTCGGAGTCGAAGGATTCGGTGGTGGCGGCGGGGTCCAGATAGCCGCGGCACACGGCCTCGCCGCGCAGCCTGACCTCCCCGTCGGTGCCCGGCGGCAGTGGTCCGCCGTCCGGAGCCGTGATCCGTATCTCCATGCCGGCGGGTGGCCGCCCTTCCGTGGTGGCGAGGTTCTCCTCGGTGTCGTCGGGCGAGTTCATGGTGATCATCGGCACTTCGGTCATGCCGTAGCCGTGGGTGAGCCGGCACCCCATCTCCCGTACGACGGCCCGGTAGAGCTCCGGGGGCTTGGGCGCCCCGCCGCCGGCCAGCAGCCGCAGGCTCGGGATCAGCTTCCCGCCGGGCCGCTTGCGCTGCTCCTCGAGGAACATCGAGTAGAAGGCGGTGCTGCCGCCCGCGACCGTCACGCCGTGCCTGCGACAGCCGTCGAGCGAGGCGGGCAGCGCGAAGTGCTCGAAGAGCACCGCGGGCATGCCGCACAGCAGGACCATCACGAGGTAGTCGGGGCCGCCTATGTGCGCGTACGGGAAGGCGATGGATCCGACGTCGCGGGGGCCGAGCCGCAGCGCGTGGGCGAGGCAGGACCCTCCGGCGATCAGGGAGCGGTCGGTGTGGAGGACCCCCTTCGGGTCCGAGGTGGTGCCCGAGGTCCAGTAGATCCAGCGGACCTCGGTGCCCGAGGCCGGGGGCGGCGGCAGTTCCGCGGCCCCGCCCTCCGGGAGGTCCTCGCCCACCGGCAGCCCGTCGTACGCCTCGAAGACCCGGGGCGCCGCGGGCAGCGCGCGGGCGATCCGGTGCGCCATCGCGGTGTGGTCGAAGCCCCGCCACTCGCCGGGCACGGCGAAGTGGGCGGCTCCCGACTCGCGCAGGGCGAAGGCGACCTCGCGGTCCCGGTAGAAGGGGATGACCGGGGACTGGACCGCGCCGAGCCGTGCCAGTGCCAGGGAGAGCAGCACGGTGAAGACGCGGGTGGGCAACTGCCAGGCCACGACGCTACCGGGGCGCACACCCATGCGGTACAGGCCCGCCGCGGTCCGCTCGGCGCGGTCGCGCAGCTCGCCGAAGGTGATGGTGGTGTCGCGCGCGGGATCGGCGGCGGCCTCGATCAGGGCGGGTGCGTCGGGGGTCAGCCGAGCCCTGCGGTCCAGGAGTTCCCACAGGGTGGGGGAGTCGCTGAGCGTGTGCGCGTTCCGGGCGTCCGCGGTGTCCGCAGGCCGCATGGTACGAACCCCTCTCCCTCGGCGGAAGATCTGACGAGTCGTCAGGTCGTGCCGCGAGCGTAGGGCGCACCGCCTTGTCGGTCCAGGGGTGCGGGGCTAGCCTGGCTTTCTGACGGGTCATCAGAAACGTCATCGGCATGCCGGAGGGGACAGGGGACACGCAGATGGAGCTGCCCAGGATCATCAGCGTCGACGACCACGTGATCGAGCCGCCGCACCTCTTCGAGACCTGGCTGCCCGCCAAGTACCGCGAGCGCGGGCCCCGGCCGCTGACCGCCGGCATCGGCGAGCTCGCCTACGTCGGCGGGAAGTACCAGATCACCATGGATCCCGAAGGGCCGCCCACCGACTGGTGGATCTACGAGGACCTCAAGTTCCCCTACAAGCGGAACATCGCGGCCGTCGGCTTCGACCGGGACGACATGACCCTCGATGGCATCACCAGGCAGGAGATGCGGCCCGGCTGCTGGGACCCCGCCGAGCGGCTGAAGGACATGGACCTCAACCACGTCGAGGGCTCCCTGTGCTTCCCGACCTTCCCCCGCTTCTGCGGCCAGACCTTCGCCGAGGCGCACGACAAGGAGGTGGCCCTGGCCTGCGTGCGCGCCTACAACGACTGGATGGTCGAGGAGTGGTGCGGGGACAGCGGCGGCCGGCTCATCCCCCTGTGCCTGATCCCCCTGTGGGACATCGGCCTGGCCGTCGCCGAGATCAGGCGGAACGCGGCGCGCGGAGTGAGGGCCGTGACCTTCAGCGAGATCCCCACCCACCTGGGGCTGCCGTCCATCCACTCCGGTTACTGGGACCCCTTCTTCGCGGTCTGCGAGGAGACCGGGACGGTCGTCAACATGCACATCGGGTCCAGCTCCCAGA
>NZ_JAAAXQ010000242.1 GCF_009916105.1 Streptomyces sp. GC420 | reverse complement strand
GACCAAGCCCTTCACCCCTACCGAGTCCTCTGCGTCCCTTTTTCGCCTTACGTCATCCCTAGGTGGCTACTCCCATGTCAGAAACGGTTCGGCGTGACCAGCCGGCTGCACTCGCACAGCCCGATCCCGCGCGCTGGAAAGCGCTCGTCTTCATAGCCCTGGCCCAGCTCATGGTCGTACTCGACGCGACCATCGTGAACATCGCGCTGCCCTCCGCCCAGCAGGACCTGGGCATCTCCGAGGGCAACAAGCAGTGGGTCATCACGGCGTACGCCCTCGCCTTCGGCGGACTGCTCCTCTTCGGCGGCCGGGTCGCCGATCTGTGGGGCCGCAAGCGCACCTTCGTCGTCGGTCTGCTCGGCTTCGCCGCCGCCTCCGCGCTCGGCGGCGCCGCGACCGGGCAGGCGATGCTGCTCGGCTCACGCGCACTCCAGGGCGTCTTCGGCGCGCTGCTCGCGCCTGCCGCGCTCTCCCTGCTCGCGGTGATGTTCACCGATGCCAAGGAGCGGGCCAAGGCCTTCGGTATCTACGGCGCAATCGCCGGTGGAGGCGGCGCGGTCGGTCTGATCCTCGGCGGCTTCCTGACCGAGTACCTGAACTGGCGCTGGACGTTCTTCGTCAACATCCCGTTCGCGGTCGTCGCCGCACTCGGCGCGTACTTCGTCATCCGTGAGCCGGCCGGTGCCCGCAACCGCTCCGCGCTGGACATCCCGGGCGTGGTGCTGTCCACGCTGGGCCTGGTGGCGCTCGTGTACGGCTTCACCCGGGCCGAGTCCGACGGCTGGTCCGACTCCGTGACCCTGGCGACGTTCACCGCGTCCCTCGTGCTGCTCGCCGCCTTCATCCTCGTCGAGTCCAAGGTGAAGGCACCGCTGCTGCCGCTGCGGGTGCTGACCGAGCGGAACCGGGGCGGGGTCTACCTCTCGCTCGGCCTCGCCATCATCGCGATGTTCGGGCTCTTCCTGTTCCTCACCTACTACCTGCAGATCGTGAAGGGCTACTCGCCGGTGAAGACCGGCTTCGCCTTCCTCCCGATGATCGCGGGCATGATCACCGGCTCCACCCAGATCGGCACCCGGCTCATGACCCGGGTCGCCCCGCGGCTGCTGATGGGTCCGGGCTTCCTGGTCGCCGGTCTCGGCATGCTGCTCCTGACCCAGTTGGAGATCGGCACGTCGTACGCCGGTCTGATCCTGCCGGCGCAGCTTCTGCTCGGCCTGGGGATGGGCACCGCGTTCATGCCTGCGATGAGCCTGGCCACGCACGGCGTCGAGCCGCGCGACGCGGGTGTCGCCTCCGCGATGGTCAACACCTCGCAGCAGGTGGGCGGCGCGATCGGCACGGCACTGCTGAACACCATCGCGGCCGGCGCCACCACCGCGTACATCACCGACCACGCTGCCGCCGCCGCTGGCTCGCGGCAGGCCCAGCAGCTCGTCGAGCTTCAGGGCATGGTGCATGGCTACGCCGGCGCCATCTGGTGGGCCGTGGGCATCCTCGGCCTGGCCGCGCTGATCGCGTTCACCTTCGTCAACACCGGGCACCAGGGCGGGCCGTCGGGCTCGGGCTCCGGCTCCGGCTCCGGCGCGGACAAGGGCGCCCGGGACGAGGTCTCGCCGGTTCCCGTGATCGCGCACTGAACCTGGCCGGTCACTCCGAGACGGTGCGCCCGAGCGTGAACGTGCAGGCGTGCGTGAACGTGTAGGTGTGCGTGTGCGTGTGCGTGTGCGTGTGTCGTGCGTGCCGGGTCGTCGAACAGCCTGTACGACCCGTCGCCCCGCACCGTGAGCACGCACCCGCACCGACCTCGCACCGTCCGTTGTCCGGACGCGGACCTGCCCCGGCCCTGCTGATCTCTTCAGCGGAGCCAGGGCAGGTCCGCGTCCGCGTCTGTGGGCTGCAGCCCCTCGGCCATGATCCGCATGATCTCGGCGAGCTGGCGCACCTGCTCAGGGGTGAGCCGGTCGAACAGCGCCTGCCGGACGGCGGCTACATGGCCGGGCACGCACGTCTCCAGCATCGCGAAGCCCTCGTCCGTGAGCACGGCGTTCTGGCCCCGCTTGTCGGAGGGGCAGTCCTCGCGGCGCACCCAGCCGTTCCTCTCCAGCCGGGCGATCGCGTGGGACAGCCGCGAGCGGGTGATCTTCGCGTTCATCGCCAGCTCCGTCATCCGCATCCGGCGGTCCGGCGCCTCCGAGAGCTGGACGAGCAGTCCGTAGTACACGTGCGGCATGCCCGCGGCGCGCTGCAGATGGCGGTCCAGGTGATCTTCGAGAAGCGTGGTCGCGTGGATGTAGGCGCGCCAGGCCAGTTGCTCCTCTTCCGTCAGCCACTGGGGCTTCTCTGCGGGTGCCTTCTTCATGACTCCACTCTACGGCTCGTTATTGAAATTTAAACAAGGTCGTTCTATGGTGGGCAGGGAGAGGTTGAGACTTCAAGAAAATCGTTACACCCCCGTTGCCGCCTGGAGCCACCATGACCGCCGCCGTCGAGCGCATGCCCGCCCTGTACCTCAGCCACGGTGCGCCGCCGCTCGCGGACGACCCGGTCTGGCCGGGCGAACTCGCCGCATGGTCCGCGAGTCTGCCGCGGCCCAGGGCGATCCTGGTCGTCTCCGCCCACTGGGAAGAGGCCCCGCTCGCGCTGGGAGCCACCCGGACCGTCCCGCTCGTCTACGACTTCTGGGGCTTCCCCGAGCATTACTACCAGGTCCGGTACGAAGCACCCGGGACACCCGAACTCGCCGAGTCGGTGCGCAAGTTGCTGAGCGCGCCCGGTACCCCCGTCCAGGACGTCCCGGACCGCGGGCTGGACCACGGCGCCTACGTCCCGCTTGTCGAGATGTTCCCCGACGCGGACGTCCCGGTGCTCCAGATCTCCCTGCCCACCCTCGACCCGCGCCGCCTCTTCGGCATCGGCCGCCGGCTCGCCCCGCTTCGCGACGAGGGCGTCCTGATCATCGGCAGCGGCTTCTTCACCCACAATCTGGCCGCGCTGCGCCATGCGGGTGGCGGTGTGCCGGGCTGGTCGGCGGAGTTCGACGCGTGGGGACACCGGGCGCTCGACGAGGGAGACGTCGACGGGCTGCTCGACTTCCTGCACAAGTCGCCGGCGGGACGGCTGGCCCACCCGCGCACCGAGCACTTCGCGCCCCTCTTCGTGGCGATGGGCGCGGCGGACGCGACGGGGGAGCTGGACGCCCAGCGCAGCGTGATCGACGGCTTCTGGATGGGGCTCGCGAAGCGGTCCGTGCAGTTCGGCGGCTGAGGGCAGCCCGAGGGCAGCCCGAGCGCAGCAGAAGACACGCTGAGGGCGGCGGCCTGCCTGTGGGTGCGCTGGGGGTACGCGGAGGGCCGGGCGGAGGGCACGGGGCTGTGCGCCCCGTACGGGTCCGCTGTGGAGTCTGCGGACCGGGCAACCACGCGCAGGCGCGGATCGTCTTCTGATGTGGGGAAACTGGGGGAACACGGCAACGAAACGGGCAGCCGGAACGTTGTGAGTGCGCGTGTGGCCGTGCAGGGTACTGCATGATCACTGGAATTGATGAGCGGTACGGGAATTCTGTCCGGATTCCAGTCGTTGTTCCTATTGGCTGGGGCACCCGGGAGGTGTCAGAGCCGCTGACCCGCGACCTACTCATCGCAAGGAGCACGCATGGCAACCCGTGCCGTCGCCCGTCGTCAGTCCGCCGGCCTCAGCGGTGGGGACGACAGGGCAAGCAGTGTGCGCGCCGTGGGCGGGGAGATCACCGACCGCGACCTGGTCGGTATGTACCTCGACGAGATTGCGCGTACACCGCTGCTCGACGCCGCGAAGGAAGTCGAGCTGTCCAAGACCATCGAGGCCGGTGTGTTCGCGCGCCAGATCCTTGACGGCGAGGCGGAGAGTGACGCCGGTGGTGCGACTCGTGAGGAGCTGGAAGCGCTGGCCGCCGAGGGCGAGCGGGCGAAGGACGTCTTCATCCGCTCGAATCTGCGCCTGGTCGTCGCCGTCGCGCGGCGCTACCCGCGCAGTGGCCTGCCCCTGCTGGACCTGATCCAGGAGGGCAACGCCGGCCTGGTGCGTGCCGTGGAGAAGTTCGACTACACCAAGGGCTTCAAGTTCTCGACCTACGCGACCTGGTGGATCCGCCAGGCGATCACGCGGTCGATAGCGGACCAGTCGAGGACCATCCGTCTCCCCGTCCACCTGGTGGAGGAGCTGGGCCGGATCCGTCGCGTGCAGCGCGAGTTCAACCGGGAGAACGGCCGTGACGCCGAGCCCGCGGAGATCGCGGCGGAGCTGGGATCCACGCCGGAGCGCGTCATTGACGTCTTGGACTGGGCACGCGACCCGGTCTCGCTGAACATGTCGGTCGACGACGAGGGCGAGACGCAGTTCGGCGATCTGCTCGAGGACACCTCGGCGGTCTCGCCCGAGCAGTCCGTGATGACGCTGCTGCGCAGCGAGGGCCTGGAGGAGCTCATCGGCAGGCTCGACAACCGGACCGCGTCCATCATCCGGATGCGGTACGGCATCGAGGACGGCCGGGAGCGCACGCTGACCGAGGTCGGCAAGGAGCACGGGCTGACCCGTGAGCGCATCCGCCAGATCGAGAAGCACGCACTGCTGGAGCTGAAGAAGCTGGCGCGCGACACCGGCTTCGACGCGGCCGCGTAGTCCGGCCGGGACGGCTCGGAGGCCATCGGGACCGGCGGGTCCAGCGGCCCCGGTGGCCTCCGGGCCGTCCCGGACGAGCGGACCGTCGGGTGCCGCCGCACCCGGCCGCCGCACAGCGCAAGAGCAGGCACAGGGCAGGCACAGAGCACGCACGGCGCGCAGGGGCGACGGTGGCGAAAGCCGCCGCCGCTCCCGCGTCCGCCCCCGTTCGCGGCCGGACGCACAAACCGGTTTTCGGGAATGTGAAGTTCCTTTGAACCACTGATCGTCCCCGCCCGTGAACCAGGGCAGCGGGACAACAACGGTCCCCCCGAGGCAACCCACCTCTGCGGCATCCCGTCTTACGGGACGAGCCCAGACCCCCACGGGCCGAGCCCCGGCGTCATCCCCCCGGCGCCGGGGCTCCTTCTTGTCCGCCGACCGCCGTCCCCATACGCCCACCGGCCCTTCCCGTGCGCGCGGCCCGCCCTGCGTCCCGACCCGCCCTGCATCGACTCCTGCTCCTTGCGCGGTGTCACGCGCCCACAGATGTCCGAGTGCTTCCGGCGGCGCCTCGATCTGTGCCGAGTTGATGCCCGAATGTGTTTACTTTCCGAGAGGACGGGCCTACTGTGGCGCTGAAACCACAGGTTCGGGCATGGAACGGATGTAAAACCACATGTACGCACCGGAGCGTCAGCAGGAGATCCTTCGCCTCGCCCGTGAGGGCGGCCGGGTGGACGTGCTCTCGCTGGCCGAGGAGTTCCAGGTCACCGCCGAGACCATCCGGCGCGACCTCAAGGCGCTGGACCGCGCCGGTCTCGTACGCCGGGTGCACGGCGGAGCGATCCCGGCGGGCCGCCTGGACTTCGAGCCCGACCTCGCCGAGCGGGAGTCCACCGCGGCCGACGAGAAGGACCGCATCGCGAGGGCCGCCGTCGCCGAACTGCCCGCCGACGGCAGCGTCATCGTCGACGCCGGCACCACCACCTTCCGCCTGGCCGGCGCCCTGCCGCTGGACTGCTCGCTGACCGTCGTCACCCACGCCCTGCCGGTGGCCGCGCGGCTTGCCGACCACCCGGGCATCGCGCTCCATCTCGTCGGCGGCCGGGTCCGGCACCGCACCCGTGCCGCCGTCGACGCCTGGGCGCTGCGCGCCTACGGGGAGATCCGCGCCGACGTCCTTTTCCTCGCCACCAACGGCTTCTCCGCGGGCGGCGGGCTGACCACCCCCGACCTTGCCGAGGCCGCCGTCAAGCGAGCCGCCATCGCCGCCGCACGGCGGGTGGTGCTGCTCGCCGACTCCTCCAAGGGCGGCCAGGAGCACTTCGCCCGCTTCGGTGAGCTCTCCGACGTCGACGTACTGATCACCGACGGCAAGCTCGCCCCCGAGGATGCCCGGGCCTTCGAGGCGGCGGGCACGGAAGTGGTGTACGCATGATCCTCACCGTCACCCCCAACCCCTCCCTCGACCGCACCTATGAGGTGCCCTCGCTGGAACGCGGCGAGGTGCTGCGCGCCACCGGTGACCGGATGGACCCGGGAGGCAAGGGCGTCAACGTCTCGCGCGCCGTGGCCGCCGCCGGGCACCGGACACTCGCCGTGATGCCGCTCGGCGGACCGGCCGGCGCCGTCCTCTCCGACCTGCTGCGCGAGGAGGGCATCGAGGTGGCGGGCGTGCCGGTCGCGGGACCGACCCGGTCCAACATCTCCGTGGCCGAGCCCGACGGAACCCTTACGAAGATCAACGCCCCGGGCCCCGAACTCACCGCCACGGAGGCCGAGTCCCTGCTGGAGACCGTCGGAGCGCGCTCCGCCGACGCCGACTGGATCGCCTGCTGCGGCAGCCTCCCGCGCGGGCTCGGGCCCGAGTGGTACGCCGAACTGGTCGCCCGCGCCCACCGCGCTGGAGCGCGTATCGCCCTGGACACCTCGGGCCCCTCCCTCATCGCCGCACTGCGGGAACGCCCCGACGTGGTGAAGCCCAATGCCGAGGAACTCTCCGAGGCCGTCGGCCGTCCGCTCCTGACCGTCGGGGACGCCGTCAAGGCCGCGGAGGAACTGCGGCAGCTCGGTGCCCGCACGGTGCTGGCCAGCCTCGGCGCGGACGGCCAACTGCTCGTCGACGACTCGGGGGTCCGATACGGCACCGCGCACGTCGCCGCCGTACGCAGCAATGTCGGCGCGGGAGACGCCTCGCTGGCCGGCTTCCTCGCGGCAGGCGGATCGGGCTCCGCAGCGCTCGCCGCGGCCGTCGCCCACGGTGCGGCGGCGGTCGGGCTGCCCGGCAGCGCGATGCCGGTGCCGGCCGATCTCGCCCCGTCGGCCGTCACCGTGACGTCCGCCGTCCCCCTGGACCGCGAGCTGGCGGAGCCCGCCTCGTGAACCCCCGGCCGTCGTCCTCCCCTCTGCCTCCTCCTGCCTCCCCCCACAGCCTTCCCGTCCCCGTCAGAGCCGCTCGAAGGAGCTCGCGATGAGCGAAATGATCAGCGCGGAACTGGTCGACCTCGACCTGTCCGCCACAACGAAGGAGGGTGCGGCGCGTTCGCTCGCCGAACGGATGGTGACCCTCGGCAGGGTGACCGACCTGGACGGCTTCCTCGCCGACGTCGCCGCCCGTGAGGCCCAGATGCCGACCGGCCTCGACGGCGGCATCGGCATCCCCCACTGCCGCAGCGAACACGTCACCGAGCCGACGCTCGCCTTCGGCCGCAGCTCCGCGGGCATCGACTTCGGCGCCGCCGACGGGCCCGCCGACCTGATCTTCCTGATCGCCGCCCCGGAGGGTGCCGACGACGCGCATCTGCGGATCCTTTCCGGCCTGGCACGACGCCTGATGGACTCCGCCTTCACTGACGACCTGCGCGCGGCGACGGACCCGGCTCGCGCGGCGGCGCTGATCCACGGCGAGGAGACCGCGCCCGCCGCGGAACCCGCCTCGCCCGAGGGCCGGGGGACCGGGGACCACGAGGGTGCGGACCGGGCCAAGGACGGCACGGACACGGCCGCCGCGGAGCCCTCCGAGGGGATGGACGCCGATCGCGCCGTGCCGGAGACCGGGGCCGCGTCGGAGAGCACGGCGGCCGCGCCCGGAGCCCTTGCGCCGGCCGAGCCCGCCCCGGGCACTGGCGCCGAGGGAGCGGCACCGGCCTTCCGGATCGTCGCCGTCACCTCCTGCCCCACCGGTATCGCGCACACCTACATGGCCGCCGAATCCCTGGAACAGGCGGGGCGGGACGCGGGCGTCGAGGTGGTCGTGGAGACGCAGGGGTCGGCCGGCTTCACCCGCCTCGACCCGGCGGTCGTCGCAGCCGCGGACGCCGTGATCCTCGCGCACGACGTCCCCGTACGGGAGAAGGACCGGTTCGCCGGAAAGCCCGCCGTCGACGTCGGCGTCAAGGCGGGCATCAACCGCCCCGGCGAGTTGATCGCCGAGGCCAGGGCCAAGGCGGCACGCGGAGAAGTGACCGGACCGGCCCGTGCCGGAAGCGGCACCCCTGTCGAGCGGAGCGGCGATTCCGGCGACGGCTACGGCACCAGGCTCCGCAAGTGGCTGATGTCCGGCGTCAGTTACATGGTGCCGTTCGTGGCCGCGGGCGGCCTGCTGATCGCTCTCGGCTTCGCCGTCGGCGGGTACGAGATCAACGCCGCCGAGTCCGTCATGGACCACTTCTCGTGGACCGAGGTGGACAGCTGGGGCGCGCTGATGTTCCAGATCGGCGCTGCGGCCTTCGGGTTCCTGGTGCCGGTCCTCGCCGGATACATCGCCTACGGCATGGCGGACCGCCCCGGCCTCGTGCCCGGGTTCGTCGGCGGCGCGATCTCCGTGACCATCGGCGCCGGCTTCCTCGGCGGGCTGGTGGCCGGTCTGCTCGCGGGTGGCACCGTCCTCGCCATCCAGCGCGTCGACATACCGAAGTCACTGCGCGGCATCATGCCGGTGGTGGTGATCCCGCTGATCTCGAGCGCGGTCGTGGGCTTCCTGATGTTCGTCGTGATCGGCAAGCCGATCGCCTCGGCGCAGAAGGGCATGACCGACTGGCTCAACGGCCTCACCGGCACCAACGCGATCCTGCTGGGCGTGCTGCTGGGCCTGATGATGTGCTTCGACCTCGGCGGTCCGGTCAACAAGGTCGCGTACACCTTCGCCACCGCCGGAATCGCCGTCGCCGACCCCAGCGACTCCGCCATGAAGATCATGGCCGCGGTGATGGCCGCCGGCATGGTGCCGCCGCTCGGCATGGCACTGGCGACGACCGTGCGAGGGAAGCTGTTCACCAGGGCCGAGCAGGAGAACGGCAAGGCCGCGTGGGTGCTGGGTGCCTCGTTCATCAGCGAGGGCGCCATTCCGTTCGCCGCGGCCGACCCGCTGCGGGTCATCCCCGCCTCCATGGCGGGCGGTGCGGTCACCGGCGCCCTGACGATGGCCTTCGGCGCGACCCTGCGCGCCCCGCACGGCGGCATCTTCGTCGTCCCGCTGATCGGCAACCCGCTCCTCTACCTGGTGGCCGTCGCGGCCGGTACGGCGATCACGGCGGGCCTGGTCATCGCACTGAAGGGGATGCGCGGCGCTCCCGAGCCGACCGGGGCCGAGGCCCCTGCCGACGAGGCGAAGGTGGCGGTCGCGGTCTGAACCGAACCGGACACCACCCACGGCCGGCACGCCCTTCCCACACCGAGGGCGTGCCGGCCGGCCGTTTCGAAGCGCCACCGGCCCGGCCGGAGGCGGACACACGAGCCATCCGCTCGCGCGGGCCCGACTCAGAGGACCCGCGCCCTGCGCTCCATCGCCCGGTGCGCGGCGTCCTCGCTCTCGTAGACCTCGCACATGTGACGGCCGTCGGGCGTCGCCGTGTGCTCGACCTCCCACAGGCTGATCTCGCTGCCGTCCAGCAGCAGGAAGCCGTGTTCGTACAGCGTGAAACCGGCCTCCCTGCCGTCGATGCGGCACTGGCGGCCGAAGGCCTGCGTGATCTGGTGGGCGAGCGCGTTCCGCAGCAGCAGGCGGATCCCGTCGCCGGGCCGGTCCTCGTTCTCGGCACGGCGCAGCAGCCGCCTGGCATGGTCCGAGGAGTTGTCCGGCACGTACATCCGCGGGGTGTCCGTCGCGGGGGAGGCGAGCAGCGTGCCGAGGAGTTCGAGGCCGGTCTCGTCGGCCTCCTGCTCATCGGCGAACGGCGTGCCCGCGTCGCCGGCACCGCCCGCGCCGCCCGTGCGGCGCAGCCGGGACGCGGCGAGTCGGACCTCCTCCTCGGCGGCGTACAGCTCGTGCTGCCGGCGGCCTCCGGGGCCGTCCGTGTGGACCAGCTCCCACAGCACCACGCTGCTGCCGTCGGACAGGAGGTACGAGTGCCGGAAGGTCTCCCGGCTGATCCGGCCGGGCGTGCCCGCGCCCGTGCGCACCCTGCTGTGGTGCGAGGAGTGCAGCGACGTGGCGTGCGCCAGGGCGGAGTCGAGGCGCACGACGAGGCCGTCGGGCAGCTCGAAGGAGTTCAGGGCGCGGCCGAGAACGCGGCGGAGCTGTTCCTCTGCCGTCTCCGTCGTCTCGCGGTCGTACGGATCGCTCAAGGCACCTCCCGGTCCGTCGCTGCTTGTCACCCCGCGGGTGCTCAAAGTAGCCCCTTCGGCGGGGATTGGTGCCCGGGGTGGAGGAAACTTTGCCCTAATAACGAAACGAGACGCACGGATGGTTCCCGTGCGTCTCGTTCAACTCCTGTGAATCCGCAGTGAATCCGCTGTTCGCGGGCGGAGTGCGGGATTCAGGCGGCCGGCCGGCCTTCCGCACCCGGTGAGTGGACGCATCCGGAAATCGGCGCGTTTTCGTCGCCGCCCGTCCATCTGCCGCCGCTCCGGACCCCGTCTGCCCCCGTCTGCCTCCGTCGGGTACGCCGGCCCGTCGGCGCCGCGGCCTATGCCGCCCCCGGCCCGGTTCTCAGGCCGCGCTGCCCGCCTTCCACTCCGTCCACGCCATGTTCCAGCCGTTGAGGCCGTTGTCCGGCGTGATCGTCTTGTCGGGAGAGCCCTTGACGATGACGACGTCCCCGATCAGCGACTCGTCGTAGAACCACTTGCCGTTGCTGGCCGCCCGCGCGCCCTCGACATCCGCCAGGCCCACGCAGCCGTGGCTCGTCCCGGCCCGGCCGAAGGGCGGATTGCCCCTGTCGTACCAGTAGTTGCCGTGGACGAAGGTTCCGGAGGTGGACAGGCGCATCGCGTGCGGCACGTTGGAGATGTCGTACTGGCCGTCAAAGCCGACCGTGTCGCCGTTCATGCGGGTCTGCAGGTACTTCTCCGAGATCACCATCTGGCCGTTGTACGTGGGCGACTCGGGAGCGCCGGCCGAGATCGGCAGCGTCTTGAGGTCGGCACCGTCGCGGACGACCTTCATGGTCTGCGTGGCCACGTCGACCGTGGAGACCTGGGAGCGGCCGACGATGAAGCTGACGGTCTTGTCCTGCACTCCGTACACGCCGTCGGTGCCCTCGACGCCGTCCAGCGCGATCTTCACGGTGACCTTGGAGCCCGCCTCCCAGTACTCCTCGGGACGGAAGTCCAGCCGCTGCCCGTTGAACCAGTGGCCCACGACCTCCTGACCGCTGCTCGACGACACCTTGATGCCGGACTGGACGGCCTTCCTGTCCGTGATCGCCTTGTCGAAGGTGAAGGAGACGGGCATGCCGACCCCGACCGTGCTGCCGTTCTCCGGGACGAAGGAGCCGATGAAGCTGTTGTCGGGGGAGACGGTGGTGAACGTCGAACGCTGGGTGGATTCGCGGCCCTTGGTGTCCCGCGCGGTCGCCGTCAGCTCGTACTGGGTCGCCCGCTCCAACTGGTCGGCGGGCTTCCAGCTCTTGCCGTCCGCCGAGATCTTGCCGGGGACCTCCTGGCCGTCCTGGGCCGTGGTCAGCTCGACCTCCGTCAGCTTCCCGCCGCTGACCTTGACGGCTGTCGCGTTGATGCTGGCGTTGTCCGAGCGGTCCTCGGGCGTGATCCGGATCGTCGCGCCGTCGACCGCCGCCGGATTCTTGCCGTCTCCGCTGTCCTTGTCCTGCCCGGACGCATCGCCGCCGCAGGCGGTGAGCAGCAGCGCTCCGCCCAGAAGAGCGGCTGTCGCGGCCAGCCCGTGGCGCCTGGTGTTCATGACTGCTCCCCGTTGATACGTGCTCGAAGTGGCCCACCGTGGCATCGGTGTGGATGGGCGCGCATCGGTGGTCAGTCCGACTGGTCGCCCCCCGGTCGCCGAAGGGAAAGAGGACGGGACAGGCGTGGCCAGTTGCAGGCCCGAGCGGTATGTGATGGAGATCACATTCGATCCCCGTCGGAGGGAGCCGGCCGACGCGCCTGGGCACCCGTGAGCGGCCACGGCCGAACCCCGGCGGAGCGGGGGACCAGGGCCGGATCCAAGACTCGGGCGCGACGCAGGAGCGCGCCGGACTCAGGACTCAGGACTCACGACTTGGGACTCGGGCCGCAGGGCTCAGGCGGGACGCAGGGCTCAGGCGTGCCTGGCGAGGTTGGGATACAGGTCCCGGTACGCGGGGAACAGCCCGCCCGGCCCGTCGACGCCCTCCGCCGCCAGCACCGCCCTCACGATCGCCCGCATCACCGTGTCCGCACCCGCCGCCAGTACGTCGTTGAAGGCCGCCGTGGCGGACACGGCCGCGAACGCCGGGTCCGCCACCTCGTCCTGAGGCAGCGGAAGGGCTCCCGTCGCCAGCGCGAACACCGTGTCCCCGTCCGACATCAGATGCACGGGCCGTATGGCACGGGCGAGGCCGTCGTGCGCCGTCCCGGCGAGCTTGCGGGCCTGGGCCCTGCTGAGTGCGGCGTCTGTGGCGACCACGGCGAGCGTGGTGTTGAGAGGCGGCCGCGCGGATCCCGCCCGGCGTTCCCCGCTGATCCGCACGGCCTCCGCCAGCCGGCGGCGGGCCGCGGCATGCGCCTCCTGTGAGGGATGGTCGGGGCGGCCGTCGAAGTAACGCCCGTACAGCACGCCGGTGATCGGATCCACCGCGGAGCCCACCGCGTTCACCACCGCCAGCGCCCCGACCGTGATACCCGACTCGAGCACCGTGCTCGCCGAGCCCACTCCACCCTTCAGCCCGCCGACGACCGCCCCCGCTCCCGCACCCACATTGCCCTCGGCGACCGGCTCGCCCTCACCCGACCGTCCGGCGGCCTCGGCCGCGGCACGGCCGAGGGC
>NZ_JAAAXQ010000241.1 GCF_009916105.1 Streptomyces sp. GC420 | reverse complement strand
GCGGCAGGCGGCTGGGGCTGGGCGGCCCGCGGGCTCAGGAGGCCTTCAGCGCCGCGAAGTCCCTCTCGACACCCCGGCCGCGGCTGTGCACCACCCCGGCCGCCACCTCGTGGAGCTTGCGGTTGGTGCCCTGGGATATCCGGCGCAGGATGCCGAACGCCTCGTCGGCGTCGCAGCCGCACAGGTGCATCAGGATGCCGCAGGCCTGGTCCACGACGGGCCGGGAACGCAGGGCGGTCTCCAGCTGGTCGACCTCGGCGAGCGCGGCCCGGTAGTGGCGGTCGCGGACCAGGCAGGACGCGGCGAAGTCGCCCAGCACCCGGACGGGACCGTGGCCCACGTCGCGCAGGGCGCCGGGCCGGAAGCTGAACAGGCTGAGGGTGACGGCGAGGTCCCCGCGGGTGAAGGGGAGGGTGACGCTGGACCGTACGCCGGTCTCCAGGGCGATCGCCCGGTAGGCGGGCCAGCGTTCGTCGCTCAGCAGATCCTCGGCGTCGACGGGGAGGCCGCTGTCCAGGGCGGCGGGTATCGGTCCGTCACCCGACCGGAGCTGTACGGCGACGACGCTCGCGAGGTCGGGATGGGTGACGGCGGTCGCCCGGTCGTCGCCGCGGACGCCGGAGACGGTGGTGCCGGCCCCGCAGCAGTCCCTGCTGCACAGGACGGCCTTCTCCGCGAGTTCCGAGAGCCTGCGTCCCGGCTGTGCCGCTTCCGGTCCCATGACGTCGGTGTCCGGCAAGGGCATTGGGATGCCTCCTCTCTCGCTCCGGCTGCCCGGTCGCGCCGCCGCGAAACGAGGACCGCGGGACCCGGAGGAGCCCGGTCCGCACGCGGCGTGCCGCGCAACGCCGTGCCGGGGCGTATCCGGCGGGGCCCGCCCCGCGGGGCCTGCCCCACGCACGAGCCTAGCCCCGGAAGGCCGCGCCCACCCGCCGGGTGATCCCGGAGCGGTTAGGTTTGCCGCATGACGCAGAGGGATGAGTTCCGCGAGGAACTGGCCGACTTCTCCCGCCGCGTGGCGGAGCTGAAGACCGCGAGGTCGCTTCCGGCCGAGGAGCGTCTCGCCGTTCTCGACGCGGCGCTGTTCGAACTGGAGCACGTCGCCGAGACCCTGCTGCCGGAGTTCCGCAGAGTCGCCGCCTCACTGTCCGACGGGTCCGGACACGGTAACGAGGAGCAGCAGCTGCTGCGGGCGGTGTTCCAGCGGCTTCCGCTGCCGGTGGTGCTGATGGACCGGGAGACCGTGGTGCGCCGGCTGAACTTCGCGGCGACGACGGTGGTCGGGGCGCGCGCCGGGTACGCGACCGGGCGCCCGCTGTCCGGTCTGCTGGCCCACGCCGACCGGGCCGCGTTCCGTTCCCAGGCGGCCGCGGTGGCCCGGGGCGAGGGCGACCGGAGCCTGGTGGTGCGGGTTCAGCACAGCGAAGCCGCGCTGCGGGCCACGATGACGGCGCTGCGTCCGCCCGCCGAGCCGCGTACCGCGGTGCTGCTGGTGCTCCAGCCGGGCGCCGCGCGCACCGGCTCCGCTGCAGCCTCGGTGGAACGGGCGACGGCGCCCGATCTCGCCGAGGCGACCGGTCATGCCGCGCAGATGGACCTGCTGGACGCGGTGGCCACGGCGCTGCTCGGTGCCCCGGCGGGCGACCGTGACGAGGTGCTGCGGCGTACCGCGGCGGTGCTGCACGAGCGGTTCGCGGACTGGGTGGTGGTGGACTCCGGCGCGGAGCGACTGGTGCGCGAGACGGTGCTGGGGCCGCGCGGGGCGCTGCGCGAGGAGATCGCGGCCCAGGACCCGGGGCAGTGTCCGCTGGCCGTGGAGGCGGCGCGCAGCGGCAAGAGCGGTCTCCAGGTGCGGCCCGAGGACCCGGACGGCTTCGGCCGGGACTCGTCGGGGGCGTCCGTGCTGGTGAGAGCGGGAGTCACCTCACTGGTGTGTGTGCCGCTGACGTTGCCGAACGGTGCGGTGCAGGGTGTGGTGACCCTTTTCCGTACGGGGGCCAGGCTGGCCTTCTCGTTGGCCGAGGCCCGGACGGTGGACGTGCTGTCCCGGCATGTGGCGCTGGCTATGCGACGTCGGCGCCGGGCGTGAGGGGGGACACCGGCCCGGCCGCGCGCGCCGCACCGCCCCGCGCGGACTTCTCCCGCACGGCCCGGTCCGGTGCGGACCCGTCGTGCCCGGACCCCTGCCGTACGGGCGTGTCGCGTACGGGCGTCTCGCCCGCGGTCGCCTCGCGCATGACCTCCTCGCGCAGCCGCGTGCAGCAGCGGCTGATGAGCCGGGAGACGTGCATCTGCGAAATGCCGAGCTGGTCGGCGATGGAACTCTGGGTCATGTCGCGGAAGAACCGCATGTACAGGATGTCCCGCTCGCGTTCGGGCAGCCTGGCGAGCCTGGGTTTCACGGCCTCGCGGTCGACGACGACGTCGAGGGCCGGGTCCGGCGCCCCGAGGGCGTCGCTGAGCGAATAACCGTCCTCCGAGCCGGGCAGCTCGGCGTCCAGGGACAGCGCGGTGAAACTGTCGAGCGCCTCCAGCCCGCACAGCGCCTCCTCCTCGGTCATGCCGGCGAGCGCGGCGATCTCGGCGACGGTGGGTGCGCGCCCAGAGATCCGCTGCCCGAGTTCCTGCTTGGCGGACCTGACACGGTTGCGCAGGTCCTGGACGCGGCGGGGCACGTGCAGGGTCCACATGTGGTCGCGGAAGTGCCGCTTGACCTCGCCGACGATGGTCGGCACCGCATAGCTCTCGAAGGCGTTCCCGCGCTCCGGGTCGTACCGGTCCACGGCCTTGACGAGGCCCAGGGCGGCCACCTGCCGCAGGTCCTCCATGGACTCGCCGCGGTTGCGGAAGCGGCCCGCCAGCCGGTCCGCCATGGGCAGCCAGGCGCTCACTATCTCCTGGCGGAGCCGGTCGCGCCCGGGTCCGTCCGGGAGTTCCTGAAGCCTTCGGAAGGCCGCCGCCGTGTCGGGCGCGTCGTTGTGCGGGTGCTTCGCCTGTACCTGAGTACGCATGATGCTTCGCAGCTCCCTGAACGGTTTCGCCGGGTGTGGACTGCAGCGGACCCGTGGGAGCGAGGGAGAACGGGAAAACGGCAGTGGACAGGCACGTCCGGAGCGCCGGTGTTTCCGCTCCCACGGACGTGCCTCCTGTCCGAAGCACGTCTTGTCGCCTGCCCGGTGACACGACGCGCAAACACCCCGACGTTTCCGGATCCGGCCGGAGGTAACCCGGACAGCTGTTGCCGCAATCGTCCGCGAGGCCATGGAGGTCCGATGAGCCCGAAAGTCGCCGACCAGATACTCGCCCGGCTGCGGGACTGGGGAGTGGAACACGCATTCGGCTATCCGGGTGACGGGATCAACGGGCTGCTCGCCGCCTGGGGCCGGGCCGACAACCGTCCCCGCTTCGTCCAGTCGCGGCACGAGGAGATGGCCGCACTGCAGGCCGTCGGCTACGCGAAGTTCGGGCGCCGGCTCGGCGTGTGCGTGGCGACCTCGGGGCCCGGCGCGATCCACCTGCTCAACGGCCTGTACGACGCCAAACTCGACCACGTCCCGGTGGTGGCGATCGTCGGGCAGACGCACCGCACCGCGATGGGCGGCTCCTACCAGCAGGAGGTCGACCTGCACTCGCTGTTCAAGGACGTCGCCTCCGACTTCGTCGAGACGGTGAACGTGCCCGAGCAACTGCCGAACGTACTGGACCGGGCGATCCGCACGGCATACGCGCGGCGTGCCCCGACCGCCGTCATCGTCCCCGGCGACGTCCAGGAACTCGACTACGCGCCGCCGTCCCACGCGTTCAAGATGGTCCCCTCCTCGCTGGACCGCAGCGGCTGGACGGTGTGAGATCCCCGGAAGGGCTCAGTGGCGGCACCTTCCGAGGCGGTGCGTGTGCGCCTGCCGGCGCAGACCCGGGCGCGTGGAGTGCGCGCGAGTGTGCGTGCGCGTGTGCGTGCGCGTGCGCGTGGCGCCGCCGGCGGAGGACTTCACCAGCATCGCGGTCATCAGGACGGCGGTCCCCGCGGCGATCAGCAGGCCGGGGTGCCGGCGGCCGGTGTCGGCGGCCTTGCGGACCGGCTCCGGGGTCTTCTCCTGCACCAGGTGCACGGTCTTCGACGCGGTGTCCTGGACCTGGGCCCTGACCTGCGTGCGCACCTCCGTGGCCCGTTCCCGCGCCCGTGCCTTGACGTCGGTCTTGGCGGCGAGTTCACCGACGGTCTCGCCGAGCCGTTCCCGTGCCTCCTCGACGCGGGCGCGAGCGGCTTTTGTGGGGTCCTGGTGTCTGGTCATCGATGCGCCTTCTCCTTGATGGTCTCGATGTCGGTCCGCACACTGCGCGCCGTGGCCTCCGGCGTGAGCGGAGCCGCCCGCCGGGTCTCGCGCCGGCCCAGCAGCGCCAGCAGTCCGGCCAGCGCCGCCAGGACGCCCGTCACCAGCAGCGCGCCCGCCCACACCGGCCACACCAGGGACAACGCGGCGATCGCGGTGGCCGCGAGAGCCTGCAGCGCGATGACCGCCAGCAGTCCGGCGCCCCCGAAGAGGCCGCCGCCGCGCCCGTAGTGCCTGCCCTTGTCCGCCAGTTCCAGCTTGGCCAGGGCGATCTCCTCGCGGACCAGGGCGGACAGTTGCTCGGACGCCCGCCCGACCAGTTCACCCACCGAGTGGTCCGTCGGCGCCGACACCTTCGACGTGCTCGTCAAGGTCACTCGCCTCCTTCAGAGGTGGCAGGAGCAGTTCCTCGTACCGGCCGAGCGCGAGAACCACGCACAGCATCACGATCGGCATGATCACGGCGAATATCGCCATGGCCTGTCCTTCCGTGGGAACCTATGCCCGGGTCACCCGGTCGCACGTCTCCAAACCCTCTGGGACGGGGACTGCGGAACCCGGCGGGACAGGGCTTCGGGCGGAGCCCACCGCCGTGGACCCGCGCCCGAAGCCTTCTCACTCCCCTGGCCACTCGGCCGCTGCGGCGGGTGCCCCTGCGGCCGGCCCTCAAACCGGGACCTCCCCCAGGCATGGGGCCCCCGGGCGCGGGTACTGCGGGCGGGGTGGACGGACAACGGCGGACGGACAACGACCGATGACGACGACGGTCACGACGGCGAGGGCATCGATGGCGGCGGCGGACGACCGAGCACGACAGGCCGAGAAGGGACCGGCACCGGAAGGCGGACGGCGATGGCACGGTTCGTGAGAGATGTGATGACTCCGGGTGTGGCCTCCGTACGCCCCGACGCGTCGCTGGTGGAGGCCGCGCAGCTGATGCGCGCCCAGGACGTCGGCGATGTGCTCGTCGCGCGGGACGGCGTGCTGCTCGGCGTACTGACCGACCGCGACATCACCGTACGGGCCGTCGCGGACGGCGTGGACCCGCTCACCGTGAGCGCCCGGGCGGTGTGCACCCCCGACCCGGTGTGCGTGGGTCCGGGTGACGAGGTGGCGGACGCAGTGACCCTGATGCGGCGGCACGCCGTGCGGCGGCTACCGGTCGTCGAGGAGGGCCGGGCCGTGGGTGTGGTGAGTCTGGGCGACCTGGCCGAGGCGCAGGATCCGGGGTCGGCGCTGGCCGACATCAGCAGGGCGGCACCCGACAGCTGGCCGGGCACGGCCGGCACCGGACGCGTCAGACACGTCTGAACGTGCCGAACGGGGAAAGGCGCGGCAGGGAGGAGCCCGCATCCCCTACCGGGACCGGTCCGGGAGCGCCCCGCACCGGTCCGGAGGCCCGGCGCCCGCGGGCCGCGCGGCACCGGCGGGACGGGCGGGAGTGCAGTACGGGCACGACCACGCAAAGGACCATGATCATGCGTATCGCGTTTCTGGTGGCACCCGAGGGCGTCGAGCAGGTCGAACTCACGGAGCCCTGGCAGGCCGTGATCGACGCGGGCGGCACGCCCCGCCTCGTGTCGACGAGGAGCGGAGAGATCCAGGCGTTCAACCACCTCGACAAGGCCGGTACCTTCCCGGTGGACGAGACCGTCGGGGACGCCTCGGTGGACGACTACGACGGCCTGGTGCTGCCCGGCGGTGTCGCCAACCCCGACTTCCTGCGGATGAACGGGAAGGCGGTGGCCTTCGCCAAGTCCTTCTTCGAGACCGGCCGCCCGGTGGCGGCGATCTGCCACGCCCCGTGGACGCTCGTGGAGGCGGACGTGCTGCGCGGGCGGGAGCTGACCTCCTGGCCGAGCCTGCGCACCGACATCCGCAACGCGGGCGGCACCTGGGTGGACGAGCAGGTCGTCGTGTGCGGCAAGGGCCCCAACACCCTGGTCACCAGCCGCAAGCCGGACGACCTCAAGGCGTTCTGTGAGGCGGCGGTCGACGAGTTCAGCGGCGGGGCGGGCGGCTGAGGAGCCGAACCGGTCGCCCTGCCGTGCGGAGCTCGGCCCGCCCACGGCGCGGAGTCGGGCGGCGACCGTCCACCGGGCAGGCCCCGCACGGCGCCCCTGTCCCGTCCGCGCCCGGGATCCGCGCCCCGGACAGCGGGCGTCACGAGCCGGGCGGGAGGTCCGTGTCAGGTGCCCGGGCACCTGACGGACAGGTCCCGGAGCACCCGGACCGGGGTCGGGCGGTGTCTGGAGGCGGTGTCTGGAGGCGGTGTCTGGAGGCGGTGTCTGGACCGGGCAGGGCGGTGCCCAGGGCCCCTAGACCCGGCGGCCCAGCAGACTGAGCAGCTTCGTCTGGACGTCGGCGCCCGGCGGAGGCTCGACCGGTGCCGCGAAGAGGCCGCTCTTCTCCAGTTCGGCGGCGTACGGGGTGATCTCCCGCACCGCGAGGTTCACCAGGTCCTCGGGGAGCCGCTCGTCGGCGCCGATGCCCCGGGACAGGTCCCAGGCGTGGACGACGAGGTCGCTGGTCATCTGCGCGCAGTAGGCGGAGGCCGGGGTGTCGCCGTAGGAGAGGTGGACGGTGCGGCCGAGGGCCCCGGGAGCGCCGAAGGCCGCACGGGAGCCGGCCGCGGCGGCGTCCCAGGCGTCCACCGGGTCGTCGCCGAGGACGTCACCGTCCAGGGCGTCGCCGACCTCCTGGGCGGTGGCGCCCTCGGTGACCAGGCGCGGTACCCACAGCTGTTCGGCGGTGAGATGGTTGACGAGGTCGCGCACCGACCAGTCGGTGCAGGGTGTCGGGGCGTCCCACTGGTCGGGGCCGACGGTGTGGACCCGCTCGGTGAACAGGTCGAGGGCCTCGGCGTGCCTGCGCAGCAGGGGTGGTGTCATGGGGTCATTCTTCCCTCGCGCGTGCGCCTTCGCGCGTCCTGCCGCGGGTGACGTGGCGGCGCGGATTGCGGCGCAGGTACTCGCCCTCCAGCTCCGCCAGCCGCGCGTTGTGGGCGGCGAGCGCGTCCGAGGAGCCGTACAGCAGCGTGTCGTGCCGCGTCCTGTGGATGCTCTCGAGTTCCTTGAGGAGTTGCTGGTCGTCGAGGGACGCGGGGTCCACTCCCGTCATGGCGCTCTCCTTGCGTCGCTGTCTTCCCGGTTCGTCGGCGGTCCTCCGGCGGTCCGGCGTGCCGCGCGCCACCCGTACGGCGGTGCGGTGCCCCGTTCGTGTCGGTGCCGACCATCCGGGTACCCGCTCCGCACGAACTACCCGGAGCGAGACCGAAGGGGAGGGAACATGCGGCTCGACTTTCTCAGCCCGCTCTACGACAGGCCCGGTCCATGGGCGGCGGTGTACTTCGACACGTCGGAGCACTCGGAGTCCACGGCGGACAAGCGGGCGCTGGAGGCGCTGGAGGTCTTTCACCGCCTCGCGGGCCAGGGCGCCGACGAGCCGACGTGCCGGGCGGTGTACGACGCGCTGGCCGAGCCCTCGGCGCAGGGTGCCGAGCCGCCGGGACGCGCTCTGTTCGCCATGGACGGGGAGGTCGTGCTCAACCTGCCGCTCTCCCGGTCCCCGGGGCCGCACCGGACCAGCTGGTCGGTGCTGCCGCACACCGGTCCGCTGCTGGAGTGCACCGAGGAGGACCCGTCCTGCCTGATCGCCTACATCGACCGGCGGGGTGCCGACATGGAGTTGCGCGGTCCGGCCGGCGGCCGGGCGGCGGGCACGGTGCGGGGCGCCCAGTGGCCGCTGCGCAAGACACCCTCGGCGGACTGGTCCGAGCGGCGGAACGCCGAGGACATCGCGCAGGCGCTGGCGGACTGCCAGGAGGAGTCCGGGGCGGAACTGGTGGTGCTGTGCGGCAGCACGCGCGAAGTGCGCGCCGTGCGCGACCGGCTGCCCGCGCGGCTGCGTGAGCACACCGTGGAGAGCCCGCACGGCGGCCGCTCCCCCCGCTCGGACAGCCGGCTGCTGGAGGAGGACGTGGAGCGCGCCAGGGCCGAGCACGCGCGCGAGCGGACCGCCCGGGAGCTCGACCGCTTCCGTGCCGCCCGGGCGCCGCAGGACGGGCGGCAGCGCGCCGCGGAGGGAGTGCCCGCTCTGGTGGACGCGGCGCGCCGGCACCGCATCGCGGAGCTGTTCGTGCAGCCGGAGGGCCCCGACGTGTACCGGGAGGTGTGGGTGGGCGCCGAGCCCGACCAGCTGTCGGTGCGCCGCACCGACGCGCTGTACCTCGGCGAGCCCCATCCGGCGCCGGCGCGGGCGGACGACGCCCTGCTGCGCTCGGCGGTCGCGAACGGCGCCGAGGTGGTCATGGTGCCCCCGGACGCGACCGCCCCGGACGACGCCCCGGTCGGCGGCCTCGGTGCCCTGCTCCGCTGAGGGTTGGCAACTGCATGCCGGGGAGGGTGAATGAGGTCGGATTATGGCTCGATCGTGTGATGGCCGGCTCGCTGGCTTGCGGCATTCTGGGCCGGTCGGGGTGGCGTGAGCGTGCGATCTGGGGCGCCGGGTGCGGTGCCCGGGGGCACCGCCGGCGGTGGCCGGGGGAGTGCGGGGCCCCTGCTCCACCAGGGAGACGGTCCAGGGCCTCCCCGCCGCCTCCGGCCGCATTCACACGGCCGGGTCGTGAGGGACTCCGCCCACCCGGCTCGGACCACGGACACGATCCGTGTCGCCGCCCGGCTTGCGAAAGCGGACGACCAGTGCGACCAAGACCGTTCGGGGCGCGCCAGCGCGCGGACTCACTCCCGCTCTGTTGAGGAACGGTAGTTCCGCGCGGGCGTGACCGACGGAGGTACCGCCCGCCGAGGTCCCGAGTACGCCACGGCCGGGGCGGTACCGCCGTTCCCGTGCCGTGGGCGCGCCGCGCGGGGAACGGGCGGCGGACCTGCCGGGACGGCGCACTGCCGGGTGGCGCGGGCAGCCGGGCGTCACTCGGCAGTGCGCGCGTGGGCCGTGCGGGGGGGCGGTGTGGATCGCCCCGGCAGCGTGGGGTAACCGTGTTCCATGACTGCTGACTTCGATCCGGCGGACGTGGCGGGCTTCAGAGGCACCACGAGACTGTCCGGCGCCCGTTCCCTGCGGGAGCTGATGAGCGCCTGGGACCGCAAGGTGTTCCACAGGGTGGCCACCCGTGACTGGCCCGGGGCGCACCCCATGCTGCCCCGGCTGAGCCACAGCGCCAACCACGGTCTGCTGTGGTTCGGCGCGGCGGCCGGCATGGCGGTGCTCGGAAGCCCGCGGGCGCGGCGGGCCGCGGCCCGCGGCGTGGTGTCGCTGGGGCTGGCCTCGCTGACCGTCAACACCCTGGGCAAGCGCTCGGTGCGCCGGGCGCGGCCGGTCCTCGATCACGTCCCGCTGATGCGGCAGCTGAAGCGGCAGCCCATCACCACTTCCTTCCCCTCGGGGCATTCGGCCTCCGCGGCGGCCTTCGCGACCGGGGTGGCGCTGGAGTCGAAGGGCTGGGGCGCGGCCGTGGCGCCGGTCGCGGCGGCCGTGGCGTTCTCCCGGATCTACACCGGAGCGCACTACCCGAGCGACGTGATGGCGGGCATGGCCATTGGAGCGGGAGCGGCCTTCGCCGTGCGGGGCCTGGTGCCGACCCGCTCCCAGATGCCCTCCCCCGGGCGGCCGCACGCCGAGGTGCCGTGTCTGCCCGGCGGCAAGGACGTCGTGGTGGTGGTCAACTCGGCCGCCGGTTCGGCGCGCGCGGCGCAGGTGCGGGACGCGCTGCCGCTGGCCGAGGTGGTGGAGTGCCGTTCGGGCGAGGCGCTGGTCGCCGAGTTGGAGAAGGCGGCCGCCAACTGCCGGGCGCTCGGCGTGTGCGGCGGCGACGGCACGGTGAACGCGGCCGCCGAGGCGGCGATCAGGCACGGCGTGCCACTCGCGGTGTTCCCCGGCGGCACGCTGAACCACTTCGCGTCCGACCTCGGTCTCGACGACCTGCACGACACCTGCCGGGCACTCGCCTCCGGGGACGCGGTGAAGGTGGACGTGGGCCGCTTCACCCCCGAGCCGGGCTCGGGCACCCGGCCTGGGATCTTCCTCAACACCTTCAGCCTGGGTGTGTATCCCGAACTGGTGCGGGTGCGGGAGCGCTGGTCGCCGCGGATCGGCGGCTGGCCCGCGGGAGTGCTTGCGGCGCTGCGGGTGCTGCGCGGGAGCGGGCCGCTGGAGGCGGAGATCGAGGGGCGGCGCCGGGCGCTGTGGCTGCTGTTCGCGGGCAACTGCCTGTACCAGCGGGTGGGTCCGGCGCCGAGCCGCCGCTGGGACCTGGCGGACGGGCTCCTGGACGTGAGGGTGGTGCACGGCGGGCGGCTACCGGGGGTACGGCTGCTCGCGGCTGCCGCGGCCGGTCCGCTGAGCCGTTCCCCGTTCCATGCGGCGGTGCGGGTGCGTGAGCTTCGGATCACCGGGCTCGCACCGCGTACGCCGATCGCATACGACGGCGAAGTCACCCTCGCGTCGGGCGTGTTGCTGGTCGACAAGCTGGATGAGGCACTGACCGTGTACCGGCCGCTTCTGCCCGCATAGCGAGACGGGGGTCTCGCGATCCGGGACGTCCGGTCTAGTGTGGCCGTACCGCGTCCACCCGCGGGAGAAGGAGTCGGGAGCATGTCCAGGTCAACGTCCAGGTCAACGTCCGGTTCGGTGTCCGGGGAGACGGCCGTCTACACCCACGGCCACCACGAGTCGGTGCTGCGGTCCCACCGCTGGCGCACCGCCGCCAACTCCGCCGCCTACCTGCTCGGGGAACTGCGCCCGGGGCTCACCGTCCTGGACGTCGGCTGCGGGCCCGGCACGATCACCGCGGACCTGGCCGCACTGGTCGCGCCGGGCCGGGTGACCGCGGTGGACGCGGCGCCCGGCGTGCTGGAGCAGGCGGCGGCCGTGGCCGCCGAACGCGGCCTGGACAACGTCGAGTTCACGGTCGCCGACGTGCACGCGCTGGACTTCCCCGACGACTCCTTCGACGTAGTCCACGCCCACCAGGTGCTCCAGCACGTCGGCGACCCGGTCGCCGCCCTGCGGGAGATGCGCCGCGTCTGCCGTCCCGGCGGGATCGTCGCGGCACGCGACGCCGACTACGGCGCGATGACCTGGTTCCCCTCCGACGCGGGCATGGACCGCTGGCTGGAGCTGTACCGCACGGTCGCCCGCGCCAACGGCGGCGAGCCGGACGCCGGCCGGCGTCTGCTGTCCTGGGCCCGCCGCGCCGGATTCACCGACGTCACCTGTACGTCCAGCATGTGGACCTTCGCCACTCCCGAGGAGCGTGACTGGTGGTGCGGCCTGTGGGCGGACCGTACGGTCGCCTCCGCCTACGCCGCCCGGGCGGTGGCCGGCGGCCATGCCACGACGTCGGACCTGGAGGACATCGCGTCCTCCTGGCGGGCCTGGGCCCACCACGAGGACGGCTGGTTCGGCACCCCTCACGGCGAGATCCTCTGCCGCGCCTGACCCCGACCCGGCGGTCCGCGCCACCTCCTGGCGGATCGCGCGGGATCGCGCGGGATCAGGCGGCGGACGGTCCGCCCCGGGTCCCTTCGGCGTCGGCGCTCGGAGGGACGGCGCTCGGAGGGACGGCTCTCCCGCCGGGGCTCGCTTCGTGCGGCACCGGAAGGTCGCCGCCGAGCGCGCGGCGCGCCGCCGTCACGAACTCCCCGCTGCTGGCGTACCGGGCACGGAGCGCCCGGGCACGGGCCCCGGGATCGAGGGCGGCGGCGCTGTCGGCCGTGCCCGGGCCGGAGCGCGCGACATGTGCGTGCAGCCG
Source organism: Streptomyces sp. GC420 (assembly GCF_009916105.1). Lineage (GTDB taxonomy): Bacteria > Actinomycetota > Actinomycetes > Streptomycetales > Streptomycetaceae > Streptomyces. The sequence continues at coordinate 747 of NZ_JAAAXQ010000241.1, read as the reverse complement.
GAACTCCCCGCCGATGCTGCCCACCATCTCCGCCGCCCGCTCGGCGACGCTCTCCGGGCCGACCAGCCGGACCCGGATGTACGCCTCGTCGAGTGTCCTCCGCGCGGCGAACCCCGCCTCCCACCGGTCCGTCTCCGTGAACGGGGCGGCGAACCACCCCTCGTCCAGCACCCGGTAGGCGGCGTCGGCCTCACGGAGGAACCGTTCGTACGACTCACGCCGCAACTCCCTTTGCGCCACCGCCCGTTGCTCGGCCCGTTCCTCGCGGGCCAGGACGGCCTGGTGCCGCAGTTGCCTGCCGGTCGCCCACGCCGAGACCGCTCCGGCCAGCCCGGCGGCGGTCAACGTGGACAGGGAGGTGATGAGCGCTACCGCGACCGTGTCCTTCACGGCCCCCATTGTTCCCCGCGCCCACAGCCCCCTTGTTCCCCACCCCGCCGGGCGGCACCCTGGACCGGCGTTGGGACGGGTCACTCGGCGGAGGACGTGCCGGGCCAGTCCGGACGAAACGGCAACTCACCGGGGACACCGACGACATGGACACTTCGCCGTCCCACAGCCCTGGACGCGGCTGGGTCACCGGTGCCCTGACGGCCGCCGCCGTCCTCACCACCGTGTGGTGGGGACTCACCGGGCTGGGCACCGAGAACTTCGGGAGCGACTGCCTCTTCCGCTTCGGCGAAACCGGGCCCCGGACCGAGCACTGCCACCGTGCCAACGACCGGGCGGAGACATGGCTCCCCCGGC
>NZ_JAAAXQ010000240.1 GCF_009916105.1 Streptomyces sp. GC420 | reverse complement strand
CCACCCATGTCCGACGGGCTGCGCCCGACCCCTCCCATTCCGGGGCCGCCCTCGTAGTCGAGGCTGCACTCGGTGGCGAGTTCCTCGAGGTTGTGGGCCTGTTCGGCGTGGGCGGGCGGGATGACGTACCGCTCGTCGTACTTGGCGAGGGCGAGCAGCCGGTACATCTCGTACATCTGCTCGCCGGTCATGCCGACGGCCTGCGGGATGGAGTCGTCGGGTTCGCGGCCCATGTTGATGTCGCGCATGTAGGACCTCATGGCGGCGAGCCGGCGCAGTACGGCGTCGACGGGGGCCGGGTCGCCGGCGGTGAACAACTGGGCGAGGTAGTCGACGGGGATGCGCAGGGCGTCGACGGCGGCGAAGAGGTTGCGGCTGTCCTCGGCGTCGTGGCCGGTGTCGCGGACGGCGTCGACGACCGGGGACAGCGGCGGGATGTACCAGACCATGGGCAGGGTGCGGTACTCCGGGTGCAGCGGCAGGGCCACCTTGTAGGTGTTGATCAGGGCGTGGATCGGGGAGCGCTTGGCGGCCTCGATCCAGTCGCGGGGGATGCCGGCGCGTTCCGCGGCGGCGGCCACCTCGGGGTCGTTCGGGTCGAGGAAGACTTCGCGCTGCGCCTCGTACAGCCCGGTGTCGTCGGGGGTGGAGGCGGCTTCGAGTACCTTGTCGGCGTCGTAGAGGACGAGGCCGATGTAGCGCAGCCGTCCGACGCAGGTCTCGGAGCAGACGGTGGGGATGCCGACCTCGATGCGCGGGAAGCAGAAGGTGCACTTCTCGGCCTTGCCGGTGCGGTGGTTGAAGTACACCTTCTTGTAAGGGCAGCCGGTGACGCACATCCGCCAGCCGCGGCAGCGGTCCTGGTCGACCAGGACGATGCCGTCCTCCTCCCGCTTGTAGATGGCGCCGGAGGGGCAGGAGGCGGCGCAGGACGGGTTGAGGCAGTGTTCGCAGATCCGCGGCAGATAGAACATGAAGGTCTGCTCGAACTCGAACTTGATCTTCTCGGAGATGTCGCGGAGCAGGACGTCCTTGTCGCCGTGCTCGGTGGCGCCGCCGAGGTTGTCGTCCCAGTTGGCGGACCAGGAGATCTTCATGTCCTTGCCGCTGATCAGGGACTTGGGACGGGCGACCGGGGTGTGCTCCTGGAGCGGCGCGTTGGTCAGCGTCTCGTAGTCGTAGGTCCAGGGCTCGTAGTAGTCGTCGAGGGAGGGGAGCTTGGGGTTGGAGAAGATGGTGATCAGCTTCTTGAACCGGCCGCCGCCCTTGAGGGAGAGCCTGCCGCGCTTGTTGAGGGTCCAGCCGCCGCGCCAGGTCTCCTGGTCCTCGTAGCGGCGGGGGTAGCCCTGGCCGGGGCGGGTCTCGACGTTGTTGAACCACACGTATTCGACGCCGGTGCGGTTGGTCCATGCCTGTTTGCAGGTGACCGAGCAGGTGTGGCAGCCGATGCACTTGTCGAGGTTCATCACCATGGCCATCTGGCCCATCACGCGCATCAGTACGTCACTTCCTGTGAGGTGCGGCGGCGGATGACGGTGACCTCGTCGCGCTGGTTGCCGGTCGGGCCGAGGTAGTTGAAGGCGTACGACAACTGGGCGTAGCCGCCGATGAGATGGCTCGGTTTGATCAGCAGCCTGGTCAGGGAGTTGTGGATGCCGCCGCGCCGGCCGTTGGTCTCGGTGAGGGGGACGTCGATGAGCCGGTCCTGGGCGTGGTGCATGTAGACCGTGCCCTCGGGCATGCGGTGCGAGACCACGGCGCGGGCCGCGACGACGCCGTTGCGGTTGACGGCCTCGATCCAGTCGTTGTCCCGTACGCCGATCTTCGCGGCGTCCCGGTCGCTCATCCACACGGTGGGGCCGCCCCGGGAGAGCGAGAGCATGAACAGGTTGTCCTGGTACTCGGAGTGGATGGACCACTTGTTGTGCGGGGTCAGGTAGCGGACGGTCACGCCGAGTTCGCCGGTGTCGCCGATGCGGGGCTCGTCGAAGAGGGCGTGCATGTTCAGCGGCGGCCGGTAGACGGGCATCTGCTCGCCGAGTGCGGCCATCCAGTCGTGGTCGAGGTAGAAGTGCTGGCGGCCCGTCAGGGTGTGCCAGGGCTTGAGCCGTTCGACATTGACCGTGAAGGGCGAGTAGCGGCGTCCGCCGGTCTCGGAACCCGACCATTCGGGTGAGGTGATGACGGGGACCGGGGCGGCCTGGGTGTCGGCGAAGGTGATCCGCTTGCCCTCGTGCTCGGCGGCGAGGTCGGCGAGCCGGGTGCCGGTGCGGGCTTCGAGCGTGTGGAAGCCCTGGGTGGCCAGCCGCCCGTTGGTGGTGCCGGACAGCGCGAGGATGGCCTCGCAGACATGCACGTCGCGGGCGATGGACGGCCGTCCGTCGGCCGGACCGCCGCGTATGGTGCCGTTCTTGTGCCGGAGGTACTCCAGTTCCTGGTCGGGCTTGTAGGTGATGCCCTTGGTGGTGGCGCCGAGGGTGTCGAGCAGCGGGCCGAGCGCCGTCATCCTGTCGGCGACGGCGCCGTAGTCGCGTTCGACGGTCACCAGCTTCGGCATGGTCAGGCCGGGGACGGGTTCGCACTCCCCCGCCTTCCAGTCGCGGACCCTGCCGTGCGGGGTGGCGAGTTCGTCGGGGGTGTCGTGCAGCAGCGGGGCGGCGACGACGTCCCGGCGTACGCCGAGCCGGTCGCCCGCGAGGCGGCTGAACTCCCCGGCGATGGTGTTGAAGATGTCCCAGTCGGTGCGGGTCTGCCACGGCGGGGGGATGGCCGGGTTGAAGGAGTGCACGAAGGGGTGCATGTCGGTGCTGCTCAGGTCGTACTTCTCGTACCAGGTGGCGGCGGGCAGCACGACGTCCGAGTAGACGGTGGTGCTGGTCATCCGGAAGTCCAGCGTCAGCAGCAGGTCGAGCTTGCCGACGGGGGCCTCGTCCCGCCACACCACGTCCTTCGGGCGGGCGTCCGGCGGTGCCTCGGTGGCGCGTACGGCGGAGTCGGTGCCGAGGAGGTGCTTGAGGAAGTACTCGTTGCCCTTGGCGGAGGAGCCCAGCAGGTTGGCCCGCCAGATGGTCAGCACGCGGGGGAAGTTCTCGGGCGCGTCGGGGTCCTCTCCCGCGAACCTCAGGCGTCCCGCCTTGAGTTCGTCCACCACGTGCTCGCCCACGCCGCGCCCGGCGGCCTCCGCCTCGTCGGCGAGGTCGAGCGGATTGCGGTCGAAGGTCGGGTACGACGGCATCCAGCCGAGCCGTGCCGACTGGGCGATGACGTCCGCCGTGGTCCTCCCCGCGAAGGGGCTGGTGGCGCCGGGCGCGGAGAGGGTGTCGGCGGAGAAGAGGTCGTATCGGAACTGGTCGGAGTGCAGGTACCAGTACGCCGTCTGGATCATCTGCCGGGCCGGGCGGTTCCAGTCGGCGGCGGTCGCGATCGCCGAGTAGCCGGTGATCGGGCGTACCTTCTCCTGGCCGACGTAGTGCGCCCAGCCGCCGCCGTTGACGCCCTGGCAGCCGGTGAGCGTGGTCAGGGTCAGGAACGCGCGGTAGATGGTGTCGGAATGGAACCAGTGGTTGGTGCCGGCCCCCATGATGATCATCGAGCGGCCACCGGACTCCTCGGCGTTGGCGGCGAACTCGCGTGCGATCCGGGCGGCCCGCTCCGCGTCCACCCCGGTGATCGCGGCCTGCCAGGCGGGGGTGTACGGCTCGCCGGCGTCGTCGTAGCCGGCCGGCCACCGGCCGGGCAGGCCCTCGCGGGCCACGCCGTACTGCGCGAGCAGCAGGTCGTACACGGTGGTCACCAGGCGGCCGCCGACGCGGCGCACCGGTACGCCGCGCAGCAGCCGGCCCGCGCTGCCGTCCGGCGCGTCGAAGCGGGGCAGTTCGACGGTGACCGACTCCGGTTCCCCGACCGGCGGCTCGCCCTCGGCCGACAGCAGCGGATCGACCTCGCCGAGGTCCAGGTTCCACTTGCCCGCGCCGCTCTCGCCGAAGCGGTCCCCGAGCGTGCCGTTCGGCACGACCGGCTGCCCGGTGGCCGCGTCCAGCAGCACGGTCCTGAACTCGGCGTGCTCGGAAGCGGCGTGCTCGCCGCCGAGGTCGGCCGCCGTCAGGAACTTCCCCGGCGCGTAAGTGCCGGGCGCGGTCTCGTCGAGGGTGACGAGGAACGGAAGATCGGTGTACCGCTTGACGTAGTCCGTGAAGTACGGGGTGGCGCGGTCGACGAAGAACTCCTTGAGGACCACATGCCCCATGGCCATGGCCAGGGCGCCGTCCGTCCCCGGCTGCGCGGGCAGCCACTCGTCGGCGAACTTCACGTTGTCGGCGTAGTCCGGAGCGACGGCGACGACCTTCTGGCCCCGGTAACGGGCCTCGGCCATCCAGTGCGCGTCCGGGGTGCGGGTCACCGGCAGGTTGGAGCCCCACATGATCAGGTAACCGGCGTCCCACCAGTCCCCGGACTCCGGTACGTCGGTCTGGTCTCCGAACACCTGCGGCGAGGCCACCGGCAGGTCGGCGTACCAGTCGTAGAAGGACAGCATCACGCCGCCGAGCAGCGAGTAGAACCGCGCACCGGCGGCGTGCGAGACCATCGACATCGCCGGGATCGGGGAGAACCCGGCCAGCCGGTCGGGGCCGTACTCACGGATGGTGTGCACATGGGCGGCGGCGACCATCTCGGCCGCCTCCTCCCAGGTGGCGCGCACGAGGCCGCCCTTGCCGCGGGCGGCCTTGTAGCGGCGGGAGCGCTCGGGGTCGCCGGTGATGTCGGCCCAGGCGAGCACCGGGTCGCCCAGCCGGGCCTTCGCCTCGCGGTACATCGACAGCAGGACGCCGCGCACATACGGGTAGCGCACCCGGGTCGGCGAGTAGGTGTACCAGGAGAAGGCGGCCCCCCGGGGGCAGCCGCGCGGCTCGTACTCCGGGCGGTCGGGGCCGGTCGAGGGATAGTCGGTCTGCTGGGCCTCCCAGGTGATGATGCCGTCCTTGACGTACACCTTCCAGGAGCAGGAGCCCGTGCAGTTCACCCCGTGGGTGGAGCGCACCACCTTGTCGTGGGACCAGCGGTCCCGGTAGAAGTCGTCGGCCGACCGGCCGCCGGTCCTGTGCAGGGTCCGCAGGTCCCGGGAGACCTCGGCCCGGGTGAAGAACCGGCGGCTGCGCACCAGGGCGTCCGCCAGTTCGCCGTCCATACCCGCCGGGGTCCGTCCCGGACCGGTTTCCGTGCTCACCGTGCTGCTCCGCCCCCGGGCGCGCGGGCCCGTGCTGTCGTGATCGCTCGGCCTGATGCGACTCTACGACCCGTGCGCACGGCAAGGTCAACACCGAAACGCAAATCATCCCGTCTTACTTATCCGGCGGGGAAGAGCGCTCCCCGCCTCGGCGCGCACGGCTTCGACCGCCTCCCACTCCCCGGTGCTCAGGTTCGCCAGGGCGGCGGGGAAGACGCCGTCCTGCTCCTTGAGGATGTGATCGCGCAGCAGCGCCACGGTCTCCATGAGCCGCTCGGGCCAGGCGGGGTCCGCCGGCACGGCCCCGCCCGCTGCCTCCGCCAGGACCGTCTCGATCCGCCGGTGCTCGTCCTCCAGCGCGGCCATGTGCTCGGGGAAGTCAGCGGCCAGGGCGGGGAACAGACCGTGCTCCTCGACCCGGGTGTGCGGGCCGAGCACGGCCGCGATCTCCCGGGCCGTGTGCGCCATGGCGGGAACGTCATCCGATCGGTGCGCGGCCCGCACGTGGCTGATCAGCTCGACGACCAGGTCGTGCTCGCGGGTCAGTTCGTCGATGGCCGTGAGCGACTGGCAGCCGCAGTACTCGCACATCGGGTGGTTCCTTCCGTCGGTCCGGATGCCGGGTCTTGTCGTGCGGGGGGCGTGCGCGGGCTCAGGCGGTGGTGCCGGCGGTACCGCTCCGGGGGTGCCGGCCGGTGCCCGGCGAACGGCCGCCCCGGCCCGCGGCGGCGTGGCGCACGCCGGTGAGGGTGTAGCCCAGCGCGGCGGACGCGACGATCGCGAGCAGCAGCAGACCGATGGTGTACGACTCGTACGCCCCGTACAGCGAGCCCATCACCAGCGGCGGCAGGAAACCGCCGAGCCCGCCGGCGGCCCCCACCACACCGGTGACCGAGCCGACCGCACCCGCCGGGGCGAGCAGCGCCACCAGCGCGAACGTCGCGCCGCTGCCCGCGCCGAGGGCGGCGGCCATGGCCAGGAAGGCCAGGGTGCCGAGCGGCATCAGCGGCGGGTCGAAGGCCTGCACCACCGCGCCCGCCGCGACGACGGCGAGCGAGGCCGCCAGCACCCGGACCGGTCCCATGCGGTCCGACAGCCAGCCGCCCACGGGGCGCATCGCCACCGCCAGCAGCACGAAGCCGGCCATCCGGTTCGCCGCGTCGGTCTGCGTCAGCCCGTACTCCGTCTTGAGGTAGGTGGGCAGATACACGGAGAACGCCACATATCCACCGAATGCCACCGCGTACAGCGCCGAGGCCTGCCAGGTGATTCCCAGCCGGGCGGCGGCTCCGAGCCGCCGGGCCAGCGGCTCGGTCGGCACGCTCCGCCCCGGGGCGTCGCGCAGCAGCAGGAGGGCCACGAGCGCGTAGACGACCAGCACCGCCGCGGTGATCAGGAACGGGGTCGCGATGCCGTTCGCGTCGACGAGCTGGACCGTGGTCAGCGCGCTGATCGCGGTGCCGCCCATGCCGGCGCCGAAGACGCCGATGGCCAGGCCGCGCCGCTCCGGCGGGAACCAGGCGCTGACGAAGGGCACACCGATGGCGAAGGCGGTGCCGCCGACGCCGAGGAAGAACCCGCCGGCCAGCAGCCCGGCGAACGTGGAGTGGCCGGACAGGCCCAGGTAGAGGACGGGCACCACGGTGGCCGCGGAGACCAGCGGGAACATCACCCGTCCGCCGAACCTGTCGGTCAGCGCGCCGACGGGGATCCGGCCCAGGGAACCGACCACGACGGGGACGGCGACCAGCAGCGACTGCTGGAACGAGCTGAGCTCCAGGATGTCCTTGAAGCGGGGACCGAGCGGGCTCAGCAGCGCCCACGCCCAGAAGTTGATGGCGAAGCCGATGGTGGCGAGCGCCAGCATCACTCCCCGCCGGCCGCCGGTCCGGGCGTCCCTGCCCGGACCGGCCGTACGCGGGTCCTGCCGGTCCTGCGGGCCCTGCGGGTCCTGACCTGTCCGGCCCATGGCGGCTCCTCCTGCGGTCTTGGCTGTGCTCCGGTGGCGGCGTCCGCCGCGGCCGGCCTCGTCCCGGTGCGCCGCTCCCCAGCGTGAGGGCGCGGGCGCGTGCGCCCCTAGGGCCGAACGGACCCGCCGTGCGGGGGCCGTCCGCCGGTTCTCCCAGCGTCCTGTCCCGGGTGCCCGCATGCCGGGCCGCTCACTCGGACAGCGGCCGCACGCCACTCCCCCGGCTCCGGCACGGGACCGCACCGCAAACCCGGGCCCCGGGGCGACCCAGCCGGGCGCGGCCCCGCCGCCGAACCGGACCGCAGGGCGCGCCACGGGGTTCCTGCGGGCCGAGCGCAGGCGCCGGCACAGGCCGGGCCACGGACCGGCCGCGGACCGAACGCAGGCGCCGGCACAGCCGGCGTGCCCACCGGGCCCGGGGCGACCGGGCCGCAGGCCGGGCGACCCAGCCGTGCGCCGCCCCGCCGCCGAACCGGACCACAGGCCGGACCGGAAGGCGCGCCACGGACCGGCCGCGGACCGAACGCAGGCGCCGGCGCAGCCGGCGTGCCCACCGGGCCCGGGGCGACCGGGCCGCAGGCCGGGCGACCCAGCCGGGCGCCGCCCCGCCGCCGAACCGGACCACAGGCCGGACCGGAAGGCGCGCCACGGACCGGCCGCGGACCGAGCGCAGGCGCCGGCGCAGCCGGCGTGCCCACCGGGCCCGGGGCGACCGGGCCGCAGGCCGGGCGACCCAGCCGGGCGCCGCCCCGCCGCCGAACCGGACCACAGGGCGCGCCGCGGCCCGGCAGACCGAGCGCAGGCGCCGGCACAGGCCGGGCCACGGCGCCGGGCGGGCGGGCCGCTGGTAGAAGGTGCTCAGACCAGGTCGAGGACGTCGCGTACCGGCCGACGCGGTGAGGCCGGGCCCATGGGGCCGTAGCCGATGCGCACGACCATCTGGACGAAGCCCATCGGCGACAGCGGATCGCGGACCAGTTCCCGCAGGTCGGACCATTCCAGGGCGTGCGAGGTCAGCGAGGTGGCCAGGTCCTCGGCGGTGGCGTACAGCAGGACCCGCTCCATGGCCTGGCCGGCGCGCAGCCAGTCGACGGGGTGGTCGTCGTGGGTGCCGATGATGGCGAGATGGGGGTTTCCCTCGAAGACGGCGCCGCCGCGGTCGGCGATCCTCCTGCGGCCCGCGAAGTCGCGCACGGGAGCGTGCCCGTCGCGTTTGCGGGGCCCGAAGGCGTACTCGGGGATGCCCTCCGTGGCGGTGTCCGAGTCGGCGACGCCCAGCCTGGTCCAGCGCTCGATGTCCGCGAAGCGCCGCGGGTCCGCGGCGTCGCGGCCCTCGGCGTCCCGGACGAGTTCGAGCAGGAACTCACGGTGCCACGCGGAGGGGAAGACCAGCATGGCGCCCTCGCGGCGGGCGGCCTCCCTCAGCCCGGCCCGCACGGGCTCGGCGATGTCCTTGTCGGAGTAGGGGTAGCGGCTGGTGTGCCTGCGGCGCAGCGTCGGGTGGAGCCGCGCCAGCCCGCCTGCCGCCCCCGCGTCCTCCGCCGGTGCCCCTCCGCGGCCGGCGGTCCGCACGGTGGCCAGCAGTTCGGGCTGGGCGGGATCGGGCAGCAGCCGGACCTCGGCCGGCAGTCCGTGGTGCGCGAGGGCGACCCGCAGATTGAACAGGGCCGCCGCGCAGCCGAGGTAGAGGGCGCGGTTCCTGGGGTCCGTCGTGGGCATGGCACGGTCCAGATCGGCGTACAGCTCGAACGTGCCGCTCTCACGCAGGTAGCGGAATTTCCACGGCTGCGCGTTGTGCATGGACGGGGCGGTCGTCGCGTCGGCGACCAACGCGGTGACGGTCTTGTCGTCCGGCATGGTGCCTCCCTCGGGGACCTGTGCCGCGGCGGCCGGAGGGGCGGCTCCGTCCGCACGGATCACCATAGTGCGGCGGGACGCCGGCCGCCGGACGGCCACCGCCGCGGGTTGCGGCCGGTGCGCGCCGCTCCTCGCGCACCGGCCGTACCGCTCCCCCCTTCCCCCGGTCGCGCGCCGTCAGTGGTGCGGGACCACCGCCACAGGCGCGGCCGAGTGGTGCAGGAGTGCGTGGGTGACGGGACCGATGTGCGCGCCGACCGCAGCGCGGCGCGCCTTGCGGCCCACGATGACGAGTCCCGCTTCACGGGAGGCGTCCACGAGGTGGGAGCCCGCCCCGCCGATGACGGCCTGCTCGGTCACCTCGACGGTGGGGAACTTCTCCCGCCACGGGGCGAGCACCTCGCTCAGCCTGCGCTGTTCCTCTGTGTTCAGCTCGGCCGTGAGCCCTGCGTCGACCGCGACGCCGTAGGCGTAGTACGGCGGCAGGCTCCAGCCGTGCACGATGCGCAGCGGGGCGCCGCGGCGCGCGGCCGTCTCGAAGGCGAACTCGAGGACGCCGTCGGCCGGCTCCCGCACATCGAGGCCGAGAACGATGTCACGGTACTCGGTGGTGAGGCAGGGCGATCCGTCGGCGTCCGGCAGGTGCTCGTCCTCGGCGCTCACTCCGGCCCGGACGAGCACAACGGGCCGCTCGGCGCGGGCCACGACCGCGGCGGCCACCGAGCCGACCAGGAACCCGGCGACCGAGCCGAGCCCGCGCGAGCCGAGGACCAGCATCTCGGCCTCGCGGGCCGCCTCGGTCAGGGCGAGCACCGGATGGTCGGGGACGGAGTCCCCGGTGATCCTGAGGCCGGGGTGGCCTTCCTTCAGCCGGGCCTGCGTCTCCCGCAGGACCCGCTCGGCCCAGTGGCGCTGCGGATCCTCCCCGGCGGGTACGGCGTAGATGCCTGCCATCGGTGCGTACGTGTAGTGCTGCACCTCCCAGGCGTGCACGAGGCGCAGGGGCAGCCCGCGTGCTTCCGCTTCACGGGCGGCCCAGTCCGCGGCGCAGTGGCTCTCGGGTGAACCGTCCAGGCCGACGGTGACGGTGCGGGGCATGGTCACGTACCTCCTCGGGGAATGTGCTGCAAGCCTCGCAGCCGCTCCACGGCGGCGCGAGGGTCCGCTGGGTACCTGCCCGGGACCGAACGGCCCAACCGGGCGGGGCCCGGTGTCCCGACGGTTCGGGGGACGTCACACCAGGGACCGTTCGGCCCTACGCATGGACTGTTCGGCCCTGTCACCATCGGGACGGTCCTTTGATCATGGGGCGGCCGGGAGGTATCCGGAGCCGTCCCCCGCGTCTCTCCGGTCCTCCCGGTGTTTCCCCGCACCAGGCACAGATGGAGGACGCACACCGGTGGACGGAACCAATACGAAGGGGACCGTGGCCGAACGGCCCGGCCCCGATCGGACCCCGGCGGCCGCGCGGCCGGTGCGACGCCGGCGCATACCGGTGGAGTGGCTGACCACCACGGACCACAAGAAGATCGGAACGCTCTACCTCGTCTCGGCCTTCGTGTTCTTCCTGGTCGGCGGTGCCATGGCGCTGGTGATGCGGGCCGAGCTGGCGCGCCCCGGCACGCAGATCCTGTCGAACGAGCAGTTCAACCAGGCGTTCACGATGCACGGCTCGATCATGCTGCTGGTCTTCGCGATGCCGCTGTTCACCGGCTTCGCCAACTGGCTCATGCCGCTGCAGATCGGCGCGCCGGACGTGGCGTTCCCCCGTCTGAACATGCTCGCGTACTGGCTGTACCTCTTCGGCTCGACGATCGCCGCCGCCGGCTTCCTGACCCCGCAGGGCGCGGCGGACTTCGGCTGGTTCCTCTACGCCCCGCTGTCCGATGCCATCCACTCGCCGAGCGTCGGCGCCGACATGTGGATCATGGGCGTGGCGCTGTCGGGCTTCGGTTCCATCCTCGGAGCGGTCAACTTCATCACCACCATCATCTGCATGCGCGCCCCGGGCATGACGATGTTCCGGATGCCGATCTTCACCTGGAACGTGCTGCTGACGGGCATCCTGATCCTGCTGGTCTTCCCGGTGCTGGCCGCCGCGCTGTTCGCCCTCGAGTGCGACCGCAGGTTCGGTTCGCACATCTTCGACCCCGCGAACGGCGGGGCGCTGCTGTGGCAGCACCTGTTCTGGTTCTTCGGGCACCCCGAGGTCTACATCCTCGCGCTGCCGTTCTTCGGCATCGTCAGTGAGATCGTCCCGGTGTTCGCGCGCAAGCCGATGTTCGGCTACATCGGCCTGATCGGGGCGACGATCTCGATCGCGGGCCTGTCGGTGACCGTCTGGGCGCACCACATGTACGTGACCGGTGGTGTGCTGCTGCCGTTCTTCTCGTTCATGACCTTCCTGATCGCCGTGCCGACGGGTGTGAAGTTCTTCAACTGGATCGGCACGATGTGGAAGGGCAGTCTGTCCTTCGAGACACCGATGCTGTGGGCGACCGGCTTCCTCGTCACCTTCACCTTCGGCGGTCTCACGGGCGTGATCCTGGCCTCGCCGCCGCTCGACTTCCACGTCTCGGACACGTACTTCGTCGTCGCGCACTTCCACTACACGCTCTTCGGCACGGTGGTGTACGCGATGTTCGCCGGCTTCCACTTCTGGTGGCCGAAGTTCACCGGCAAGATCCTCGACGAGCGCCTCGGAAAGATCACCTTCTGGACGCTCACCGCGGGCTTCCACATGACGTTCCTCGTCCAGCACTGGCTGGGCGTCGAGGGCATGCCCCGCCGGTACGCCGACTATCTGGCCGCCGACGGCTTCACGGCGCTCAACACCATCTCCACGATCGGCTCGTTCCTGCTCGGCCTGTCGGTCCTGCCGTTCGTCTACAACGTCTGGAAGACGGCGAAGTACGGCAAGAAGGTCGAGGTCGACGACCCGTGGGGTTACGGCCGTTCGCTCGAGTGGGCCACGTCCTGCCCGCCGCCGCGGCACAACTTCGCCTCCCTGCCCCGTATCCGCAGCGAGTCCCCGGCGTTCGACCTGCACCACCCGGAGGTCGCGGCGCTGGAAGCCGCGCAGCACTGAGGAGGAGCGAGACCGTGTCCCATGCCGTACCGGCCCTGGCGGCCGGCGTACTCTCCGCGTCCGGATGCGTCTGGTACCTGCCCGCCGTGGCGGACGTACGCGCCGGCGCCGACCGGCCCGTGTCGCGGCGGCTGGCCGCCGCGTCCTGTCTGACCGGGTGGAGCACCACGGCGCTGCTCGCGGTGCTGCTCCTGCTGCCCGCGCCGTGGGCGGTTCCGCTCACGGCCGCAGCGGCCGGCGCGGCCGCGACGCTCGTGCTGCGCGTCCTGGCCGCGGTACGGCGCGGACGCGAGCGCCGCGAGGACGCCCACTGCTGGGCCGCCCTGCGCGTACCGCCTCCGGGGCGGCCGGCCGTCCCGGTGCGGACCGTCCTGGTCACGCTGCTCGCCGCGCTCGTCGCGGCGCCCGTGACGGCGACGGCCACCCTCCTGACCGGTGCCACCCCGGTGGCCTCGGCCGTCCTCGCGGCGGCCGTCGTCCTGCTGGCCCTGGTGGCCTCGGTCCTGCACGCCCACGCCGTCCGCCGCCGCACCGGCTGACGGCATCCCCGCCCGGCCCCGGCCCGCCCTGACCCCTGGCCGGGGCCGGGCCCGCCCGTACCGCGCAGGAACAGGTGCTCCTCCAGGATGAAGCCGTACGCCGTGTTCGGTCGTTCCCTGAGCAGCCGCTGCCGTTCCGCGCGCGCCTCCCACTGGGCCTCGATCTGCTGGTCGA
>NZ_JAAAXQ010000023.1 GCF_009916105.1 Streptomyces sp. GC420 | reverse complement strand
CGGCGGCGCGGGCGATGTCCTCGCGGGCGCGGGCGAGGGTGCGGTGGAAGCCCTCGAACTGCTCGGCCGTCGTGTACTTGGCGCGCTTGGCGCCGCGTATCTCCCAGGCGAGGGAGACGCTGCTGCGGGCGCGGACCAGCGCGGCGCCGGGGTCCTCGGGCCGGGCGTTCTCCCAGGCGAGCAGCCAGTCGTCGTCCTTGACGGCGGCTTCCGCCAGCCGGTAGGAGGCATGGGAGCGGCGCTCCCAGTCCTCGCCGATGTCCTGGAGCAGGGCGGCCGCGGGCTGCCAGTCGCCCTTCTCCGCGGCGGCCGCGGCGGAGGTGAGCGCGGCGGGCAGGGGACCGGCGGACCCGGTGTTCTGCCGTTCGGCGGGCAGCAGGCCGAGGGCGGCTGCCTCGTCCGGGAGCGCGTTGTCGCCGGACGTGCCCTCGCGCCAGCCCTCGATGGCGCCCTTGACGATGGCGGTGCCGAAGTAGAGTCCGATGCCGAGTACGGCGAGGACGACGGGGGTCAGGACGACCCAGAGCAGGACGGTCACGAAGGTTCCTCGGTGAGCTGGGGGAGCAGGGCGCGCAGGGGACGGGTGTCGGGGCGGTCGGCGAGGGCCGCGTCGATGGCGGTGGGCAGGTCGGGTCCGGAACCGTCCGGGCCCGGGGGCAGGTGCACGGTGGCCGCCTCGGACCAGGAGAACTCCCAGCGCAGCAGGCCGCGGCCGCCGAGGTCGGCGAGGACCATCCGGTGGAGGCCCTGCCCCAGGGCGGGGCGTACGAACTCGCGGAAGGCGCGGCCCTTGGCGGCGGCGGCCTCGTCGGACAGGGGCAGGCGCTGGGCGACCTTCCACAGCCGGCCCTCGTCGATGATCCGCAGCAGCGCGGGCAGGGTGGGCCGCTGCCGGGTGTAGAGGGCGAGGGCCCGGTGCAGCGGCGTGTCGTCGCCGGCGAGCCGCGCCGCCATGGCGTGGTCGAGGAGTTCCTGCCAGTCGGCGGCGCGCCGGAAGGCGAGGGCCTCCTGGGTCAGTACGGCGTCCTCCAGCGCGGTGACGGTACGGCCGGGATCGGTGAGGAGCGAGAGCGCGGCGCCCTTGGCCTCGCCGGTGCGTCCGTCGGCGGGCAGTTCCTCGATGCGGCGGACCCGGTCGGCGATGGGCGGGTGCGAGTCGTACGGGGAGACGGGGCCGGTGGGGAGCCGGGAGCGCAGCGGGAGCAGTTCGAGCTCGCGGGCGCCGAGCAGCCGGCCGAAGCCGCCGAAGACCTCGCCGCGCGGCGGGAGCAGGCCCGCGTCGGCGCCGAGCAGGGCGTACGAGCTCATGTAGAACCCGAACGCGGAGTCAAGGACGGGCAGTTCGCGCAGTGCGGAGGCGGTCGCCTCGCGGCCGGCGATCCGGGCGGCGGCCGCGTCGGCGGCGTACTCCTGGCGGCGGGAGCCGGACTGGGTGGCGCGGAAGTACAGCTTGGCGTACGCCGTGTAGATCCGGGCCATCGCCCGGTAGGTGATGCCCGCGCCGCCGGTGTCTACGGTCCTGGCCTTCTTGCCCTTGGCGGCGGCCCTGGCGGCCTTCTTCTCCTGGCGGGTACGCTCGCGTCCCTCCGTCCTCTCGGCGCGTTCCTCGAAGTGGCGGATGGTGCGCAGCACTTGGGCGCGGCCGCGCACGATGATCGCGGCGAGCCGGGTGTCGGCGTTGGAGTAGTGGCCGAGTTCGTGGGCGAGGACGGCCCGCAGCTGGGCCTCGCTGAGGCCCTGCATCAGCGGTACGCCCAGGTAGAGGCGGCGCCGGCCGGGGATCAGGCCGAGGAGGCGGGCGTCCTCGGCGACGGCCGCGTTGACGTCGGCGGTGAGGACGATCTCGGCGGGTGCGCGGGTGCCGACCCGCTCGGCGAGTTCGCGGACGGCGGCCCACAGCGCGGGCTCGTCGGCCTCGGCGACGGGCAGTCCGTCCGGCGCGTCGTCCTTCGGGGTGCGGAGCATGAACACGCCTCGCACCACGGGGATCGCGAGGAGGACCGAGACCACGTACAGCTTGACGGCCAGGCCGGACGGCGTCCACAGGTACAGGGCGTAGTCCATGGCGGCGAGCGCCGCCAGCATGAGGACGCCGAGGAGATGGAACCCGGCGAGCAGGACAAGGGCGCGCAGCGCGCGCAGAGTTGCGCCCATCGGGCAGAGTCCCCCCACGGAACTGATCTGGGAAAGACCCGGAGTATGCCCGAATGTGTGGACGATCGGCAACGCGTTTCAAAGGCCGCCAAATGGTTTCTGACCTGCGCAAACGGCGCAGACGCGCGGCCGGGCGCCATCCGCGGCGATCGACCCGGGTGGCCGCGCGGTGTCCGGCGTTCCACGGTGTCCGGCGTTCCGCGGCGGTCGGCCCGCGGTAATGGCCCGGGCTGCCCACCGGGTGGCCGGGCCGCGCGCCGCGTCCGCGCGGCACCCCGTTCCGCGGCGCTCAGCTCAGCAGCGTCGCCGGGCTGCCGCCGTTCGCCTCGTATCCCGCGACGGCCAGCGCGCGGTACACGGCGTACTCCGCGGCCGGTTCCGCGCCCGTCGACCACGGCAGCGCGCCCACATAGCCGTCGACGTGCTTGACCTGGTCCAGGGCCTCCGCCCAGCGCTCGGCGCGCACAAGGAAGAAGATCAGCAGGTGGCGGACGTGCGCCAGGACCGGGTTGTCCCGGTCCGAGACCGCGTACACGGCGTGCAGGGCGCCCTCGAGGGCCCGCGAGACGGCCTCGCCCTGGTAGAAGCTCTGGCCCACGATCAGGTCGGGCATGTTCTCGTACAGCGAGAACAGCGGAAGCGCGGGAAGCAGCGTGCCGGTGGGCGCGGAGCCCGCAGCGCGCCGGGCGAAGACGTCGGCCAGCTCCCGCGAGCCGTGCCACTTCTCGCACCAGTAGTGCAGTGCGGCCAGGTGCGCCCCCATGTGATGCGGGGCCCGCTCGGCGACCTTCGCCCACAGCGCCTCGAAGTCCTCACGGCCGTAGCCGAGGCCGCGCCCGACGGCCAGCTCGATGATGTACGGGACGGGGTCGCCCGGAGCCAGCAGTGCCGCCTCGCCGCACGCCGTACGGGCCTCCTCCAGGATGATCCGGTGGTCCTGCGAGCCGACGCCGCCCGAGGACCGCCACGCCTGCTGCACCAGGAACTCGGCGTGCACCGCGGCGCCGCCCGGGTCCTTCGGCGACTCCAGGCGCCAGTTGCGCAGCCACAGACCGCCCTTGCCCGGCTGCTGCGCCAGCTCCACGGCGGCCGCGCCCGCGAAGGCCTGCACCCGCTGCCAGCGCAGCTCGCCCTCCTTCGGGGTGCCCGCGAGGAGCTGGGAGGCGGCCCGCCAGTCCTGGGTGCGCTGCACGAGTTCGAGTACGTCGACCAGGTCCTGGTCGGGGCCCGGCAGCCGTACGTCGAGCAGTTCCTGCCGTACGAAGCCGTAGTTCGCCGGGTCGGCGGCGTCCGTGTCGCCCGGCCTGGCCAGCCGGATACCGCCGCCGCGCCGGCCCCGCCATGTCAGAACCGAGACGATCATCAGCACGGCCATCAGGACCCAGAGAATCTCCATGCCTACAAGCGAACCAGACGAAGCACCGTTCCCAAAAGCTGAGCGGGAGTGGGCCCTGTCGCCGGAACTCATGCTCAGCCGCGTGCCCCGAGCGGTGCTGGGTACGCCGGTCACCCGCTTTCGCTCCGCTTCCGGCACGCGCGGATCGTGTCCGTGGTCCGGGAATGCGGGGGCGGGGTTCCTCACGCCCCGGGGTACCCGGTCGGGCCTGGGCGGTCCGATGCCCGCACCCATCGCTCTGGCGGGTGCGGGGCGGTGCCGTCCGTCGCCGGACCGGATGCCCGAGGGCGCGCCTGCCGATCGCCACCTGCTCGCAACCCCCGCGACGAACTACCCTCGGGGCTTATGAGCGACCAGCAAAGCTTCGAGACCCTTGCGATCCACGCGGGTCAGGAGGCCGACCCCCGGACCGGGGCCGTCGTCACTCCGATCTACCAAGTCTCCACGTACAAGCAGGACGGCGTCGGCGGTCTGCGCGGCGGCTACGAGTACAGCCGCTCGGCCAACCCGACCCGCACCGCGCTGGAGGAGAACCTGGCGGCACTGGAGGGCGGCCGGCGCGGCCTCGCCTTCGCGTCCGGGCTCGCGGCGGAGGACTGCCTGCTGCGCACGGTCCTGCACCCCGGCGCCCATGTCGTCATCCCGAACGACGCCTACGGCGGCACCTTCCGGCTGTTCGCGAAGGTGGTCGCGCGGTGGGGCGTGGACTTCTCCGTCGCCGACACCTCCGACCCCGACGCGGTGCGGGCCGCGGTCAACGACCGTACGAAGGTCATCTGGGTCGAGACCCCCTCCAACCCGCTGCTCGGCATCACCGACATCGCGCTGATCGCCGACATCGCGCGGGGCGCGGGCGCGAAGCTCGTCGTCGACAACACCTTCGCCAGCCCCTACCTCCAGCAGCCGATCGCGCTCGGCGCCGACGTGGTACTGCACTCCACGACGAAGTACATGGGCGGTCACTCCGACGTCGTCGGCGGCGCGCTGATCGCGGCCGACGCGGAACTCGGCGAGGAACTGGCCTACCACCAGAACGCGATGGGCGCCGTGGCCGGGCCCTTCGACGCGTGGCTGGTGCAGCGCGGCATCAAGACGCTCGCGGTGCGGATGGACCGGCACAGCGAGAACGCCGCCCGGGTCGTCGAGATGCTGGCCTCGCACCCGAAGGTCTCGCGCGTGCTGTATCCGGGTCTGCCCGAGCACCCGGGGCACGAGGTCGCCGCCAAGCAGATGAAGGCCTTCGGCGGCATGGTGTCGTTCCGTGTCACGGGCGGCGAGGAGGCGGCGGTCGGCGTCTGCGACCGCGCTCGGCTGTTCACGCTCGGCGAGTCGCTGGGCGGCGTCGAGTCGCTGATCGAGCACCCGGGCCGGATGACCCACGCCTCCGTGGCGGGCTCCGCGCTCGAGGTGCCGGGCGATCTCGTACGGCTGTCGGTGGGCATCGAGGCCGTCGACGACCTGCTCGCCGACCTCCAGCAGGCGCTGGGCTGACGCCCCGCTCCCGTCATGCCGGGCGGACGGCTCCGTCCGCCCGGTGCCGGCAGGGCCGCGCGAGGAGCGGGGCGGGGTCACCACCCGACCAGCGGCGGCGTCGTGTCGATCGGGTCCTCGGCCCAGGGATCGTTGACCGAGGTCCATACGACGAGGGCCACGAAGGCCGCGAACAGCAGCAGCCAGGTCAGACGCCGCCGCAGGCGGCGTCCGCGCAGCAGCCGTTCACCGCGTTCGGCGGCGGCGCGGCCCAGATCGGGCGGCACCGCGGGATGGGGCCCGTCCAGCAGACGCCGGACCTCCGCCTCCCCGTGGTCCGGCACGCTCATCGGACCGCCTCCGCGACCCGGGGGCGGCGCCGCGCCTGCGGCGGTCCGGCGCGCAGGGTGCCGACCGCGCGGGCGCAGATGACCCGGACGCGTTCCGCGGGGAGGCCGAGCAGCGCGGCCGTCTGTTCCTCGGCCACCCCCTCGTACAGGCGCAGGACGAGGATCAGCCGCTGCTGCGGGGTCAGCCGTCCGAGCACGCCGTCGCCGCCGCGCCGGTACCGCCAGGCGGTGTGGGCGAAGCGGATCGCGAGCTGCCGGCGGGTGTGGTCGTACGGGTCCTCGCCGCGCAGCCGGTCCCAGTCGGCGTAGGTGTCGGCCAGGGCGCGCGCGAGCAGCCGCCGGGCCGCCGCCCCGTCCCCCGTGAGCAGCCGCCGGGCCGCCGCCCCGTCCCCCGTGAGCAGCGTCGCGGCATGCAGCAGCCGTCCGCCCGCACCCCCGACGAACGCCTGGAACTCCCGGGCCCTGCGGGCTCGGCGATCGGTCTGCCGCTCTCGCACCGCGCGCCTCCTGCCTCCTCCCTCTTATGAGTGCAGGAGCGGGTGCCACCGGTCAAGAGGGCGGTGGTCGCGGGTCAGGACGCCGGGGGCACGTCCGTCTCCTGGGTGTCCTGGGTGGCGTGCGCCGCCTGGAGGGAGGACAGCGCGGAGTTGAAACGGGTGAGGAGCATGGTGAAGGAGTCGCGCTCCTGAGGGGTCCAGCCCTCGGTCACCTGACGCATGAGTTCGCGCCGGGAGCCGCGGACCTCCTCCAGCCTGGCGAGGCCGCGCGGGGAGAGCTGGAGGACGACGGCACGTCCGTCCTCGGGGTGGGAGGTTCGCTTGACCAGCCCGGTGTCGACGAGCGGGGCGACCTGGCGGGTGACGGTCGAGGAGTCGATGCCCATGCCCGCGGCGAGCGCCTTCACACCCATGGGCCCCTCCTGGTCCAGCCGGTTGAGCAGCAGGTACGCGGCGCGGTCCATGGAGTTGCGGACCTGTCCGACTCCGCCGAGCCTGGTCTGCTCGGCGCGCCTGGCGAAGACGGCCACCTGGTGCTGAAGGGCATCGAGAACGCCGGACTCGAGGTCGGTCGTCATGTCCTGGGTCGTGGGCATGGCCGGGTCTCACTTTGTGTGGGGTCGGTAGGTTGGGGGACAGAGTACGCGGAGGAGCGGGTGTCCGTACCTGGCCTCCGGAAAACGATGTACGGCGGTGTGCAATGTCTTGGCCAAGGTTCATCGGAGTGCCCGAACTGCCAGACTTGCGGGCATGAGCGAGAGCACGTACGGCCCTTCGCACGACCCGCAGGACCCGCACGATCCGCAGGACCCGTACCGGCACCGGTCGCACCGCCCGGCGCACCGAGCCCAGGCGCCCCAGGACCCCCGCGGTCCGCATGACCCGCACGGCCTCCGGGCCCCGCACGTGCCCGGTCGCGGGCAGTCGCACGCGGTGACCGCCGAGGACATAAGGGCCGCGCACAAACTGCTCGCCGGTGTCGTCAGGACGACGATGATGGAGGGCAGCCGCCACCTCTCCGGCCTGGTGGGCTCCCCGGTCCATCTCAAGTGCGAGAACCTCCAGCGCACCGGTTCCTTCAAGCTGCGCGGCGCGTACGTGCGGATCGCCGGGCTGAGCGCGGAGGAACGATCCCGCGGAGTGGTGGCCGCCAGCGCGGGCAACCACGCGCAGGGCGTCGCCCTCGCCTCCTCGCTGCTCGGGGTGCGCTCCACCGTCTTCATGCCGGTCGGTGCCCCGCTGCCGAAGGTGGCGGCGACCAGGGAGTACGGAGCCGAGGTGCGGATGCGCGGCCAGGTCGTGGACGACACGCTGGCCGCGGCGCGGGAGTACGCGCGCGAGACCGGAGCGGTGTTCATCCACCCCTTCGACCACCCCGACATCATCGCGGGCCAGGGCACGCTCGGCCTGGAGATCGTCGAGCAGTGCCCCGAGGTGCGGTCCGTCGTCGTCGGTATCGGCGGCGGCGGGCTCGCGGCCGGCGTCGCGGTCGCGGTCAAGGCGGTGCGGCCCGACATCAGGGTCATCGGCGTCCAGGCGGAGGGTGCGGCGGCGTATCCGCCCTCGCTCGCCGCGGGCCGCCCGGTGTCCGTCGAGGCGCCTTCGACGATGGCGGACGGCATCAAGGTGGGGCGGCCTGGCGAGGTGCCGTTCAAAATCATTGGCGATCTGGTGGACGAGGTCCGTACGGTCTCCGAGGACGCGCTTTCGAGCGCCGTGCTGCTGTGTCTCGAACGGGCCAAGATGGTCGTCGAGCCGGCCGGTGCCAGCCCCGTGGCGGCGCTGCTGAGCGATCCGCGCTCCTTCGAGGGGCCGGTCGTCGCGGTGCTGTCGGGCGGCAATGTGGATCCGCTGCTGCTGCAGCGCATCCTCCGGCACGGCATGGCGGCGGCGGGCCGCTACCTGTCGCTGAGGCTGCGGCTGACCGACCGCCCGGGGGCGCTGGCGACGCTTCTGGGGGTGTTGTCAGTGGTCGACGCTAACGTCCTCGACGTGGGGCACGTGCGCACGGTCCCGCGACTGAAGATCACTGAGGCGGAGGTGGAGCTGCACCTGGAGACGAAGGGTCCGGAGCACTGCGCCGAAGTGGGCGCGGCCCTCCGAAGGGCGGGGTACCAGGTTATTGAGTAACGCGATGTATCGCGTTAGTCTGAGGCTCCGTCAACCCTGTGCCGGGCGGGGCAAGTCCGGTATGTCCACCACTACTTCCCGACCCACACTGCTGTGGAGAATGCGGAGATTCACATGCCTGGCGCCATCTACGCCGAAGGCCTGGTGAAAACCTTCGGCGAAGTCAGGGCCCTGGACGGCGTCGACCTCGACGTGCCGGAGGGAACGGTCCTCGGCCTGCTCGGGCCCAACGGCGCCGGCAAGACCACCGCCGTGCGCGTCCTGACCACCCTGCTCCGGCCCGACAGCGGCAGGGCCGTCGTCGCCGGGATCGATGTCGTGAAGCACCCGAACGAGGTGCGCCGCAGCATCGGGCTGTCCGGCCAGTTCGCCGCCGTCGACGAGTACCTGACCGGACGCGAGAACCTTCAGATGGTCGGCCAGCTCTACCAGCTGTCCGGCCGGGCGGCGAAGGCGCGCGCGGGCGAGCTCCTGGAGCGCTTCAACCTCACCGACGCCGCCGACCGGACTGCGAAGACGTACTCCGGCGGCATGCGCCGCCGTCTCGACCTCGCCGCCGCCCTCGTCGTCCAGCCGCCCGTGATGTTCATGGACGAGCCGACGACCGGCCTCGACCCCCACAACCGCCAGCAGTTGTGGGAGGTCATCAAGGAACTCGTCGCCGGCGGCACGACGCTGCTGCTCACCACGCAGTATCTGGAGGAGGCCGACCACCTCGCCCACGACATCTGCGTCGTCGACCACGGCAAGGTCATCGCCCGCGGCACCTCCGACCAGCTCAAGGCCCGCACGGGCGGCGAGCGCGTCGAGGTCGTCGTGCACGACCGGGAGTCGCTCACCGTCGCCGAGGAGGTGCTGCGCGGCTTCGCCAGGGGCGAGGTCGCCATCGAGCAGCACACACGGCAGCTGACCGCCCCCGTCACCGGTGGCGCCAAGCTGCTCGCCGAGATCATCAGGGAACTCGACACCCGCGGGATCGGCATCGACGACATCGGACTGCGCCGGCCGACGCTGGACGACGTCTTCATCTCACTCACCGGCCACGCGGCCGAGGACGCCAAGGAAGAAGAGGAGAAGCGGGCATGACCACCGTGACCGACGCCGTGCGCACCCCTGTGCCGAAGGGGGCCGGGGGCATTGTCGGCTCCGTGCGGGACTCCCTGGTCGTGGCCAAGCGCAACCTGCTGCGGATGCTGCGGATCCCCGAGATGATCATTTTCGGGCTGATCCAGCCGATCATGTTCGTCGTGCTGTTCAGCTACGTGTTCGGCGGCTCCATGAACATCGGCGGCACCACCGAACCGGGCGTGTACCGCGAGTTCCTGATGGCCGGCATCTTCGCCCAGACCGTCACCTTCGCCACCGCGGGCGCCGGTGCCGGCATCGCCGACGACATGCACAAGGGCCTCATCGACCGCTTCCGGTCGCTGCCCATGGCCCGCGGCGCGGTCCTCACCGGCCGTACCCTGGCCGACCTCGTGCAGACCACGCTCACCCTCGTCGTCCTCGCCGTCGTCGCGCTGCTCGTCGGCTGGCGCACCCACACCAGCGTCGGCGAGGTGCTGGCGGGCTTCGCGCTGCTGCTCCTGCTCGGTTACGCGTTCTCCTGGATCGGCGCCCTGATCGGCCTGTCCGTGCGCACCCCGGAGGCGGCCACCTCCGGCGGGCTGATCTGGCTGTTCCCGGTGACCTTCGTCTCGAACGCGTTCGTGGACTCCAGCCAGATGACGCCCTGGCTGCAGCACGTCGCCGACTGGAACCCGTTCAGCGCCACCGTCCAGGCCTGCCGTGAGCTCTTCGGCAACCCCGGGGTGAGCCAGTCCGAGGCCTGGCCGATGCAGCACCCGGTGTGGGCCTCGCTGCTCTGGTCGCTCCTGATCCTGGTGGTCTTCCGGACGCTGGCGGTGCGCAAGTACCGCTCGGCGGCGGCGTGACGGTCCGCCCGCCGGGAACCGTGGAACGGGCCGGGTCCCGGACGCTGCTCACGCGTCCGGGACCCGGCCCGTTCTCCGTGCGCCGCCATCCCGCGGCACCGGGGCGGCGCGGCGCAGGCTCAGCCCTGGTAGGGCTTGGCGTCGAGGATCTTCACCGAGGCCTTCTTGCCGTTCGGCAGCTCGTACTCCGCCTCGTCGCCCACCTTCTTGCCGTTCACGCCCATGCCCAGCGGGGACTGCGGGGAGTAGGTCTCGATGTCTCCGCTCGCGTACTCGCGGGAGGCCATCAGGAAGGTCAGCGTGTCGTCCTCGTCGCCGTCGAAGGCGATCGTCACGACCATGCCGGGCTCGACGACACCGTCGTCCGCGGGCGCCTCGCCGACCTTCGCTTTCTCCAGGAGCTGGGTCAGCTGGCGCACACGGAGCTCCTGCTTGCCCTGCTCCTCCTTGGCCGCGTGGTAACCACCGTTCTCACGCAGGTCGCCCTCCTCGCGCGCCGCCTCGATCTTCTTCGCGATCTCGGTGCGCGCGGGACCAGACAGGTACTCCAGCTCGGCCTTGAGCTGGTTGTACGCCTCCTGGGTCAGCCAGGTGACGTTCTCGGTCGTCTGGGTCACAGGTGCTCCTCGTAGGTACTGGGAATACAAAGCATCGCCCTACCCCAAAGGATGTGCCTCTACGGGTGGGCGAAACCACGAGCCTAACAATTCAACGGGAAAAGGGGGAGGACATAATTCACGGACGCGCCGTTGAACCAGCTCAGGGCCACCCTGCCGGTGCCGGTGCCCGTGCCACGGACGCTCCGGGGCCCGGGCGCGGCTCAGCCGGCGTCGGCCGAGCAGCCGACGAGCTCCACCGCCGTGGCCCGACCCGTCGTCCGGACCGAGACGACCTCGTCGATCCGGCTCTCGCCCGCGCCGAAGCGGGCCTCCTTGAGGCCGACCTCCTTGTGGTCGACGTCCAGCGCACGGAGCGTGCACACCCCGTCCGTCCCCGTGTCCTTGCGGACCTCGATGTGGGCCTGAGCCTCCGTGCCGGAAACCACGTCGAACTTGATCAGTTCGCCGCTGATCGCGGACCCGCCGACATAGTGCAGCCCGAACCAGCCCATCAGCGCCAGCAGGCCGACGCCGAGCAGCGAGCCGATGATCTTGAGCTTGCGGTCCGCGCGTTCGTCCGCGGAGCGGCCGTACCGGCCCTCGGGAAGCACCTGACGCGCGGTGGCCATGATCTTTCCTCCTGGGAGGACGCCGGGTGGGGCGAGACGGAATTTTCACCCCTTCGATTCCGTCACTATAGAAGCCGCCTTCTACCACCAGACACCGAGGGATCGAGTCTTGACTGTGCAGAGTGAGCAGCTGCGACTGATGTGTGTCCACGCCCATCCCGACGACGAGTCGAGCAAGGGCGCGGCCACCATGGCCAAGTACGTGTCCGAAGGTGTCGACGTTCTCGTGGTGACCTGCACCGGCGGGGAGCGCGGGTCGATCCTCAACCCGAAGCTCCAGGGCGACGCCTACATCGAGGAGCACATCCACGAGGTGCGCGCCCGCGAGATGGATGAGGCCCGGCAGATCCTCGGCGTCAAGCAGGAGTGGCTGGGCTTCGTCGACTCCGGCCTGCCCGAGGGGGACCCGATGCCGCCGCTGCCGGAGGGCTGCTTCGCCCTGGAGGACCCCGAGAGCGCCGCGGGCCGGCTGGTGAGGCTGATCCGCGAGTTCCGTCCGCAGGTCGTCACGACGTACGACGAGAACGGCGGCTATCCGCATCCGGACCACATCATGACCCACACGATCTCGATGATCGCCTTCGACGGCGCGTCGGACACCGGGAAGTACCCGGAGGAGGAGTTCGGCGCGGCCTTCCAGCCGCAGAAGCTGTACTACAACCAGGGCTTCAACCGGCCGCGCACGACCGCCCTGCACGAGGCGCTGCTGGAGCGCGGCATGGAGTCGCCGTACGGCGAGTGGCTGGAGCGCTGGAAGACCTTCCAGCGGACCGAGCGCACCCTGACCACGCACGTTCCCTGCGCCGACTTCTTCGAGATCCGCGACAAGGCCCTGATCGCCCACGCCACGCAGATCGACCCGGACGGCGGTTGGTTCCGCGTGCCGATGGAGCTCCAGAAGGAGGTCTGGCCGACCGAGGAGTACGAACTGGCCAAGTCTCTCGTGGACACCTCCCTCCCCGAGGACGACCTCTTCGCGGGCATCCGCGACAATGGCTGACGTGAACGCACACCTGGCAGTGGCACAGCTGGTCCCGCTCGCGAAGGAACTCGACCAGAACAAGGTGACCCCCGGCGTCCTCGGCTTCATCGTCTTCGCGGTGATGGGCCTGGCCGTCTGGTTCCTGATGAAGTCGATGCACCGGCACATGGGGAAGGTCGCCTTCGACGAGCCCGCGGACGCGGAGGGCACGGCCGGCAGGGCCGGGGTCCCGTCGGGCTCCGCCCCGAAGCCCGGCCCGCAGGGCTCCTGAGCTCCCGCGGCAGGGCCCGGGTCCCGGCGACGGGCGGCCCGGGCCCGGTTTCGCGTTGCCCGCTTCGGGCCCCGTTCCGCCGAGGCCTGCCCCCGCGCTGCCCCTGCCCTCACCGGACCCTGCACCGGCCGCCCGCGCCGGGCGGCCGGTGCAGGGTCCGGTGCAGGGTCCGGTGCAGGGAGGAACGCGTCACGCCGGCGCCATCACCCCCATGACCTCGCGCGCGTGGCGGCTCGGGACCATGCCCAGGCGCCAGGCCGGCCAGCCCGCGTCCAGGTCGACACCCCGCTCCAGCACCAGCGCGAAGGCCTCCGCGCAGTCCTCCAGCTTGGCGTCGCGGGCCGGATGGGTGGCCGCGATCAGCCGGTCCAGTTCCTCGCGTGCCACCGCCGCCCCGACCTCGGAGCCGCCCGGCGAGGCGAGCGGGAGCAGCGTGCAGCGCAGGAAGCGGGCCCAGTCCTCGCCGCGCCGGTCGCCGTACGAGGCGAACAGCCCCGCGGCCTCGTCGCACAGGCCGAGGGCCTGGGCCGCGCGCCCGTTGCCCGCGTCCACGACGGCCAGCTCCAGGCAGGTCCACGCCTCGCCGTGCGCCACCCCGATGCGGTGGAAGTCGGCGCGGGCGTCGACGAGCAGCTGGCGCGCGAAGCCGCTGTTGCGCAGCGACCCGGTCTGCGCGGCCCGCTGGTCGCGGGTGACGCGCGCCGAGTGGTGGCGGGCGCAGGCCAGCCCATACACGTCGCGCATCCGGGAGAAGGCGGTCCTGGCCCGCTCCAGCTCCCGTACCGCCGTGTCGTAGTCGCCGCGCTCCTCCAGGGCCTGCCCCAGGTAGTAGCGGGTCCAGGCCTCACCGCGCGCGTCCTCGTTGTCGCGGTGCCTGGACAGCGCCTGCCGCAGCCCGTCCACGGCGGGCGCCGGGTCGCCGGCGACCAGCCGGGCCCGCGCCAGCTGGGTCATCGCCCAGGCCTCGCCGCGCCCGTCCCGGGTGCGGCCGTAGAGGTCAAGGGCGAGCCGCAGTTCGCTCTCCGCCTTCACGACGTCACCCATGCGCAGGTACAGCTGTCCCAGCTGGAAGTGGGCCCAAGCCTGGCCGTGCAGGCTCTCGCTCTCCACATGCAGCTCGACGGCCGCGTTCAGCAGCGCCAGCGCCTCCGCGACCCGGCCGCGGTCGCGTTCGACCGCCGCCAGCGCGTGCATCGTCCACGCCCGGTCGGCCCGCAGCCCGTCCGCCGACTGCAACCGCATGGCCTCGTGCAGCTTGGCCGCCGCCTCCCGCAGATTGCCCTGGTGGTGCAGGGTGATGCCCAGGGAGCAGAGCGCGCGGGCGGCGCCCGCCTCGTGCTGGGCCTCGAAGTACAGGTCGACGACCGAGGACAGCGTCGTACGGGCCTTGTCCAGCTCACCGAGCTGGCGGGCCGCGATACCCGTACGCCACTGCACCGACCTGACCAGCAGCCCCTGGTCCACGGCCTGCGTCAGCTCACTGATCTCACCGAGGCGGTACAGGTCGCCGCGCAGCAGGCAGTAGTCGCACAGCGCGCCCAGCAGATGCAGCACGGCGGACTGGTCCACGCCGTCGGCGTGCCGCACGGCGGCCGTGATGAAGCTCGATTCCTCGTCCAGCCAGCGCAGGGCCGCGTCGAGGGAGGTGAAGCCGTGCGGTCCGAAGTGGTCGGCGCGGGTGGAGTTCTTGCCGTCGACCAGGCGGATCACGGAGTCGGCGAGTTCGGCGTAGTTGCGGATCAGCCGCTCCTGGGCGGCGGAGCGCTCCGCCGGGTTCTCCTCGTCCACGAGCCGCGCCTGCGCGAAGGCCCGTACGACGTCGTGCAGGCGGAAGCGGCTGCCGCGCACCCGGTCGATGAGACCCGCGTCGGCGAGCGCGGTCAACTGCCGCAGGCCCTCGGTCTCGTCCGTGCCGAGGAGCGCCGCCGCGGCCGCCGCGCCGAGGCTCGCCCGCCCGGCGAGCGCGAGCCGCCGCAGCAGCCTGCGCGCCGTCTCCGACTGGTCGGTGTAGCGCAGCCACAGTGCCCGCTCGGCGGGCGCGACCGGGCCGTACGCCGCGAGTTCGCCGGCCAGCCGGCCGTAGCCGCGCGGGCCGAGCGAGGAACCGGCGGTCCGCAGGGCGAGCGGCAGCCCCGCGCACAACTCACGGATCCGGTCCGCCGATTGATCGTCGTAGGGCCCCGGATCCCCGGTCGCCGCCGCCCGCAGCAGCTCGCGCGCACCAGCCGCGCCGAGACCCTCGACGGGCAGCTGGTGCACCCAGGCCGGTACGTCGGCCCCGAGCGGAAGCGGCTCCCGGCTGGTGACCAGGACCAGACTGTCCGAGCGCTCCGGGATCAGCGTACGCACCTGCTCGGGGTCGCTCGCATCGTCCAGGACGACGGTGACCGGCAGCCCCGTCAGATGCTGGTGGTACACCTCGCTCAGCCGCCTGACCTGCTGGTCCTGCGAGGACCGCTCCCTGAACAGCAACTGCTCGCGGGGCGCGCCGAGCCGGTTGAGCAGGTGCAGCAGCGCGTCGCGCGTCGACAGCGGCGGCTCGTCCGTCGTACCGCCGCGCAGATCGACCAGGACCGCCCCGCGGAACTGGTCCCGCAGATGGTGCACGGCCCGCACGGCGAGCGTGCTGCGCCCGCTGCCGGGCGGCCCGTGCAGGACCACGACGGTCGGTTTCGTCTCGGTGCTCGCGCGGGCCGCGTGCACCCATTGCGCGATCCTCGTCATTTCCTCACGGCGCCCCGCGAACGGGCCGTCCGTACCGGGAAGCTGGGTGAACGACTGCTCCAGCACGGCCCTGCGGCGTGCCGCGGCGCTCTTGTCGCCGCCGCGCAGCTGGGGCCCCGCGGTCTTCCCGGGCTTCTTCCTCGGCCCCGTCCCCGCGGCCAGCACCCGCTGCTGGTCGATGAACGGGCGGATGCCCCGGACTTCGAGCGCTGTCAGCCACTGGAGCCGCAACTGCTCGGGCCCGCCCGGCTGGCCCAGGGCGCCGGCCCGGTGGTGCGCGGCCGGCCAGTGCCCCGCCGTCGCCTTGGCGACGGTGGCCACCGCCCCGGCCACGCCGACCGCCGCGCCCGCGCCGAGCGCCGTACCGGCACCCGTGCCCAGCGCCAGGTCCGCGCCCAGCGCGACCACCGCGCCGACCGCCGTCACCAGCAGCGGGGTCCCCACGGCGTCCTTGCTCAGCCGTTCGCCGAGCGGCCGCTGCCCGGCCTCCGCCTCGTCCAGCGCCCTCGTGTACGCCGCGTACTCCTCGGCGGCCGTCTCCGCCATCGCGTCGAGCGCCCCGCGGGCCCGTGCCAGCAGCACGGCCCCGTCCGTCCGCCCGCCCGACCGCCGTACCTCTTCCTCGACGGCCCGCGCCAACAGCCGGTCCGCCTCACCCCTGTGACTGTCCCTCAGCCCGCCGCCCGGCCCGTGTGCACCAGCCCCGCCCGGCATCTGCGCCCCCTTCGCGTGTCGGTTCAGGCGTCAAGTGTCCTGCGTGACGGGCGACGGCGACAGGGAGCCGGGCGACCTACACGGTCTCCGCACCATCCTGGGCGCCGGTCCGTGCGCCATCCTGCGCCCCGGCTGCCGCCGCCCCCGTCCGTGCGCGGGGGCGGACGGCAGGCGGATGGCGCGAAGTGCCCTTGCCGGACAGCGCGGTTCAGGCTTGTGCGACCCGCATGGTGATCTCGGCGATGCGTTCCGCGGAGAGGTCGGACGGCAGGACCGGCTGGACGAGGTGGCTGACCGTCAGGCGCACCACCGCTTCGACGGCCAGGTCCCGCGAGTGGGCGTCGATTTCGGGCCAGACCTCCGCCGTGTAGGCGGTGAGCATGCCGATGGCGGTGTCCAGGAGGGGCTCGGAGCGGGTCGTCAGGTGGGAGAGCAGGTCCTCGTCACCGCCCCGGCTGCTGGTCAGGATGGCCTTGAGCAGCGGATTGTCGGCCGCCGTGCGCAGGGTGTACCCGATGGCGGCGGTGATGGCGGCCCTCATGTCGCCGGGGTGCGCGAGGAGCTGGTCCTGTATGCCGGTGAGAAAGCGTTCCACCTCGCGCATCACCATCGCCTGGCCGATGGCCGCCTTGGAGCCGTACTCGGTGTAGACGGTCTGCCGGCTCACTCCGGCGGTGGTGGCGATATGGGTCATCTTCAGCCGGTCCCAGCCCTCGGCCGCGACCCGCTCGTAGGCGGCGTCCAGGATCCGTTCCTTGAGCATGGAGCGGACCGACTCTCGATAGCGCGTCATCTCGGCCCCATCCTAACGAGCAACGTCCGAGATCTTGACGGCCGGTGCGGCACTGTCTAGTTTCTGGACAGTTCGCAGTCAGACTGTCCAATGGAGGTGGGTCATGGCGGGGACCTCGTATCCGCTCGGAGCGCCGGCGTCGCAGGTGGCGTGGCGAGACGGCAAGCGCTACCTGTGGTTGCTCGGACTGGTTCTGCCCGCCTTCCCGTTCGCGGCGTGGGGACTGGCGGCGGTCACGGGGCACGGCTACTTCTGGTGGCTTCTGCCGCCGGTCGTCTTCGGCGTGATCCCGCTGGTGGACCTGCTGGTCGGCAAGGATTCCGACAATCCGCCCGACAGGGTCCTGGCCTGGCTGGAGTCGGACCGCTACTACCGCTGGTGCACCTACCTGTTCCTGCCCCTCCAGTACGCCGGGCTGGTGCTGGCCTGCTGGCTGTGGTCCCGCGGCGGTCTGTCGGCCACGGACAAGGCGGGGCTGACGGTCACGATCGGCATCGTCGCCGGGTTCGGCATCAACACCGCGCACGAACTGGGCCACAAGAAGGACGCGCTGGAACGCCTGCTGGCGCGGATCGCCCTCGCCCAGACCTGCTACGGGCACTTCTACATCGAGCACAACCGCGGCCACCATGTGCGGGTCGCCACCCCCGAGGACCCCGCGAGCTCCCGACTGGGCCAGTCCTTCTGGGAATTCCTGCCCCGCTCGGTGTACGGCAGCGCCCGCTCGGGCTGGCACCTGGAGAAGCAGCGGCTCGGCCGGCTGGGCAAGGGCCCGTGGAACCCGCACAACGACGTGCTCAGCGCGTGGGCGATGTCGGCGGCCCTCTTCGCCGTGCTCACCGCCGCGTTCGGGCCGGACGTGCTGCCGTACCTGGCGGTCCAGGCGGTCATCGGCTTCTGCCTGCTGGAGGTCGTGAACTACCTCGAGCACTACGGGCTGCTGCGGCAGAAGACCCACTCGGGCCGCTACGAGCGCTGCACCCCGCAGCACAGCTGGAACAGCGACGACATCGCATCCAACATCTTCCTCTACCACCTGCAGCGGCACAGCGACCACCACGCCAACCCCACCCGCCGCTACCAGGCCCTGCGCCACTTCGAGGAGTCCCCGCAACTGCCCACCGGGTACGCCGGGATGATCCTGCTCGCCGTCGTGCCGCCGCTGTGGCGGCGCGTGATGGACCCCAGGCTGCTCGCCCACTACGACGGTGACGTCACCCGGGCCAACATCCACCCCCGCAACAGGGGCAGGGTCCTCGCCCGCCACGGGAGCCGCTGATGAGCCGCTACCTGTGCCCCGTCTGCGACTACGTGTACGACGAGCTTGCCGGCGCGCCGCGCGAGGGGTTCCCCGCCGGTACGGCCTGGGCGGATGTGCCCGACGACTGGCCCTGCCCGGACTGCGGGGTTCGCGAGAAGATCGACTTCGAGGAGTTGGCGTGAAGGTCTGGGAATGCCTGGTGTGCGGTTTCGTCTACGACGAGGCGCGGGGCTGGCCCGAGGAAGGCATCGCCCCCGGTACCCGTTGGGAGGACATCCCGGACGACTGGTCCTGCCCCGACTGCGGTGCCGCCAAGGCCGACTTCCGGATGGCCGAGGCGTCCCGTGCCTGAGACCATGCCCCGCACCATCGCCGTGGTCGGCACCGGAATCGCCGGCGCGACCGCCGCGCTCACCCTGCGCGAGGAGGGCTTCGACGGCCGCATCCTCCTGGTCGGCGAGGAACGCCATCCCCCGTACCGGCGTCCGCCGCTGTCCAAGGACCTTGTCAAGCGGGCCCTGACGCCCGAGCGGCTCCGCCTGAAGCCGCCGACGGCCTGGCAGGAACTGGGCATCGAACTGCGCACCGGCACGAAGGTCACCGGCATCGCCGGCGGCGCCCTGGAATGCTCCGACGGAAGCCGGCTGCCGTACGACAGACTGCTGCTGGCGACCGGAGGACGCGCCCGCACCCTGCCGTACGCCGCCGGGCACGACCATGTGCACACCCTGCGCGGCCTCGGCGACGTGCCCGCTCTCCGCGCCGACCTGGAGTCCGGCGGCCCGCTGCTGGTCATCGGTGCGGGACTGGTCGGCCTGGAAGTCGCCGCGACCGCCCGGTCGACGGGACTCGACGTCACCGTCCTGGAGGCCGACGAGGAGCCCCTGCGCCGTTTGCTGCCCGCCCACCTGCGCCGCGCCGTCCTGGAGCTTCACCGGGCCCACGGGACCCGGGTGCACACCGGGGTCGCGCTCACCGGACTCGCCCGGCGGGACGGCATGCTCGTGGCAACCGCCCGGGACGGAAGGAACTGGCACGCCCAGACGGTGCTGGTCGCCGTCGGCATGCGGCCCGACGTCGAACTGGCCGCCCGGGCGGGCCTGGACGTGGGTGACGGCATACTCGTCGACGCCCTGGGCACGACCAGCGATCCGCACATCTTCGCGGCAGGGGACGTGGCTCTGTATCCCGACCCGGTCCTTGGACGACGGGTGCGCGTCGAGCAGTGGAACCACGCCCAGCAGCAAGGCGCCGCCGTCGCGAGGAACATGCTCGGCGCCGGAACACCCTTCACCGCGGTGCCCTGGTCGTGGACCGACCAGTACGGCGTCATGCTGCAGATCGCCGGTCATTTCGCCGACGCCGACTCCCTGACGGTGCAGGGCGACATCTCCGGTTTCGACTTCGCCGCCCTGGCGACCGCGAACGGACGCCCCGTGGGGGCCGTGGCGGCCGGCAGACCCCACGACTTCCGTGCCCTGCGGACGGTCCTCGACCACCCGGGCGGCAGCCCGTCCTTGCGCACAGGTCACACCGACGGTCCACCGGACGGGCATACGGTCCGGGCTCAGGCCCCGACATCGGTCACAGCCGAGGTCAGGTCCTGGCTCTCCGAGGAACTTCCGGTGCACCGCGTGCGGTTGCGGGACGCAGCCGTGGATGAGCAGGCGCGGAAGCGTGCCGAGCGCGGAGGGAGAACGCATGCCGCCGAAGAGCACCCGCACGGCGCCGTGACGTAGCCGGGGCGCGGCGCGAACAGGAGGAGACCGAGGACGTTCAGCCGAGAGCTTCGAGCAACTCGTGCTCGCGCCCGGCGCTGAGGCCGGCGCGTCTGGCCCGGTCCAGACCCTGTTCGCGTTCCCAGGCCAGCGTGTCGGCCAGCAGCTCCGCCCGGGGCCGATGGCGCAGCCCCGCAGCGCGCGCGGCGACCCCGTTCCGGGCCGACCACCCTTCCCAGCCCGGCCTGGCCAGCCACATCGGCAGCGACTCGGGTCCCATGTACTCGGCCACGCCGTGCGCGAGCAGCCAGGCCGAGTCCGCGGTGACCACCGGGCCGGTGTGCCCGCCGACGGCGCGGGACAGCTCGATCCACTCTGCGAACGGAACGACCGGGCCGACAGCGTCGTAGGTGCCGGTGATCCCCGTCTCCGCGGCGTCGAGAAGCCAGGAGGCGAGGTCCCGCGCATCGACCGTCTGGGTCGGCATGGCCGGCGCGTCGGGCACCAGCATGGGTCCCCGCGGATCGCGTGCGGCACGGGCCACCCAGTAACCGGAGCGTCCGCTGTGGTCGCCCGGGCCGCCGATGAGACCGGCGCGTGCGACGAGGAGTCGGTCCCCCACGACGGCCGCCGTCGCCTGCTCGCAGGCGACCTTCGCCTCGCCGTACAACGCGCGGTCGACCTCGCTCCGGTCGGTCGGAGCGAGGAGGGCCGCCGACTCGTCCGCGTCCCGCACGCCGTGGGAGGCGTAGGCGCTGACGGAGGAGACATAGGTCCAGTGCCCGGCCCTGCCGCCCAGCGCGTCCAGCGCCTCGCGAACGAAGCCCGGCTGCCACGACACCTCGATGACCGCATCCCAGACGCGGTCGAGCACCGGTTCGTACGCCGAGGGTTCCCGCCGGTCGGCGGTCACCAGCGTCGCTCCGTCGGCGACTTCCCCGCTCTCGCCGCGAGCGAGGCACGTCACCCTGTGGCCCCGCCCAGTCGCCTGCTGCGACAACTCCCGCCCCACCCACGCCGTTCCGCCCAGAACCAAGATGTCCATACCGACACCCAAGCACCGCGAACACCGAACACCCGGGCGGATTCGCCGACAGCGGAGAGCGTGCCTGCAAGGGTGGGGGCATGACGAAGACACCCGATGGCCGGCCCATCCCGCCCCCGCATGCCGATGAGCGGGCCATGCTGGAGGCGTGGCTCGACTTTCACCGTGCGACCCTCGCCCTGAAGTGCGCGGGCCTGACCGACGAACAGCTACGGCTCGCGGCGGCGTCACCCTCGTCGATGACGCTGCTCGGCCTCGTCCAGCACATGGCCGAGGTGGAACGCAACTGGTTCCAGCGCGTGTTCGTGGGGCAGGACGTGCCACCGGTCTTCGGCGAGAGCAACGGCGACGGCTTCGCCCTCTTGCCGGACCGGGGACTCGACGAGGCCACGGCCGCCTGGCAGGCGGAGATCGCGCGAGGCCGTGAGCTCGTCGCAGCCGCATCACTGGACGACTCCGGCCACCTGTCCGAGAGGGAAGCGGGTCACGTCGGCGAGCAGGGAGTCTCCCTGCGCTGGATCATGGTTCACATGATCGAGGAGTACGCACGCCACAACGGTCATGCCGACCTGATCAGGGAAGGGGTCGACGGGGCGACCGGGGCATGAGGTGTGCCCGGCGGCGGGTGCGGTTCCTCGGGGGTGAGCAGCTACCCGGCGCGAATGTGGGCTCATATTGCAGTTGAGAACAGGCATACCGGGCGCCTGGAGTGCTCTTTGAGCCCACATTCGAACCTCGAACCGATCCTCCGCCGCCCACCCGTCGTTCGAAGCGCCCTGCGGCGGCGGCCCTGTCCGGCCACCGGGCCGGGGCACCGGGCGGCGACTCCGTGTACCTGTCGCTGCGCTACCGCGCGGACGCATTGAGGGTCGTCGTCTTCGACGGGCATCCGGCCCACCGACACCCGCTGCTCGCCGCGCACTGCGACGCCCGGCGGCGGGACCGGCCGGGGAGGCTGGCCGACGCCGTGGAGGCGTACCGGGGCGACTGGGGCTTCGGGGACGCGCGGGAGCCCGCCGGGGGGCACCCGGGCGTGGGCGGTGCTCCCGTGGGGAGGCGAGCCGGCGCCGCATGCCTGAACCGTTCGCCGGGGCGGCCGTGCTCACGTCACGCGCCTGCGCCCAGGCGTCACGGTCACACGGTCACGCGCGCCAAGCCGCGATCACGTCCTCCGGTCCCCATTCCAGCCCCGCCGCCCCCGGCGGGAGCGAGGATCCGGACAGGGAGACGACGGCGAGTCCGGTCGTTCCCGGGACGAAGCCGGGAACCTGGACCGCGCCCCGGTGCAAGGCGGCCAGGTCGTGCTGGTCGAAGGCGGTGCCGAGCCATTTGACGGAGCCGGCGTAGAACACGGTCCTGGCGACGGGGGCGCGGTCGGCGCCGATGAGGTCGATCTCGGGGCTGAACTGCCGGTTCCACCAGCCGCCGACGGCCTCGGCGTCCGGCCAGGGGAACTGGTGGGAGTCGGACAGCGCGGCAAGCTCCAGCGCTTCGCGGACCAATGGCTCCACCGCGCGCCCGCGCCAGGCGGCCCAGCGGCGCCGCACCGTCCGGAAGGCAGCCTCGGGGCGGCCGCGTCTGACGAGCTCCTGGGCGGAGCGCAAGGCCGCGAGATACAGGCGGAGGTTGCTGTCGGCCACGCGGTGGAGCGCCGGCTTCCCGGGCTTCGTGGACAGCGGCATGTCCACCGCCAGGACACGCTTCTCCTCGGTGAGCCGGCGCAGCAGGGGAGACAGTATCCCGGACGGGAGTGCCCCGCTCTGGCTGCCGGCCGTCGCGGCGATGTTGGCGTGGGTGCGGTCACCCGCACCGACCGCCTCCAGGACGCGTCGCGTGTGGTCCGGCGCCGGGAACTCCGCCAGCAGCGAGGACTCGGGTACGGAGAAGAGCGGTGACGCCGGG
The DNA here is from genome assembly GCF_009916105.1 of Streptomyces sp. GC420. GTDB lineage: Bacteria > Actinomycetota > Actinomycetes > Streptomycetales > Streptomycetaceae > Streptomyces. The sequence continues at coordinate 16,549 of NZ_JAAAXQ010000023.1, read as the reverse complement.
TCGGCGCACTGGGCCTCGACGAAGTCCAGGGCGGGAGTCGCGTGCGGCCAGGCGCGGAGGATGCCGGGGAGCCCGCCGGACACGAGGTGGGCGTCGATGGCGTCCGCAGCCTCCAGGCCCAGGGCGCCGCCCGTCTCCGCCGGGTTGAGCGGCCCGAGCACCATGCTGTCCGCGCGGCCGTAGAAGGGCCGGTCGTACGCGGTGAACCGCTCCATCATGTGCAGGTCGCTGCCGAGCAGGAGCAGCAGCACGGGCCGGCCGGACAGCAGCCGGTCCCAGGCGGTCTGGAGCGCTCCGTCGAAGACCGGGTCCTGTTCGGCGAGCCAGGGCAACTCGTCGATGACCACGATGCCCGGCCCCGGGGGAAGCAGGCCGGCCAGCATGCGGAATGCGTCGGGCCAGCTCGTCGGCGGGTTCGCGGGGACGAGATCCCGCTGGGGCGGAAGGCAGGAGTCGCGCAGTTCGGACGTGAAGGCGGTCAGGGCCTCGATCGGTGAGGTGCCCTTGGTCGCGGTGAAGAAGACGTACGGCACCCGCGCCCGGTCGCAGAACTCCTGGACCAGACGCGACTTGCCGACCTGGCGGCGCCCTCTGATGGCAAGGGCGCCGCCCGCGCCGGTCGCCGTGATCCGGTCCAGGCGGCGGCGGAGCGCGTCGAGCTCCATGGTGCGGCCGACGAAAGGCGTAGGGGGCATAGGGGCGGCGTCCCTTCACGGCTCCGGGAACCCAGCTGTTGGAGGTAGATTTCAACTACATAGAAGGAATCTACGTAGATTCATTCTACCTACCTCGGCCGTCCGTCTCCACAGTGTGAGTGGGCGGCGGGCGGCGGGCGACGGCCCTGGGGGAGGATGGACACATGGCGAACCGACTGGCCCATGAGACGTCCCCCTACCTCCTCCAGCACGCCGACAACCCCGTCGACTGGTGGCCCTGGTCGGCCGAGGCCTTCGAGGCGGCGCGGGAGCGGAATGTGCCGGTGGTGCTGAGCGTGGGGTACAGCAGCTGCCACTGGTGCCATGTCATGGCGCACGAGTCCTTCGAGGACGAGGCCACCGCCGCGTACATGAACGAGCACTTCGTGAACGTCAAGGTCGACCGCGAGGAGCGTCCGGACGTGGACGCCGTATACATGGAGGCGGTGCAGTCGGCGACCGGGCAGGGCGGGTGGCCGATGACCGTGTTCCTGACGCCGGACAAGGAGCCGTTCTACTTCGGGACGTACTTCCCGCCCGAGCCCCGGCAGCGGATGCCGTCGTTCCGCCAGGTCCTGGAAGGGGTGTCCGGGGCCTGGGAGGCGCGGCGGGACGAGGTCGAGGAGGTGGCGTCGAAGATCGTGCGCGATCTCGGGGGCCGCGAATTCGCGTATCCGGTGTCCGAGGGGGCGGCGCAGGCGCCGGGGCCGGAGGACATGGCGCAGGCGCTGCTCGGCCTGACCCGTGAGTACGACATCCGGCTGGCCGGTTTCGGCGGGGCGCCGAAGTTCCCGCCGTCGATGGTGGTGGAGTTCCTGCTCAGGCACCATGCGCGGACGGACGCCGAGGGCGCGCTCCAGATGGCCGCCGACACCTGCGAGGCCATGGCGCGCGGGGGGATCTACGACCAGCTCGGCGGCGGCTTCGCGCGGTACTCGGTGGACCGGGCGTGGGTGGTGCCCCACTTCGAGAAGATGCTGTACGACAACGCGCTGCTGTGCCGGGTCTACGCCCACCTGTGGCGCTCCACCGGCTCCGGGCTCGCAAGGCGCGTCGCGCTGGAGACCGCCGACTTCATGGTCCGCGAACTGCGCACCGCCGAGGGGGCGTTCGCCTCCGCGCTGGACGCCGACAGTGACGACGGGACCGGCAGGCACGTCGAGGGCGCCTTCTACGTCTGGACGCCGGAGCAGCTGGCCGCCGTGCTCGGCGAGGAGGACGGCCGGTTCGCCGCCGAGTACTACGGGGTGACCGAGGAGGGGACCTTCGAGGAGGGGGCCTCCGTCCTCCAGCTGCCGCGGCGCACCGGGGTCGTCGACGCGGAACGCCTCGCGGACGTACGGCGCAGGCTCTTCGAGGCGCGCGAGGGACGCCCGCGCCCCGGGCGCGACGACAAGATCGTCGCTGCCTGGAACGGGCTGGCCGTCGCCGCGCTCGCCGAGACCGGCGCATACTTCGAACGGCCGGACCTGATCGAGCGGGCGACCGAGGCGGCCGATCTGCTGGTGCGGGTGCACATGGACGACCGGGGACGGCTGGCCAGGACCTCGAAGGACGGCCGCACGGGCGGCAACCAGGGCGTTCTCGAGGACTACGGTGACGTCGCCGAGGGCTTCCTGGCGCTCGCAGCGGTCACCGGCGAGGGCGCCTGGCTGGAGTTCGCCGGTCTGCTGCTGGGCACCGTGCTGGACCAGTTCGCCGCCGAGGACGGCAGCCTCTACGACACCGCGCACGACGCCGAGGAGCTCTTCCGCAGGCCCCAGGACCCCACCGACAACGCGGCGCCGAGCGGATGGACGGCCGCCGCCGGCGCGCTGCTCTCGTACGCCGCGCACACCGGCTCCGAGCCCCACCGGGCCGCCGCCGAAAGGGCGTTGGGCGTGGTGAAGGCGCTCGCCGGGCGTGCGCCCCGCTTCGTCGGCTGGGGGCTGGCCGTGGCCGAGGCGGTGCTCGACGGGCCGCGCGAGGTCGCCGTCGTCGGTGCGCCCGGCGACCCGGCGACCCGCGAGCTCCACAGGTGCGCGCTGCTCGCCACGGCGCCCGGCGCGGTCGTCGCCGTGGGGGAGCCGGCCGTGGAGGACGCCGCCGGGGCCGGCGAGCCTGCCGGGTCCGGCACGGAGGGTGCGGAACTGCCGTTGCTGCGCGGCCGCAGGCTCCTTGAAGGACGCCCAACTGCCTACGTATGCAGGCACTTTGTGTGCACGGCTCCGACTACGGAAGCAACTGAGCTGAAGAATCGGCTCAGTTGCAACCGCTGAGGGTCAATTGGCAGAAGAAACACAGTTTTTATGAGTTCTGCCCTTGTACTTCACTTCTTCCCCTTAATCTCTCCACGCAGGGAGCGATCCGCGCCTGGGGAGGGCGCGCATGTTCGGGGGTAGTCGGGGGCGTCGTCGGTGGCGGGCATGGGGGCCCGCCCGGAACTGAGGTGCCTCCACGGGGAGTTGAGCCGGGTCACGCCATCGCGCGCTGCCCGGCGGGCCAAGGGGGGCTTTTTGTTCGCGTCTGTGTTCATATCCGCTGTTTCGCTGGCTCTGTTCGGGATGGCGGCCTTCACGCTGTGGTGGCAGATGCACGCCTGGCGTACGCCGGAGACGCTCGCCGCCACCCGGTTCACCAGACCCGACGGCGAGGCCGGGCTCGCCTTCTCGCTGCTGGTGCCCGCCCGCCACGAGCAGGCCGTGCTGGCGCACACGATCGACCGGCTGCTGGAGTCCACGCACCGCGACTACGAGATCATCGTGATCGTCGGGCACGACGACCCGGAGACGGCCGAGGTCGCCGAGCGGGCGGCCCGGAGGAATCCCGACCGGGTCCGGGTGGTCACCGACCACCACGAGGCCAAGAACAAGCCCAAGGCGCTCAACACCGCGCTGCCGCACTGCCGCGGTGACGTCGTCGGGGTCTTCGACGCCGAGGACCAGGTGCATCCCGCGCTGCTCGCCCATGTCGACCACGCCTTCCGCTCCACCGGGGCCGATGTCGTCCAGGGCGGCGTCCAGCTGATCAACTTCCACTCCAGCTGGTACAGCCTGCGCAACTGCCTGGAGTACTTCTTCTGGTTCCGCAGCCGGCTCCACCTGCACGCAGAGAAGGGCTTCATCCCGCTGGGCGGCAACACCGTCTTCGTGCGGACGAACGTGCTGCGCGAGGCCGGGGGCTGGGACCAGAACTGCCTCGCGGAGGACTGCGACCTCGGGGTGCGGTTGTCGAGCGTCGGCAAGAAGGTCGTCGTCGCCTACGACTCCGACATGGTGACCCGGGAGGAGACCCCGGGGTCCCTGGTGAGCCTGCTCAAGCAGCGCACCCGCTGGAACCAGGGCTTCCTCCAGGTCTACCGCAAGGGGGACTGGAGGCAACTGGCCACCGCGGGGCAGCGGTTGCTCGCCCGCTACACCCTGATGACGCCGTTCATGCAGGCCTTCACCGGCGTGATCATCCCGCTCAACGTCTTCATCGCCCTCTTCCTCGACGTGCCCGTCGGGATCGCGATCATCACCTTCCTGCCGCTGATCACCGCCATGGTGACCTTCGTCTTCGAGATCGTCGGTCTGCACGACTTCGGCAAGCAGTACGGCCTGCGCGTCCGGTTCGTGCACTACCTGAAGCTCATCGCCGGCGGTCCCTTCTACCAGCTGCTGCTGGCCGGCGCCGCGATCCGCGCCGTCTGGCGTGAGCAGCGCGGCCGCAACGAGTGGGAGCTGACCAGCCATGTCGGCGCGCACCTCAGTCACGAGACACCGAAGCCCCGAGAGGAAGTCCACCAGTGACCTCCACCCTTCCCGAGGCGGACACGGCCGCGACCGGGACGGCCGCCGCAGACCCCGCGACCACTGGCCCCGCGACCAGGGACCCGGCGACCGCCGACGCGCGGTCCGGGGCGGCCACCGCCACGATCGAGGAACCCGCCTCCGGGAGCCGCGGGCGCGGCGCCGCCGGGCGCAAGCCCTTCGTCCGTCCCGATGTACGTTTCCGCAGCTCCCGCTCCGACCTGCTGCTCTGCGGGATCCTCCTTGTCATGATCATGGTCGTCCAGGGGTGGAACATCACCGCCTACCCCACCCTGAGCGATGACGAGGGCACCTACCTCGCCCAGGCCTGGGCCGTCCAACAGGGCGAAGGGCTCGCCCACTACACCTACTGGTACGACCACCCGCCGCTCGGCTGGATGCAGATAGCCCTGCTCACCTGGATACCGTCCCTGGTCGCGCCCGAGCTCATGACCGTGGCGTCCATGCGCTTCGCCATGCTGGCCGTCAGCGCGGTCTCCGCCGTCCTCGTCTACGTGCTCGCCCGCCGGCTGTGGCTGCCGCGCTGGGCCGCCGGACTCGCGATGGTGCTCTTCGGCATCTCCCCGCTCTCCGTCGTCCTCCAGCGGGAGATCTTCCTCGACAACATCGCCGTCATGTGGATGCTGCTCGCGTTCTGCTTCGCCGCGTCCCCCCGCCGCCACCTGTGGCACCACTTCGCCGCCGGCATCACGGCCGCCATCGGCGTCCTCACCAAGGAGACGATGCTGGTCGTCCTGCCCGCGCTGCTGGTGACGATGTGGCGGCACAGCCACCGCGACACCCGCAAGTTCGCGGTCACCGGCGCCGTCACCGCCTGCATGCTCGTCGGCTTCTCCTACCCGCTGTTCGCGCTGCTGAAGGGCGAGCTGTTCCCCGGCGGCGGACATGTGTCCCTGTGGGACGGCATCACGTACCAGATGAGCCGCCCCGGCTCCGGATTCATCCTCGACGAGGGCTCCGGCTCCTGGGGCGTCCTGCAGTCCTGGCTCTACTACGACAAGGTGCTGCCGCTCGGCGGGCTCGCCGGAGCGCTGCTGCTCCTGGCCACCCTGCGCTGGTCGGTGACGGCCCGCGCGCTCGCCGGGCCCGCCCTGGCCGTGGTGATCCTCGCGGCCGTCGCTATGCGGCCGTCCGGCTACCTGCCCGCGATGTACATCATCCAGGCCCTGCCCTTCCTCGCCCTCGTCCTCGCCGGCGGCGCCGCCAGCGTCGCGCACGCCCTGCTGCGCAAGTTCCGCCGGCCGGACGAGAAGAAGCCGCTCACCTGGACCCGCTGGACGGCGGCCGCACTCGTCGCCGCCTGCGCCGCCGGGTACGCCGTGCCGCGCTGGTACGACGGCAACCGCACGGCGATGACCGCGGACGCCAATGCGCCCTACCGCTCCGCCGCCGCCTGGCTCGCGGAGGAAGTACCGGACCCGGACGGTACCCGGGTCCTCGTCGACGACGCCCTCTGGCTCGACCTGGTCCACGCCGGCTACGAACCGGGCCTCGGCGTCATCTGGTTCTACAAGGCGGACCTCGACCCCGCGGTGACGAAGACGATGCCGCGCGGCTGGCGCGATCTCGACTACGTCGTCGCCTCCCCGACCGTACGGCGCGACGCGAGCGACCTCCCCAACGTGCAGGACGCGCTCGAACACTCGGCGCCCGTCGCGGTGTTCGGCGCCGGCGATGACCGGATCGAGATCCGGAAGATCGAGAAAGCTGGTGCCCGATGAGCACGGTCCCCTACGGCGAGCCCGAACTCCGCTCCGACTCACCCGCCGGCGACATCGCCGAACCCGGCGCGGTCACCATCATCATCCCGACCTTCAACGAGTCCGCGAACGTACGGGAACTGCTGGCCCGGCTCAGCGAGTCCGTACCGGCCAGGCTGCCGTGCGAGGTCGTCTTCGTCGACGACTCCACCGACGACACCCCCGAGGTCCTGGCACTGGCCGCCCGCGACTGCCCCTTCCCGGTCACCGTCATCCACCGGGACGAACCGGTCGGCGGGCTCGGCGGCGCGGTCGTCGAGGGCATGCTGCACACCCCCGGGGGGCAGCCCCGGGACCCCGGCCGGCGCGAACCGGCCGGCTCCGACTGGATCCTCGTCATGGACGCCGACCTCCAGCACCCGCCCGCGCTCGTGCCGGAACTCGTCGCCGCGGGAGAGCGGTCCGGCGCCGACCTCGTCGTCGCCAGCCGCTACATCCCCGGCGGCAGCCGCGCCGGGCTCGCCGGCGGCTACCGCGTCGCCGTCTCGCGCGCCTCCACCTGGCTCACCAAGTCCCTCTTCCCGCGCGGCCTGCGCGGCATCAGCGACCCCATGAGCGGCTTCTTCGCGATCCGGCGCAGCGCGGTCAGGGACCGCGGGGAACTGAAGCCGCTCGGCTACAAGATCCTCATGGAACTGGCCGTGCGCTGCCGCCCCGAGAACGTCACCGAGGTGCCGTTCGTCTTCCAGGACCGCTTCGCGGGCGAGTCCAAGTCCTCGGCCAGGGAGGGGCTGCGGTTCCTGCGGCACCTCGTCGAACTGCGCACCGCGAGCCCGGTCGCCCGCATGATCGCCTTCGGGCTGATCGGCCTGTCCGGCTTCGTGCCCAACCTCGTCGCCCTGCACCTGCTGGTCGGCGCGGGGCTGCACTACCTGCCCGCCGAGATCGTCGCCAACCAGTTCGGAGTCGCCTGGAACTTCCTGCTCATCGAGGTGCTGCTGTTCCGCGCCAGGCGCGGGCACCGGCACTGGGCGGACCGGGCCGGCAGATTCGCGCTGCTCGCCAACGCCGACCTGCTGCTGCGGATCCCGCTGATCGCCCTCTTCGTGAGCCAGTTGGACATGGCGGTACTGCCCGCCACGGCCCTCGCGCTGATCACGACCTTCGTCCTGCGGTTCGCGGCCACGGAGGCCCTGGTCTATCTCCCGCGCAAGGGCAGCAAGGAACGCCGTAAGGAAGGGACGCCGGCATGACACCACCAGCACCGAGCGGTGCGCGAAGAGAAGCCGTACGGAGAAGACGCAGCCGCCGCCGCGCCTTCCTGGCCATCGGGGCGATGACCTCGGGACTGCTGCTATCCGGCACCCAGCCGGCCTCCGCGGGCACCAACCTCGTGAAGAACCCCGGCTTCGAGACGGCGTCCACGACCGGCGGCGACATGCCGGAGTGCTGGTCGAAGTCCGGCTGGGGCGACAACGACTTCACCTTCGAGACCACCGCCGACGCCCACACCGGCGGCAAGGCCATGCGGGTGTCCCTGACCCGGCGGACGGAGGGCGACCGCAAGGCCCTCATCACCGAGAACGCGAGCTGCGCGCCCTCCGTGGCCGCGGACCACCAGTACGACCTGTCCCTCTGGTACAAGTCCACCACCCCGGACACCTCGATCACGGTGTTCCGGCACGACACGACGGCCGGCTGGCAGTACTGGACCGACCTCAAGACGCTGCCGGTCGCGGCCGAATACACCCGCGCGGAGGTCCGCACCCCCGTCGTCCCGGCGGGCACGGACCGGATCGCCTGGGGCGTGTCCGTCTACGGCACCGGCACCCTCACCACCGACGACTACGTGATGGAAGAGGTCACGCCGCCCGCGCCCGAACCGGAGTGCACGGGCACGGCCGAGGAGTGCGAGAAGGGCCGCTGGGACGTCCTGCCGACACAGAACCCGGTGCGTTCCATGCACTCGGTCGTCCTCAAGAACGGCAAGGTGCTGCTGATCGCCGGCTCCGGCAACAGCGAGGAGATGTTCGAGGCCGGGACCTTCACCTCCGCCGTCTACGACCCGGAGAACGGGACCTACAAGACGATCCCCACGCCCGACGACATGTTCTGCGCCGGCCACGTCCAGCTGAGGGACGGCCGGGTGCTCGTGATGAGCGGCAACAAGGGCTACCCGTCGGCGGACGGCACGATCGGCTACCAGGGCTACAAGGACTCGTACATCTTCGACCCGGACACCGAGACCTACATCAAGACCAACGACATGAACGACGGGCACTGGTACCCGTCGGCGACCGTCCTCGGCAACGGTGACGTGATCTCCTTCGGCGGGCTGAAGGAGGACTCCACGGGCTCGGTGACCGCGGAGCTGTGGTCGGACGAGCAGGAGCGGTGGCTGCCGCTGTGGCAGGTCAACCAGACCTGGTCGTACTGGGGCCTGTACCCGTCGATGATCCTGATGCAGGACGGCCGGCTGTTCTACTCCGGCAGCCATGTCTTCGGCAACGGCCTGCCCGGCACCGGCGCCTCCGTCTACGACTACGACGCCAACACCATCACAGACATCCCCGGCCTGCAGAACAAGGACGAACGCGACCAGTCGGCGAGCGTGCTGCTGCCCCCGGCCCAGGACCAGCGGGTGCTGACGATCGGCGGCGGCAACATCGACACCAACCCGGACGCGGGCCGGCTGACCGACATCATCGACCTCAAGGAGGCCGCACCCCAGTACACGGCGGGCCCGCCGATCCCGCAGGGCACGGTCGACCTCGGCAACGGCCGGGTCGCCGAGACCGGCTCCCAGGGCAAGATGTACGTCTCCGCCGTACTGCTGCCCGACGGCAAGGTCCTGGAGACCGGCGGCGCCCTGCACAACCGGGCCAACCCCGTCTACGAGACCTCGGTGTACGACCCCGCGGCCAACACCTTCACCCCGATGGCGCCCGACCCCGAGGCGCGCGGCTACCACTCCTCCGCGTTCCTGCTGCCCGACGGCCGGGTCATGACCACCGGCGACAACCCCGGCAACGGCAGCTGGAACCACAACGTGTCGATCTACACCCCGCCCTACCTGCTGAGGGGCGACCGGCCGGCCATCACCTCCCTCATCGACAGCGAGTGGAACTACGGCGACACCCAGCGGATCACCGTCGACCGGCCCATCGCCAGGGCCGAACTGATCCGCCCGGCCGCCGTCACCCACTCCTCCGACCCCAACCAGCGCTTCGTGGACCTGCCGCTGACGGTCGACGGCAACAACATCGACCTCAACGTCACCAGCAATCCCAACCTGGCCCCGCCCGGCTGGTACATGCTGTTCGCGGTCGACGCGGGCGGAGTGCCCTCGGTGGCCAAGTGGGTGCGCCTCGACGGCCCGGCGGCCATGTCGGCCGCCAGGACGGCGGCGGCCGACGGCGAGCCCTCGGCGCACATCCACGACTTCGCGAACGACCTGGAGAAGTCCCCGAAGAAGAACCCGAAGAAGCGCACGCACGCCAAGGTCGACGTACAGATCTCGGGCTGCGACCGGCACTACGGCACGGCCAACGTGTGCGTGCCGACCGTCTTCCCCAAGACCGTCCGGGCGACGACGAAGGCCCGCTGCGCCTGGCTGAAGGCGCACGACTACGGCCGCCTCGACGTCAACGGCGAGGACGACCCGCTGCGCCTCGACCCGAACGGCGACGGCCGCGCCTGCGGGAAGACGGACCTCGTCACCCGCCGGCGCTGAAACCGGCCTGCCGGGGCCGTCCCTGACGGCCCCGGCGCGGCCGCCCGACGGCCCGTACGGCCCGCCGCGGCCCTCCGGGGCACCGGCACCTTCCGGCCCCTCGTCACGGCGAGGGGCCGGAAGCCGTTTCACCCGCGGCCGGTTCCCGGGCCGGTGCCCGGGCCGCCGAACTCCGCGACCGCCTCCTCGACGATCCGGACGAGGCGGTCGTTGTGCGCCCCGCGCCAGTAGACGCGGTCGCAGGCGGTGCAGGCCGCGAAGACGTCGTACGTGCTGCGGGTGCCGCCCTCCAGGCGGTGGGCGACGTCCTCCTTCGTCGTCGGCTTGAGGAGCCCGTTGCAGGCGGTGCAGCGGGTCCACGGGTCGAGGCGCGGCGCGAAGCGCTCCAGGACGTCGCGCAGTTGCTCGTCCGGGCGGTGGCTGTAGACGTAGCCGCCCACCCACACCTCGCGGCGGCGGAGCAGCCCCCGGTCGCGGGTGAGGAGGACGCGGTGCTCGGCGGCGGAGCGGGCTGCCAGGGCCGGATCGCCGATGTCGGTGCTGTCGTACTCGGCGTCGACGCCGAGCAGCCGCAGCCGGCGGGCCAGGGTGCCGAGGTGCACGTCGAGCAGGAAGCGGGGCTCGCCGGGTTCGGGGAGCCGCTGGGGGCGTTCGACGGCGAGCACCCGGACGACGACGCCGGCCTCGGGGACGTACGAGGGCGGCACCTCGCGGCCGTCCGCGAGCAGCCGTCCCACCTCGGGCAGCGGCACGCCGAGGGACTCGACGAGGTGGCCCAGCGTCGACGAGCCGTCGGTCGTGACCGGGGTGCGGGCGTCCCGCCGGGCCGCGGGCACGAACAGCGACAGCTCGGGGGCGAACTCGATCTGGATCTCCGGTCCGTTCACCCGGCCAGCATCGCACCGACCGACCGGCCCGGCCCGCGGATTTCCCCGGTGCGCCCGTGGGAGCCGCACGAGCGATCAACGGCACGCACCCGCTCGCACGGGTTCGGACGCTTGCCAACGGATCCGAACGTCCTGCAACCATTCGGGGCCGGTACGTGTCTACGTGGTGCGACGAGAAGGGACGCGCCATGGGGGACAAGAGAAGAAGACTGGGTGCGGCGGCGGCGGTCGTGGGACTGCTGGCGCCCGCGATGGTGGTGGCCGGCGGTACGGGAGCCGAGGCGGCCACGTGCACCACATCGACCGGCCCTTACCAGAAGCAGGTGGAGAAGTTCCTGGGACGGCCGGTCGACGGGAAGCAGTCGGCCGCTGACTGCAGAGCGATCCAGGCATTCCAGACGAAGCACAGCATCAGCCCCAACATCGGCTACGCCGGGCCCGTCACCTGGGGCGTGATGAATCTGATGAACAAGCAGAAGGCCGTCGGCAGCACGCCCAACAGGGACGGCAGGTGCCCGACCAACAAGGGCCGGATCGCCTGCGTCAACCTCACCCTGCAGATCAGCTGGATCCAGGACGGGAACACCCTGAAGTACGGCCCGGTTCCGGTCCGTACGGGCCGGAACGGGTATGAGACCCGCACCGGCGCCAAGAAGATCTACTGGCGGCACAAGAACCACGTGTCGTCGATCTACAACGTGCCCATGCCGTACAGCCAGTTCTTCGACGGCGGGCAGGCCTTCCACTCCGTCGGCATCAGCGTCTGGGCGCCGCCCGGCTCGCACGGCTGCGTGAACATGCGCACGGCCGACGCCCAGAAGTACTGGGACATGCTCAGGACCGGCGACGACGTGTACGTCTACGGACGCAAGCCCGGCACCTGACCGGTCCGGGTACGGCCACCCGCGCCGGTCTCGTCCGGCGCGGGCCCGCCGCTGTGTGCCGGCGGGCCGCTCATATGCGCCAGGACCGGATCCTGTCCGCGGCCTCGAACACGTCCGCCTTCCCGGCCAGGATCTCCTTGGTGAGCTCGATCAGTGCCCCGTACGGCGCGTCGATGCCCTCACCCGAGGCGTGCATGTAGGCGATGGTCACCGCGCAGGCGAACCGCACGTTGAACGTCGGGAGCGGCTTGAGCAGGACCAGGGTGTGCAGCAGCGAGGCGGCCCGCCAGGCGGGGTCGGAGTCCACACCCAGCCGGGGCGGGTCGACACGGTGCCGTGCGACCGCCGCGACCAGCGCCGAGAAGTCGGAGACGACGGGCTGGTCGGGCAGCGCCAGCTCGTGCTGCTGAAGGAGCCAGCGGATGTCGACGCGCAGTGAAGGGGTGAGGGACCGGGGCATGGGTCAGGCGGCCCGGCCGCCGGCGGGGCTGCCGCTGGAGGAGCCGCCGCTCGCGGGGCGGCCGCCGGGGCCCGACCCGTCGTCGATGCCGGCTTCGGCGATGGCGGCGGCGAGCGCGGGATCGTTGAACACCCGCTGGAATTCCGCCGCGCCTTCCTTCAGGGCCCGGTGACGGGCGATCGCGTCCGCGGTCGAGGCGCGGACGAACGCCTTCATCGTCATTCCGCGTTCCTGGGCGATTTCCCGGATCTCCTGCAACTCCGCATCCGGGAACTCCACATTCAGGGCTGACATGAGCCAACGGTACTGCCGGGGTACCAGGCCGACAAGCACCGCAGGTGGCGGTGACAGGGGCGCGGTACTGCCGGACGGTCAGGCGCCGAGGCCGCGCTCGAAGGTGTCCAGCGTGCGGTCCACCAGGTCGAGGATGTCGTCCTGGTGGCCGTGCTCCGCCCAGTACACCGCCGCCTCCTGGAGCGCCGCGAAGACGCCCATCGCGAAGACCCGTACCTCCAGGTCGTCCGCGCCGCGGCCGGTGCGGTCGGCCAGCAGCCGGCAGAACATCCGGCCGGTGACGGACAGGCTCTCCGTCATCCGCGCCCGCACGGCCGGGACCTTCACCATGAGGTCGGTGCGCAGGACCATCTCCTCGCGGTCCCTCCCGGCGAAGGCGGCCAATGCCTCCCGCATCACCAGCCGCAGCGAGGTGAGCAGGGGCTCGTCCGCGGGGCGGGCCCGCATTTCAGCCTCAAGGGCCGGGTCGTACTCGTCGGTGAGGACGATGTCCTCCTTGGTGGGGAAGTAGCGGAAGACCGTGCTGGGCGAGACCTCCGCCGCCTCCGCGATCTGCTCGACCGTCGTCGCCTCGTACCCCTGCTCGATGATCAGCTGGTAGGTGGCCTTCCTGATCGCCTGCCGCGTCTTGATCTTCTTCCGTTCGCGCAGTCCGAGCTGCGGTTTCTTGAGCTGCGTGGCGGATGCGGGGGTCGGGGCCATGGGCTCATTGTCCGGCATCGGCCGCGGGGGCGGCCACGTCCGGACGGCCCGCGGACCCGCAGCCGGCCCGCTTCCCCGAAGGCTTCGCCGGGACCGCGGCCACCGGGTCCCGGCGACGCCGCCGGTGCGGGCAGCCCCGATCTTCCGGAAGCCGAAGCCAAGTGGCGGTAACTCTCAAAAAGGGGCCGCCGCAGGTCGCAAGAATGGCCGCGACCAGGCGGTCGCGGCCATCGGGGAACGGGGTGCGGGGTGGTTCAGCCGTGCTCGTACGCGACGAGCGAGATGCCCACGTAGTGCGCCACGAAGGCGGCCACGGTCAGCGAGTGGAAGACCTCGTGGAAGCCGAACCAGCGGGGGGAGGGGTTGGGCTTCTTCAGCGCGTAGATGACGCCGCCCGCGCTGTACAGCAGCCCGCCGACGATCACCAGCACGAGAACGGCGATCCCGCCGACGCGCATGAAGTCGGGGAGGAAGAAGACGGCCGCCCAGCCCATCGCGATGTAGCAGGGGGTGTAGAGCCAGCGCGGGGCGCCGACCCAGAAGACCCGGAAGGCGATGCCGGCGACGGCCGCGGCCCAGACCGCCCACAGCAGAGCCCGGGCGTCGGAGTCCGGCAGCAGGAGGAGGGTGAGCGGGGTGTAGCTGCCCGCGATGATCAGGAAGATGTTCGCGTGGTCCAGGCGGCGGAGTATGGCCTCGCCCAGCGGGCCCCAGTTGCCGCGGTGGTAGAGCGCGCTCACCCCGAACAGCAGACAGGCCGTCAGGGTGTAGACACCGCAGGCGATCCTGCCCCTGGTGCTGTCGGCGAGCGCGGTGAGTATCAGTCCCGCGATCAGGACGGCGGGGAACATTCCGGCGTGCAGCCAGCCCCGCAGATGAGGCTTCGGGTGGGGCGGGAGCGACAGCTGTTGTGGACCGGTTGCGGGCCCCACGGGGCCCGTGGTCGCTTCGTGCGCGGGGGCGGTCATGGCCGACATGCTACCTACGCCTCCGTAAGTTACGGGTAGGTGCCGGTTTTGGTTCAGGGGGTATGCGGGCATTTTGAGTGGTGATGCTCACGTGAGAGGCCCCCTGGACAGATGCGCGGAGTGCGCGGATGATCAGATGAGTGCGGTCGGCACCGGATGAGCGGCTGCGAAGCGTCCGGGTCGAGGCCCCCACGGGGCACATAAGGGCATAAACCCATCATCGTGGGCAACACCCTCATACAAGGGCCTTTCAGGGCCCGTACAAGGGCACAGGCCGAAAACCCTCACTTAGGAGCGATCGTGGCGCTGGACAACGCGGCTCCCACCACCGTCCCGACACAGCACCAGGCACTGATCGCCTGGGTCGACGAGATTGCGGAACTGACGCAGCCGGACAGCGTCGTCTGGTGTGACGGCTCTGAGGCCGAGTACGAGCGCCTGTGCGAGGAGCTCGTCGCCAGGGGCACCTTCAAGAAGCTGGACCCGGTCAAGCGCCCCCACTCCTACTACGCCGCGTCCGACCCCTCCGACGTCGCGCGGGTGGAGGACCGCACCTTCATCTGCTCCGAGAAGGAAGAGGACGCCGGCCCCACGAACCACTGGATGGCCCCGGCCGAGATGCGAGAGACCTTCGCCGGTGAGAAAGGGATATTCCGGGGCTCCATGCGCGGCCGCACGATGTACGTCGTGCCGTTCTGCATGGGCCCGCTCGGCTCCGAACTCTCCGCCATCGGTATCGAGATCACCGACTCCGCGTACGTCGCCGTCTCCATGCGCACCATGACCCGCATGGGCAAGGCCGTCCTCGACGAACTGGGCACCGACGGCTTCTTCGTCCGCGCCGTCCACACCCTGGGCGCCCCGCTGGAGCCCGGACAGGCCGACGTGCCGTGGCCCTGCAACACCACCAAGTACATCTCGCACTTCCCCGAGACCCGTGAGATCTGGTCCTACGGCTCCGGGTACGGCGGCAACGCGCTGCTCGGCAAGAAGTGCTACGCCCTGCGCATCGCCTCGGTGATGGCGCGGGACGAGGGCTGGCTCGCCGAGCACATGCTGATCCTCAAACTCACCCCGCCGCAGGGCGAGTCGAAGTACGTCGCCGCGGCCTTCCCCTCCGCCTGCGGCAAGACCAACCTCGCCATGCTGGAGCCCACGGTCTCCGGCTGGACCGTGGAGACCATCGGCGACGACATCGCCTGGATGCGCTTCGGCGAGGACGGCCGGCTGTACGCCATCAACCCCGAGGCCGGCTTCTTCGGCGTCGCCCCGGGCACCGGTGAGCACACCAACGCCAACGCGATGAAGACCATGTGGGGCAACTCCGTCTTCACCAACGTCGCCCTCACCGACGACGGCGACGTGTGGTGGGAGGGCATGACCGAGGAGACCCCGGCACACCTCACGGACTGGAAGGGCCAGGACTGGACCCCGGAGTCCGGGACCCCGGCCGCCCACCCCAACGCCCGGTTCACCGTGCCCGCCTCGCAGTGCCCGATCATCGCGCCGGAGTGGGAGGACCCCAAGGGCGTACCGATCTCCGCGATCCTCTTCGGCGGCCGCCGCGCCAGCGCCGTACCGCTGGTCACCGAGTCCTTCGACTGGCAGCACGGGGTCTTCCTCGGCGCCAACGTGGCGAGCGAGAAGACCGCCGCCGCCGAGGGCAAGGTCGGCGAGCTGCGCCGCGACCCGTTCGCCATGCTGCCGTTCTGCGGCTACAACATGGGCGACTACATGGGCCACTGGATCAAGGTCGGCAAGAACGCCGACCAGGCGAAGCTGCCGAAGATCTACTACGTCAACTGGTTCCGCAAGAACAACGAGGGCAAGTTCGTCTGGCCCGGCTTCGGCGAGAACAGCCGTGTCCTGAAGTGGATCGTCGACCGCCTCGACGGCAAGGCGGACGGTGTCGAGACCCCGATCGGCATCCTGCCGACGAAGGATGCCCTGGACACCGAGGGGCTCGACCTCTCCGACGAGGACCTCGACTTCCTGCTGAAGGTCGACACCGACGTATGGCGCGAGGAGGCCGCACTGGTCCCCGAGCACCTGAACACCTTCGGCGAGCACACGCCGAAGGAGCTGTGGGACGAGTACCGGGCCCTCGTGGAGCGCCTGGGCTGACCACCGCCCTGACCGGGCCGACCGGCCCTGGCCTGCCCTGACCGGGTCGGCCGGCCTGCAGGGCAGAGCACGAAAGAACCGGCGGCGGGCGCCGCGGTTCCCCGCAGGGGGACCGCGACCGGCCGGCGACCACATGCCACGGACCGCGAGGAAGCGGTCCGCGCGCACCCTGAAGCTTCCGGCCCCAGGGGTGCCGCTGTCTCTGGGACGAGGGGCAGCGGTGCCTCGCGGACGACAACGGAGTCGTCCGCCGGGGCCGGATCGATCCCGCCCCCGTCCGGGGTGCCCCACCACCTCTACCTGACAAGAGG
>NZ_JAAAXQ010000239.1 GCF_009916105.1 Streptomyces sp. GC420 | reverse complement strand
GGCGGGCGGGCTGCCCGTCGATGTCGTCACCACCGGCGGTGCACGGTTGCCTTGCTGCCTGTCACCAGGGTTGCCGGCGGAACGTCATCGGCCACGACCGCGCCGGCGGCGACCACGGCGTCACGGCCGATGCTCACGCCGGGAAGGATCGTGGCACCCGCGCCGATCCACACGTTCTCCGCCACATCGATGGGCGCGCCGCTCAGCCACCCCCGTCGCTCCTCAGGATCGACCGGGTGACCGACGGTGATGAACGTGGCCTTCGGCCCGACCATCACGCGCTCGCCGAGCCGGATGCCGGCGTAGTCCAGGAACGTGCAGTTCTGGTTGATGAACACGCGCTCCGCGAGGTCCAGGTGAAGGCCGTGGTCCGTGTAGAAGGGCGGATAGATCGTGACTCTCGTCGACAGCGGCCTGCCGAGGATCTGTTCGAACAGTTCCGCCTTGCCCGCTTCGTCCTCGAAGGGCAGGACGTTCAGGCGCGAGGTGAGCTCGGTGACCCGCAGGACCCTCTCGGCCATGGCCTGGAACTCGGCGCTGTGAATACGCATGAGACGGTCGCCGGACATGCCACGATCCTTTCTGGTGTACCGGTGACTGGACAGGACTCACCAGGCGCTGGTGGAGGCTGCTGTCAGCAGCCGGTCGAGTCACCCTCGTCGGAGTTGGGACCTGCGAGCACCTGCGATGTCGCTGTCGCCGCGCCGTGGCGTCGCCCAGGACGGGAGCCAGACCGTCTCAGGGAGCCTTGGCAGGCTTCCGAGGTGGGTGATGATTCCGCGGAGTCCTGGATGTGGGTTCGTTCTGGGGAGGATGAGAGAGAGTGGGTATACGAGGGTGGGATTCGCGACAGGGATGCGGCGCAGGTCGTAGTTCGTCGGCCAGATGTACCGGTCGCGCGCCCCAACGAGGGTGGCCACGTCCGCGGAGCCCGCGAGGGTGTCCAGGAGTACTTCGTCTCCGAAGTGCGGGCCTGCCGCGTCGATGCGTAGGTCGAATTCGGTGGCGAGCTGATCGTAGAACTCTGCCCATTCGCTTCGGGGCGCGATACCCGGCACCCATATCCGGTGCTTACGCAGCTGCGGTGGGGTCAGTCTTCGCGCGGAGGCGAGCGGATGTCTCGGGCCGACGAGAAGTTCCAGCGGAGAATCGAAGGCGTGAATCATTTGCACGTCGGGCGGCAGTGTGTCCGGGGCTGTGACGGTACGGAACGAGGCGTCGATATCGCCTGCTTCGACGGCGGCGACCGCCAGGCGTGGGTCGTCGACCCGGAGGGTGACCACGTCGAGGTTGGTCTCGGGATGCGACCGCCAATAGTCGTGCAGAACGACGGCCTGCGCGCTTCGCAGGCCGAGAACGTCGATCCGAAGGGCCCGGGAGCCCGGCCTGACCGCGGTGATGGCGCGCTCGACACCCGCGACGATGCTCCGCGCGTGGGGGAGAAAAGCCTGACCATCGAGCGTCAGCTCAACTCCTCGGGCCGTACGTGTGAACAGACGGACTTCCAGCTCGCGCTCCAGGGCGGCGATCCGCTTGGAGACTGCCTGCTGCGTCACACCCAGCTCACCGGCCGCATGCCGCAACTGTCCGAGCTCGGCCGCCCGGACGAACGATCGCAGTGCCTCGGTGTCCACTGGTTCACCTTAGGCGTGCACAACTGATGGTTGTGGCTCGCCCAGGATCGGTTGTTCGATCACGCCGCCCTCGCTGGCAGCCGCCCCGCGGGCCGGCACGGCGTCATGGCCGCTTCGCATCCAGTGGGACAGCGTGCCCCGGCACATTTCCGCGGTCTCGGACACATGGTGAAGGGGACCGGCGTTTCCACCGTCCGGCCACTGCCCGGCAACCCGCCGGGGCTACGCTCGCCGTCGACGACCAGACGGTTCGGGCGCGGTGAAGGAGTGCCAGTGGCGCGGCTGACACGGCAGCAGGAGCTGGACGTGCACGTGGACTTCTATGGCCGGACGCTCCAGGAGCTGCATGACACCTTCGTGCCGGTGCCCTACCCGGACGGGCACGTCGGTGGGCGCTTCGTGTCCGAGTACCCGGGCCGGATCGACGTCGAGAGCGCCGGCCATACGCACACGGCCGCGCTGAGGGTGGAGGTGTGGGACGGGGAGCCTCCCGCGGAAGCCCCCGGCAGCTGGGACGAGCAGGGCGATGTCCGTATCCGCAGTGAGTCGGGGCAACTGATCGTCTGGGGAGTGGCCGGCGGCCCGATGCCCGAGACGGTCCGCCTGTCGGACACCGGCGGAACCCGGCGCGCCCGGATCCGGTGCACGGGCCGGGAGGAAGTACGCCGTCTGGCACAGCAGGGCGTAGCGCACGGTGTCGAGCGGTACTTGGCGCAGCTCTGGCCGGACAGCGAGTCAACGACGGCGGAGTCCGGTGGAGTCCGGGTCCGGAGCGGAGGTCCCGCCGCGACCGGGCCGTAGCCGTGGGCCGCAGGCTCCGGGCTGGGCGGGGCCGGGTGCGCAGGGCCGCGCAGGGGTCAGGTCACACGCTGGCCTCCGCCAGGTCGAAGGCGATGTCCTGGGCCCAGGCATCGATCTCGGCCCAGTCCCGGAAGTCGCCGTAGCGGCCGCCCATCAGGCGGTAGACCACCCGCCCGATCAGCGGGATGTGTTCCCGGCGCAGGGCGCCGGCCAGCAGGCGGTGGGCGCGCGGGCCGGTCAGGCGGCGGAGTTCCGGCATCGACTTCGGCTCCGCGGCATGGCGTTCGAACCAGCCCCCGACCACGCGGGCGAGGCCGACGCTGTAGAACCACACGGGCCGGCCCGCCAGGGTCCTCGCGTGGGCGCGGACGAAGGCCGTGGCCCCGGGCAGCCAGTCGGCGTCGTGAACGGCGCTGCCCAGCACGTACGCGTCGTAGCCCTCGGGGTCCGTCCGCGGGTCCAGCGGCCGTACGTCGGCGTCGAACCCGAACTCGCGCAGTCCGGCGGCGAGCCTCTCAGCGATGCCCTTGGTGGCTCCGTGCAGGCTCCCGTAACCGATCAGTACCCTCATGTCGCACCTCGCGCGGGCGTGGGTCCGGTCAGGGGAATGGGGGTTCGCGCGCCCGGCTCCCCGTCGGGCGCGCGAACCCCGTGCGGCTGCGGCGTGCAGTCCTCAGCCGTGCCGCACCTCGATGGTCCTGCTTTCCTTCGTCGCCTCGGAAACCGGGACCGTGACGGTGAGAACACCGTCCTTGTAGCTTGCCGCCGCCTCCTCGCCGCGGGCTCCGGCGGGCAGCCGGACCGAGCGGGTGAAGGTGCCGTAGTGGAACTCGGTTCGGTGCTTCCCGGTGCTCTGCGTGCTTCGCTCCGCCTTGAGCGTCAGCATGTCGTCGCTGATGCTGATCTCCACGTCCTTGGCGGGATCGACACCGGGGAGTTCCGCGCGCAGGGTGTACATGTCGTCGGCGAGGTTCTCCTCGATCCGGATCATGTGCGCCCCGGGACCGCCGCGCAGGCCCGGAAGACCTTCGCCGATCCAGTCGAACAGGTCAGACAGCGCCGGCCGACGCTGCATCGTTCCGGCCATGTCCGCCTCCTTCCTGTCCCCTTCATCGTCTCTCGTCCCGGCCCGGTTCCACAGGGCCGACCGGCCCCCGCGGAGGGCCGGCCGGCCACTCCCGCCCCCGCGGCCGGTCTGGGCGGTCAGCTCGTGGTGCGCCGCCACATCGGGCCGACCTGCTCCCACTCGGGCCCCCAGCTCGCCACGCTCCGGTCCTCCATCCGCCAGCGGACCATCCGCCCGACGGCCAGGACGAGCAGCGCGCTGCCGGCGCCCGCGAAGGTGCCGAGCAGCACGGTGCGCACGGCGGCGTCGAGGGGCGAGGCCGGTGCCGACGTGATCCGTTCCGTGCCGTCCGTCCAGACGGAGACCGCCGTCCCGGTCGGCGTGCCGGGATCGACGAGGGCCCTGCCGTGGTGGACCGCCCCGTCCGCGCCGGTCCAGCTCACCTCGGCCGGCACCCGCGCGTCGGTCTGGCCCGCGGGTGACACCACGACGGTGCGCGGCGCGTCGGCGGTGAGCACCGCCGACACCTCCTGGCGTTCCACGCGCTGCCGCGCCAGGGTGTCCTCGACAGTCCACGCGCAGGCGAGTCCGGTGGCCGTCCCCCCTGCGATCGCCAGCACCCAGGCGACGAGCACGACCCAGGCCTCGGCGATGTCGCTCGGTCGGCGGAGCGCGTTGTGCCGCCACCGCCAGAACGGGATCCTCGCATCCCTGGTCCGCCACATCTTCCGTACGCCTCCTCCGTGCACCCGCGCCGTCACTGATCGGAAGGTGCCATCCGGCGGGCAGGGGCGGGGAGGGGCCCGTCGGGGCATCCGCAGATACGTTCGGCCCCCATTCCGGGACCAATGGCCCCTGCTCGGCGCGGTCCACACCGGCGACGCTGGGGCAACACACTCATTCGACCCGGCACCTGTGCGGAGGGGTTCCCATGCAGACCCTCACCCTCGACGCTCGGACGCTGGAGACCCTGGTCTCCGCGGCCGTCGCCGCGCCTTCCATCCACAACACACAGCCCTGGCGCTTCCGTCTCGATCCGGACGCGGTGGCGCTGGAGGTGCGCGCGGCCCCCGAGCGCAGCCTGCGGTTCAGCGATCCCGCGGGACGGGCACTGCACATGTCCGTCGGGGCGTCGCTGTGCAATCTGCGGGTGGCGATCGCCCACTTCGGCTGGTGGCCCAGGACGCGGCTGCTGCCGCGCCCGGACGATCCCCGGCTGCTGGCGACCGTACGGCTGGAGGACGGTACGCCGGCCGAGGCGCCGCAGCCGCCGGACCTGTACGAGGCGATCTGGCGCCGGCACAGCAGCCGGTTCCCCTTCTCCGGCCGCCCGGTCTCCCCCGCCGTGCTGGAAGAGCTCGCCGAGACAGCCCGTGTGGAGGGGGCGCTGCTGGACTTCGCCACCCCCGAGGAGGCGCGGCGGCTGCTGCGGATCACGACGGAGGGCGAGCGGCGCAATGTCCACGACCCCGTGCGCAGGGACGAGAGCCGGCTGTGGGTGCAGACACCGGCGCGCGAGGACCGGGACATCGGGATGCCGAAGGCGGCACTGGGGCCCCAGGACGCCTGGGAGCGGATCCCCATGCGGGACTTCACCGCCGCCGCGCACAGCGAGCGGCTGCCGGCCGCGCCCTTCGAGCGGTCGCCGCTGCTCGCCGTGCTGGCCACGCCGCACGACCGCAGGGCGGACTGGCTGCGGGCGGGACAGGCGCTCCAGCACGTACTGCTGGTCGCCACCTCGTTCGGCCTGCGGGCCTCGCTTCTGCACCAGGCGATGGAGTGGCCGGACCTGCGGCGGGAGGTGAGCCGGCCGGATGCGGGCCTGCACCACCCGCAGATCCTGCTGAGGCTGGGCTACGGGCCCGAGGGACCGAGCTCCCCGCGGCGGGACCCGGAGGCGGTCATGGACAAGCTGCCCTTCTGACCCCCGGAGCGCCTCGCCGGCACGCGGCACGGTGACAGTGGCGGGAGAGCAGCGCGGAGCCGCCGCGGCGCTCTCTCCGGGTACAGGAAGGCGGGATTCCATGTACGCGTCCGGGATGCAGGCACCGACGGGACCGGAACCGGGACCCGCCGTGCCCGCCCGGGGTCCCGCCATCCACGACGACACGGCCGGCATCGCGCCGGCAGGGTTCCTCGCGGGCGCGGGCTGCCGCTCCCGGCGCGAGCCGCTGCATTCCTTCTACGGGCCGTCCCGGCAGCACATCTCCGGGCCGTCCCAGGAGCTGCCCTTCATTTCCGGGCCGTCCCGGAATCCCGCCGACGAGCCCCAGACCCTCGAGAAGATCCGGCAGCCGCGCAGGCCGCCCGGTGGAAAGGGCCGGGTGGTCACCGGTGGAACGTGAACGACCCGCTCCGCGTGTGCTGATCGTCGGCGTCGACGGCTCCGCCTCGTCGCTGGCCGCGCTGCGCTGGTCAGCGGAGCGGGCCGGCCCGCTCGGCACCCACGTGCTGGCGGTGCACGCCTGGACGCCCGCGGCGGCCCTGTACGCGCCGTACGCTCCCTCCCCCGCCGGGCTCACGGCGGAGGAGGAACGGCGGCGCGCCGCGGTGATGCTGCGGGACAGCGTCGCCCGGCTCCGGGAGACGGTCCCGGGCGTCCGGGTCCGCGCCGTACTGGAGCAGGGCCCGCCGGTGCCGGTGCTGCTCCGGTACGCGCGCCGGGCCGTGCTGCTCGCGCTGGGCCGCGGCGGGACCGGGGCCGACGGGTCGCCCCTGCTCGGACCGGTGGCCAGGGACTGCCTGCGGCTCGCCCCGTGCCCCGTCGTCACGGTGCCGGAGCCGCGGCCGTGGCCGGTCGCACGGCCGGAGGCCGGCGCCGCGACGACCCCGGCACCGGCACCCGCACCCGCACCCGCACCCGCACCCTCGCCGCGCTGACCCCGAACCGTCCGGCCCACTGTCCGGCGGCGCCGGGCCGGGGGCCTATTGGAAGACGGCGTGCACCTCGCTCTCCGACGCCGCGTGGGAGACCAGCAGTACCTCGTCGCCCGCCGCGAAACGGAAGGCCGGCACCGGGGCCACGGGGCTGCCGTCGCGGATGACCGCCGCCACGACCGTGCCCTCGGGCACGGCGAGGTCGCCGATGGTCCGGCCGACCGCCCTGGACCGCGCACTGATCGTGGTCTCGATGACATTGACCCCCGCCTTGCTGAGCCTCAGCAGGGCGACCGTGTCGGTGGCGCTGACCGCCTCCTCGATGAGGGAGATCAGCGGCGCGGCGGCGGGCACGGCCGCGTCGACGCCCCAGCGCTCGTCGAACAGCCACGCGTTGTCGTCGTCGTTGATCCGGGCGACGACCCGCTCCACCGCGAACTGCCGCTTGGCGAGCAGGCAGATCACGAGGTTGTCCTCGTCCTCCCCCGTGGTGGCGATGACGATGTCCGCGGTGAGCGCACCGGCCGTCTCCAGGACGGAGGGTTCGCACGCGTCGCCCTCCTCCAGCCGCGCCGGGATCTTCCGTTCCGCGAGTTCCCGCAGCCGCTCGTCGTCACGGTCGACGAGTGTGACGTCGTTGCGGGCGGTCCCAAGGACCTGGGCGATCTGGCTGCCGAGCCTCCCGGCACCGGCGATGAGGACCTTCATGTGCCCAGCTCCTTGTCCAGAAAGCCGCTCAGCCGGGTCAGGGACTCGGCGGCCACGGCGAAGGTCACGAGGTCGTCGGCCTCGGCGGGGGTGCTGTGGGCGGGCAGGAAGGACCTGCCGCCCCGGGTGACCTCGACCAGCCGGATCTCGCCCTCCACCTCCAGATCGCCGAGCGGCCGTCCGGTGAGGTAGCCGGGCAGCTGGGAGCGGACCAGCAGCGTCTCGCCGTTGCCGAAGTCGAGTTCGGGTGTCAGATGGCGGTGCAGCAGCATCTGGTGGAACTGGTGCACACTCCACCGGACGCTGGAGATGGTGGGGATGCCGAGGTCGCGGTAGATGTCGGCGCGTCTCGGGTCGTAGATCCGGGCGAGGACGATCGGCACCCGGTAGGTCTCCTTGGCGGTCCGCGCGCTCACGATGTTGGTGTTGTCGCCCGAGGTGACGGCGACGAACGCGTCGGCGTGCTCGATGCCCGCTTCCTCCAGGACCCTCCGGCTGTAGCCGTTGCCGTGCACGACGAGGCCGGGGAATCCGGCCGGCAGCAGCCGTGCGGACCTGGGGTTGCGGTCGATGATCCGCGCGTCGTGCCCTTCGGCCGTCAGCCGGACGGCCAGCGCCGAGCCGACCCTGCCGCAGCCCACCACGATCACTCTCACGGTGCCTCCTCCTTGTCATGTGCGGCCGCGTGCGGCCGGCTGCGGCGCAGCACCCACTTCCTGGTCTCCTCGGCGGCCAGGAGCAGCAGGCCGAAGCTGGCCATCACCAGCCAGTCGAGGGCCGTGAGCGGGGCGGTGTTGAAGACGGCCTGGAGCGGCGGCGCGTAGCTGATCGCCGCCATCAGGGCGAGTCCGAACAGGCCGGCCAGCAGCAGCCGGGGGTTGCTGAACAGCCCCACCTTGAAGACGCTCTCCCGGTCGGTGCGCACGGCCAGCGAGTTGAAGAACTGGCTGACCACGATCGTCGCCTGGGTCAGGGTGACCGCCTTCTGGTACGCCGGTTCGTCGGCGGTGAAGTCGGACAACGGGATCCCCGAGGAGTGGATGGTCCAGAAGAACAGGAAGCAGACACCGATGGACTGCACCCCGCCGAGGAACAAGATCCGGCCCACCAGAGAGAGGGAGAAGAGGCGTTCGCGCCGGGAGCGGGGCGGGCGGTCCATGGTGTCCGGCTCGGGCGGCTCCGCGCCCAGGGCGAGGGACGGCAGGACGTCCGAGCCGAGGTCGATCGCCAGGATCTGCAGGGCGCTGATGGGGACCAGCGGGAACCCGGCGAACGCGGCGCCCACGATCGGGGCCAGCTCCGCGACGTTGGAGCTGAAGAGGTAGACGAGGAACCTGCGGATGTTGCGGTAGACGGAGCGGCCCAGCTCGACGGCGGCGGCGATGGAAGCGAACGAGTCGTCGAGCAGCACCATCGCCGAGGCCTCGCGGGCGACGTCGGTGCCGCCCTCCCCCATGGCGATGCCGATGTCGGCGTGCTTGAGCGCCGGCGCGTCGTTGGCACCGTCGCCGGTGACCGCCACCACCTGCCCCTGTCGCCGGAAGGCCGCGACGATACGCATCTTGTGCTCGGGGCTGACCCGGCACAGCAGCAGCTCGCCGGGGGTGGCGACGAGGCCGTCGAGCCTGGCGTCGTCCATGGCGTCGAGGGCGCTGCCGGTGACGATGGTGGGCGACGGGTGGGTGACGATGCCGACCCTGCGGGCGATCGCCTCCGCCGTCAGCGGGTGGTCGCCGGTGACCATCGCGATCCGGATCCCCGCGCGCCGGCAGGCGCGTACCGCTTCCGACACCTCCAGCCGGGGCGGGTCGAGCATGCCGACGAGGCCCAGGAACACCAGCCCGGACTCGGCCTCCTCCATGGCGCGGGGCGGTTCGTCGCAGGCGCGCCGCGCCACGCCCAGGACGCGCAGGCCCTGGGCCGCCATGGCGTCGCCCGCGCTGACGACCCAGGCGCGCAGCTCCGGGGTCAGGGGGACCGCTGCGCCGTCCCGGTCGAGGGTGGTGCAGCGGGTGAGCAGTTCCTGGTAGGCGCCCTTGGTGCAGATCTGAAGCCCGTCCGGCGTGCGGTGGACGGTGCTCATGAGCTTGCGCACCGGGTCGAAGGGAAACTCCGCGACGCGCGGGGACGCCTTCTCCTCCGCCTCCGTGTCGATACCGGCCTTCCCGGCGGCGACGAGGATGGCCCCCTCCGTGGTGTCGCCGAGCACCCGCCGGCCGAGCTTGCCGGTCGGCGGCAGCAGCCGGGCGTCGGAGCAGAGCGCGGCGCAGCGGAGCATCTCGCGCACGGGTCCGGGGTCCGTCACCTCGCCCTCGGGGCCGTACCCGATGCCGGAGACGGCGTGGCCTGCGCCGGTTTCCGGGACGGCGGAGGCCGGGACGCCGATGGCCGGGACGGCGGTGGCCGGGACGTCGATGGCCCGGACGCCGGAGACCTCGGGGCCGGTGCCGGGGGTGGCACGCCACAGTTCGGTGACGGTCATCTCCGCCTGGGTGAGGGTGCCGGTCTTGTCGGTGCAGATGACGGTCGTGGAGCCGAGCGCCTCCACCGCGAGGAGCCGTTTCACCAGGGCCTGCCTGCGTGCCATGCGCCGTACGCCGATGGCGAGGGAGACCGAGAGGGTCGCGGGCAGTCCTTCGGGGACGAGGGCGACGATCACGCCGAGTCCGAACACGACGGTCGGGACGAACGGTTCCCCGGACTGGAGCCGCAGTCCCATGACGAGGAGTCCGACGGCGAGGGCGAGCAGTGCCACCCGGCGTGCCATGGAGGCGACCTGGATCTGAAGCGGTGTCCGCTGCTGGGGCGCTTCCTCGGTGAGCCGGAAGATCCGGCCGAACTCGGTGGCGGCGCCGGTGCCGAGGACGACCGCCTTGCCGGAGCCGTTGACGACGGTGGTGCCCATGAAGACGTGGTTGCGGGCCTCCAGCACGACGGTGGCGGTGCTGGGGTCGGCGTTCCGGCCGACCGCGGTGCTCTCCCCGGTGAGCGGCGCGTTGTTGACGGACAGGGCGTGCGCCTCCACGAGGCGGCAGTCGGCGGAGACCGCGTCCCCGGCCTCCAGCACGACGAGGTCCCCGGGGACGAGTTCGCTCGCGGGGACCTCCGTACGGGCGCCGTCGCGCAGCACCCTGCTGGTGTGCGGGACCATCGCCTGGAGGGTCTGTGCGGTGCGCTCGGCGGAGTACTCCTGCACGAAGCCGATCACGGCGTTGAGCAGGACGACGCACAGGATCGCGATGGTGAGCTGGAGATAACCGGTTTCGCGTGGGTCGGAGAGCAGCCAGGCGCTGAAGGTGAAGACCGAGGCGACGATCAGGACGACCGCGAACAGGTCGGTGAACTGGGCGAGGAATTTGCGCCATACGCCGTGCCGGCGCGGTTGCGGCAGCTCGTTGGGGCCGTAGCGCAGGCGCCGTTCCCCGGCGTCCGCGGCGGTCAGGCCACGGGGCGAGGTGCCCAGCGCGGCATACACCTCGTCCTTGGTCAGCGCCTGAAAGGGCCGGCCTCCCGGCGCCGCGGGCCCCGGCCGCGGTACGGCGTCGGGTGCCGGCGTCTGTTCACGCGCCGTGGTCACGGGCGCCTCCTTGTCCTTGTCCTTGTCCTTGCCCTTGCCCTCGTCCTTCGGTGCCCAGCGCGGCCCAGCGCCGGCGGACGGCGTCCTCGTGCTCGCTCTGTTCGAGTGCGAGGTCGGCACGGGCCAGGGCCTGTTCGAGGCGCGGGATCCAGTGGCGCTGCAGGGCGCGCACCCGCCGCCGGGTGCTCAGGATCTCGGCGCCGACGGCCCGGGCCGCGGCGCGTGCCGCGGCGTGTGCCGCGGCCGCGCGCAGCGCCTCGGCGCAGGCGGTCTCGGCGTTGACCAGGGCGGTGTTGTCCGGGGGCCGCGCGTCGGCGCCCCGCGGGGGGACGGTGCATCCGGCGGCGGCGGGGTGGCGTACGCCCATGGTGGAGGTCCAGGTGAACTCCACGGTGGCCGGTTCCCGGTCGCCGAGGGTGTCCAGGGCCTCCTCGCCACCGAGGAGCAGTCCGCGCAGCATCCAGGTCTCGGCCTCGCTCATGGTGCGCCGCCAGCGTTCGCCCGCGGAACGTTCGACGCGCAGCAGCTCCTCGTGACGGGTACGCAGGATCCGCAGTTTCCGGTCGAGGAGGTCCGCGCCGCGCAGTGCCACGTCGAGACTGTGGCGCAGCCGCATGCGGCCGGCCCGGCCGGGTGGGACGCGGGGGTCGGCCACGGGGTCACGCCCCTTCCCCTGCGCGTTCGGGCGCGCCGTGTTCCTGGGCGCCGTCTCCGGGAACGCTCCGTTCCCCGGCGCCGTGGGCGTCGAGGAGTGCGGCGGGCAGCATGGCGAGCTGGCTGCGCGGGAGAGTGAGGAGCACCTGCCAGGCGCGTTCCAGGGTCTGGTCGAGGGTGCGGTGCTCGTCGTGGCGCTGGTTGACGAAGCGCCGGGTGAAGTCCTCGTCGAAATCGAGGTAGCGGCGGTCGGTGGCGCTGAGCGCGCCGTGGCCGACCAGGTCGGCGAGTTCCCTGACCTGCCGGGCCCTGGCGAGTCCGGCCAGCAGCTGGGCGGCGACGTCGAGATGGTCGTCGCGGGTGCGGCCGGGCCCCGCGCCCTTGCGCATCAGGCGCGACAGTGACGACAGCGGGTCGACGGGCGGGTAGACGCCCTTGGCGTGTGCCTCGCGGGAGAGCACGATCTGCCCTTCGGTGATGTAGCCGGTGAGGTCCGGCACGGGGTGGGTGATGTCGCCCGCCGGCATGGTGAGCAGCGGGAGCACGGTGACGGAGCCGGGGCGGCCCCTGATGCGTCCGCAGCGCTCGTACAGTGAGGCGAGATCGCTGTAGAGGTAGCCGGGGTAGGCGCGCCGCGCGGGAATCTCGCCGCGCGCCGCGGACACCTCGCGCAGCGCCTCGGCGTAGCTGGTCATGTCGGTCATGACGACGAGGACGTGGCGGCCTCCGGTGAAGGCCAGTTCCTCGGCGACGGTGAGCGCGATCCGCGGGGTGAGGATGCGTTCGATCACGGGATCGTCGGCGGTGTTGAGTAGCAGGACGAGTTCTCCGGCCGCCGAGCGTTCCTCCAATGCGTCCCGTACGAAGGCCGAGTCGGCGTGGGTGATCCCCATGGCGGCGAACACGACGCAGAACGCCTCTCCGCCGGCCGTGGACTGAGCGGCGATCTGGGCGGCCAGTTCGAGGTGCGGCAGTCCGGCGACGGAGAAGACGGGGAGCTTCTGTCCGCGTACGAGGGTGGTGAGCGCGTCGACGGCGCTCACGCCTGTGAGCACCGGCTCCGCCGGGGGTTCGCGGCGTACGGGGTTGATCGGATTGCCGCCGACGGGCGAGGTGGCGGCGCCGAAGACCGGCGGACCGCCGTCGAGCGGTTCGCCGCGCCCGTTGCAGACCCGGCCGAGCCAGCCGGGGCCGACGGGGACGCGCAGCGGGCCGCCGGTGAAGGCGGTGCGGACGCGCGCGGGGTCCATGCCGGAGGTGTCCTCCAGAACCTGTACGACGGCGGTGCCCCGGTCGCACTCCAGTACGAGCCCGTGGCGCCGCTCACCGGATTCCAGGGTGAACAGGACGAACTCGTCCCAGCCCACACCGTCCACGCCGTCGATGATGGCGAGCGGCCCCCGCAGTTCGCGTGCGGCGGTGTACTCCACGCGCCCCCAGACCCCGCTCATCGTGCCCCTCCCTCTTCCGCCTCTGCCGGCTCCGGGCCCGCCCGGGAACCGGAACCGGAACCGCGGTCCGCGGCTTGGTCACCGGCGGTGCCTCCGGAGCCCGGTCCCGCTTCCACGGCC
>NZ_JAAAXQ010000238.1 GCF_009916105.1 Streptomyces sp. GC420 | reverse complement strand
GGGTACGCCGACGGCGGCCCGGGGTCACAGTGGGCCGGGCCGCCGTCGCGTCGTCCTGAGCCCGTTCGAGGTGACGGCTCAGGCGTGGGAGAGGCCGGGAGAGCTCGGGTCAGGTCGTCTCTGCCGGCCGAGAGTGAGAGTCAGTCCAGCTGCATGGGCACGTTGATGTACTGGGCGGCGACCCAGCCCTTCGTGCCCTTGTGGGCACCGGACTTGACGGTGACGTAGCCCCAGGCGCCGGGCTTGCCGTTGCTGCCCTTGTTGCACTGCCAGTACACGTCGGTGCCCTTGGAGAGCTGGCCGGTGGCGGTGTAGCCGATGCCGGGGCCGGTGCGGAACTTCACCGTCGTGTACACGTCGGTGTTGAGCTTGATCTGGTGGGTGCAGGCTCCGCTGCCGACGGTCGCGGCGCTGGCGGTGGACGCAGTGGCGACGGCGCCGCCGAGGAGCAGCGCGCCGGTGGTTGCCACGGTCGCGACGCGGCGGGTGAGGGTGTGCATGTGCGGCTCTTCCTGGTGTCGTCGGCCAGAATTCGCTCGCCCGTCTGACTTCTTCACCGCGGTGCTGATGGGCGGTGAAGACGGGCGAAGAAGATCAGGAACGCGACAGGTTTGTCTTCGTTCCGGACTCGATCTTCTTTCTGCGACGAGGAGTTGACCAGGCTCGGTTTATTCCGTGAATCCGCATTCCGGAACGGCGGGGTCAGGTATGAGCCGTTCCGGAGTGCGATATGCAGGAAGAGAAATTTTAGGAAGTGGTGTTTCCGGGAATTCGCGGCCCGCGGTCAGGCCGCGGTGATCGAAACGGCGAGGGCTCCGATGACCATGTAGGGGCCGAAAGAGACGTGCGTGCGGCGGGCACGGCCGACTGCCATCCGGGCCACCTCAAAGACCGCGCCGACGACGAAGCCCGCGGCTGCTCCCCAGAGCAGGGCTGTCCAGCTGCTCCAGCCCAGGAGCGCCCCGATGGCCGGTGCCAGCTTGACGTCTCCTAGCCACATGGCGCCGGTGAACGCGATGAGGAGGAAGGCCGCGGTGAGCACGGCAGCTGCGGTGGCCGCGCGGCCCAGGCTTCCGGGCTCGCCGGCCAATTGGGCCGCGGTGAGCAGGAGGAGCGTCCCGCCGCAGGCTGGGAGGGTGAGCACGTCGGGGAGCCGCTGCACGGCGACGTCAATCAGGGCGAGTGCGACACCGCACGCGGCGACCCAGTACTGGGCGGCGGCGACCCAGCCGCTCGCCCCGCCCGCCGCGATCACGGCGAACGCCACGGCGGCTGCCGCCTCCGGTGTGAAGGCGCGCGGCCCGATCGCCTTTGTGCATGCCGGGCAGCGCCCGGAGGCGGGCAGCACCGGCAGGCGGCGTCCGAGGACGCCGCGGCCGCAGTGCGGGCAGTCACTGCGTGCGGACGCGGGCGCCGGGACCGAGCGGGCGAAGACCACCGGGCGGGCCGCTGCACCGGCCAGGGCTCCGACGGCGGCGGTCAGGGCAACGCTGAGGGCAGACAAACGAGACTCCTACGTGCACAGCCCGGCCTCCCCGTGACGGGCCGGTCGGCTTCGACCCTACGGCCCGCCGCGATGACTCCCACTGGCCCGCATCCACGGGTCCCCTGTCGCTGTGAGCACCGCGCCCGGGGCATCGGCGGGGACTGATGGCATGTGCCGTCGTTCAGCGTCGGCTCATGCTCCCCGTGAGCCGGCGTCGAGTGTTTCCGCCAGGCTGAGCGCGGCCAGGACCTGCACCTGGCCCTCTGCCGACTCAAGGGTGCCGGCCGCGGTCGCCTCGGCGACCCGGGCCGCGTGCTCCAGTGCTACCGCGACGCCGGTCGGCTCCCGGTATGTGGTCAGCCACTCGAATCCCGCGCGGAGCGCGGCCGCGAGGTCGCCGTCGTGGTCCTCGGGACCGTTCGTGGTTAACGCCCGGAGCCACAGGTCGGCGTGGGACTGCACGATCGTGGCGAAGGGCCGGTAGTCCGTGACGGTGCCACACCGGCCTCCCGCTCCGTCGGCGCCGCGCCGTCCGGTCCAGTTGCTCGCCAGCCACCGGTGGCGATGGCAGACCTCAAGCCGGTAGTCCACCGGCCGGTCCCGTGCTCGGGTGCGGCGCTCGACGACGACGGTCGACGGCGCGGTGCATGTGGTGATCTGGCGCAGGACCGGCACAGCGGAACTCCTCCTGGTCGCGGGTGAAGTTCTGATCATGACCAGGGGAGGGGCGCGCCGTCGTCCACGATTGGGCGCTACGGCTGTGACCCGGCTCTCACTCTCCGGCCCGACGGCGCAGCACGAGAGCGGTCCGGCGAGCGACGGTCACTCCCGGATGTCGCTGGGAGCCATGTCGTCCCGCAGCCGCAGGTAGCGCACCGGGTGCCGGTGCCGGCCCAGGTCAAGCGCTGTATCGGCGTCGACTTCGGCGACGTGCTCGGGCACCACGGGCTGGAAGACCAGCAGCTTCTTCGTTCCCCAGCCCGCCGAGAAGGTCCGGCCCCACCAGGGATGCTCTGCTCCCGCCGGCCGCAGGACGGCGCCCAGCTCGGCGGCCGCCTTGCGGGGCAGCGGCGTGGAACGGGCGGCCAGGCGCAGCCGGCCCGCCGCGTCGAGCCGGCCGAGCAAGAGGCTCCGGGGCGCGGTCACGGCGCCGGTGACCGCGCCGATGATCCCTTCCACCGTGATACAGGTCCGCAGCTTCAGCCACCCGCGCTCTCCGGGCCGGTACCTGGAGTCCGGATCCTTGATCACCACACCCTCGATCCCGGCCGCCCCCCAGACCGGGTCCAGCCAGCCGAGGGCGAGCTCCCGGTCGGAGGTCTGCGGGCACAGCGCCCACGGTGCCGTCAGCCGGCGTCCGGCGAAGAGGTCCTCCAGGGTGGCCCTGCGCCGCCGCAGCGGCTCATCCAGGAGGACCGCGCCGGACATCTCGAGCAGGTCGAAGACGATCAGGTGGGCCGGCCGCTCCAGCGCCGCCCGCCTGGCCGTGTCACCACGGCGCCGGGCCCGTTCCTGCAGCGCGGGAAAGTCGAGCCCGTCCGCTCCCCACACGACCAGCTCGGCGTCGAGGACCGCTTCGATGCCGAGCGCGGCTGCGGCCTTGACGAGCTCCGGGAACGCCGTGCCCAGGTCCGCGCCCCGCCTGGACTGCAGGAACGGCTCCGGACCGGCGAACACCAGCGAACGGAACCCGTCGGCCTTCTGCTCGAACAGCGCGGGCCTGGCCCCCGCAGAGGGCAACGCGGAAACGGAGCGGGCCAGCATCGGCTCGACGGGCGGAGACAGGTGCACCCTCCACTCCTACGCCCCTCGCGCACCGCCCGCGCGCCGGGCGAACGGCTGGCCGCACTGCCACCGGCCCTGGCCGGACCGCAGGCGTGGGCTGAGGATGACCAGCAGCGCGGTGCACTCGGCGAGGACCTGGACGGCGAGCGCCGCCCGCCTGATCCGCACGGCCGGCGCGGCTACGGCGATGAGCAATGACACCGAGCTCGGTTTCCCATTCGAAGAGTCACCTGGCAATGCTCGCCGCACAGCAACGCCGTCGTCAGGGAGCGACGCCGGCCTTGCGCCAGGCGGTGAGGACTTCGGTCACCGCGTGGACCGCCTCCGGGGCGTCGCCTTGCTTGAGGGCGAGGTGTGTGGCGAGCGTACGGACGGCGGCGATGCCGAGGCACAGGACGGCGAGCACGTGCTCCAGACGTGCGACGAGGCCGTGCAGATCGGTGTCGCAGGCGTGGAGGTAGCGGGAGAGCAAGTCGGCCAGCCGCGCAGCTTCGACGTCCCCGTCGCGCGCACGTACAAGGGCCCCATGGCAGTCCCGCACCGCGCGCAAGTCGTACTCCGGCACCACCATGATCCTGAGATTCTCATAACCGTGATCCACCGTGGGGCAGTCCTCGACCCGATCGGCAGCGATCTGCCAGAGCAGAGGCGGCAGAAGGTATCGCTCATCGTCACCAGATGCCGAAGCGGCTGCCTGAACAGTCCGCAGGGCCTCACCCACCAACCGTGCCTCCTCGCTCCACTCGACGCTGGACGGGAGAAGAACAGGACGGTCATCGCTCATTGTCCGAGCCTAGCGGCTCGCCCCTCCCCGGATCCGGGAGACGAACGCAGGCAGTCCGCCCATGGGCTCGGTGGCACCAGGCGTGCTCCTGTGACACTCGTGATCACCTGCTGTGACTGAGCGCCTCAGCTGGCCAACGTGCAGGCCACTTGGCCACCTTGGCACTCAACCTGCCTCTTAACTCGCGCTTCAGTAGCGCTCAGTCAACGTCCAAACTTCGCCGCCGGATACTGTTGTCTCTCTCGTGACGACTTCATCAGCCATCAGGTCCCTCAGGATACTTTTTGCAGACGAACTTGAACATCTCATCAAGTTCTTCATTTCATTTGTTGTTCTCGGGCCCTGCATTAGATGCGCAACCACTTGCACTTTCCTAGGATCGGCTTGATATCTCTCAAGTAGCCGTGCAAGCTCCCTCTTTCGCGATGCAGATCCTGCAATGTATTCCGTGAGCAGGTTGATGGCTACTGCGGACTCTGTAGCGACAATCCCTTTTACGACATCTGGAAGATTTGGATCAACGGCACCGCTTCCACCTCCGCCAATAATCGCCGCAACGACGGCCACCAACGCCAACCTTCGCCACTTTGTCGCAGTAACAAACCATGGCATTTGTTCCGGGGTTGGGCAGAAGGTGTGATGCTCTCCGGCCGCCATGATGGCATCATAAAATAGTCCGTACGCGACGCGATCTGAAACCTCCAGTCCACAAGCCTCAGCAAGTGCTGTGACAGCTTTCTCGTGAAACTGAGTAGGCGATCCATGAATGTCATCGTCACGCGCCAACACTTCACCCGAGCTTACGAATACCCCTCGCCCAGTTTCTCTTTTCCATGGAGATGCACTTTCTTTCGCTTCAGAAATTTGCGCCAGAGCCTGTTGAACTCGCGCCTCGGCGTCCCGGAAGATCGGGATAGCTGCGGATTCCTCTGACGCCCTCTCTCGAAGGACCGCAGCTCTCGACAGGCAGCGGCCAGCATGACCAGGGTGGTATTGCATATAGACGGAGGCTGCTTCCTCGCAAATGCGCGCTTGATCTTCAAGTGATGTGTGACGTGTCACTTTGCCCTCGATGGCGGCGCCTTCTCGGAGATTATCGTCACTCAAGGCCGCATATATCTCCGCGACCTCGCCTTGGCAGCCCGCTTCGCCATAAAGCAGCTTTGCCTGCTCAAGCGACGCCTTCCTCTTGCCTCCCTTCTCGGTTTTCGACTTCCCCACATAAGCGGCAGCCTGCGCTTTCAGCAAGATTCGGTGACTTTCCGGGTGAACAGGCAAGAGATCACGAAGGTATTGCGATAGCAGCGCCACCCTCTCATGAGCAGGAAGCACCATTTCGGCAAGCTTGACCGTTGCCTCAATTGCTCGCTCCTGCGCCTCCCCATCTCTGGCAGCAACCGCCGACGTAACAGCCTTCCAGTAATAGGGCAATCTTTCGCACGGGTCTTTCATTCCGTCTGCGATTCCAATCCACAAGGGAATGGAAGAAAGTCCACTTTCCCTTCGCCGTTTCTCATCGCCCGCTCGGCCAAACAGAATAGCCGCAGACAATAGGGACTCGGCACGCTCTTGGTCGGAGGGGGCTGCACTTGCTGCATAGATATAGGCTTCAGCACTCTCATGCTCAAGCCCCAGTCGATAAAGGCGCTGCCCCTCGGTTTTCCAACGGCTATAGGCATCCTTGTCTGGCATGCTGTTAGCCTATTGATCACGCTCCCATGGGGCGACAAGTGATCAGACGAACGAGTGACTTTGTTCACGACCGATACAAGATCACCGGCCAGTCAGTTGAGAGCTACGGACGCGCCGTACAGCCACCGTGAGAGGGCAGGTGCCGCCACAGTTGCCAGGTCAGCCGTCTCCATTGAGCGTCAACTGGGGTCGCAAGTCGGCGTAGGCCGGTTCGACGCCGACCCGTGTGAAGAATTCCTCTGCGAAGGCGAGTGACGTCTCCCAAGCCCAGGAGGCCAGGCTGTGCCCGAGGCATCGGTCTGGGAAGAACGGATTGTGAGGCGTGGTGAAGGGGTGTAGCGCGAGGTCCAGGGGTTCCAGCTCTTGGGCAATCCAGTAGTCCCCCGGACGGGCTCCAGCGGTGCGCCATTCGGGCCGGTAGTGGATCAAGCGGTTACGGAAGCGCGCCAGAGTTTGGGCAGGCTTGTACGGCGTCTCGCTCTCATCGAATTTCTCCCTGCTCAGACGCTGCAGCACCGTCTGAGCCCGATCCACCAGCGGCGGGCCCTTGTAGCCCCACTGATTCCCCAGCTCGACGAGAACTGTTCGCTCGGCGCTCTGGAGCCCTCCCCTGCCTCCACCTACGGTGAGGTTATCTTCCTGGGCTGACTCCACCAGTTCGTTGAATGCGGCTTCCAGGAAGGCCGCCGCCGTCAGGATGGCCGCCACCGCGTAAGTGCGGTGCTCTGCCGCCTGGGCTTCGGACCAGGTGAGCCCCCGCACCGTCTCCTCGGCGTTGGGCTGAGCTGGGCCGTGCTCCAGCTCCCCGCACTTGAGACAGAGCAACGTGGCCGCGAGCGCGTGATCGCGCGAGAACCACTGCCACGCCATGATCTGTGCGTCATACGCCTCCACCATGTGGACATGGTCGGCCCTAGCGAGATATTCCGCCGGCTGGGGTGACGCGCTCTGCCGTATTGCTGGCGTGGCATACAGCGGGAAAAGCCCAGGGAGCGGCTAGATCCGCACGTCCGAGGCAGGTTGAGTGCTCAGGTGTCCAAGCGGTGTGCATATTGGCCACCTGAGGCACTCAGTCACACCCGCGCGCCCAGGTCCGGAGCGCCGCACGTGACGAGTAATTCGAACACGTGATGCAATTGCTTCATGGAGCAGTACCCCTACCCTGACGATCTCGTACAGGCACAGATCGCCTGCTGCCGCGACTACGGGGCGCTCGCGTCCGCACCCCGCGGCTCCTCCGCCACCCAGCGTCGCCAGTTGCTGCACCTGTCCGCCCGAATCCTGTTCCACCCCTACTGGGCGGGGGCCGGCGGCAGAGCCCAGATGGAGGGCCTGCGCCGGTACGCCCGGGCGCTGGAGCAGACTCGGGCGGCGTAGCCGGTGAACGAGCGCCCGGAGCCGCCGCCTGCCCGGATTCTGCTCGTCCTGCCCGACGAGCAGACCGTGGAGGTACGCCTGTACGAGAGGTTCAGAAGCGCCCACGGACACCCGTGGCGCTACCGCATCGGCATGCCCTCATGGGTGGCCACGCGA
Organism: Streptomyces sp. GC420; assembly: GCF_009916105.1. GTDB lineage: Bacteria > Actinomycetota > Actinomycetes > Streptomycetales > Streptomycetaceae > Streptomyces. The sequence continues at coordinate 5,637 of NZ_JAAAXQ010000238.1, read as the reverse complement.
GACGGCGTCGAAGCTGCCGAGTACTCGGTCTGGGTCACCGACCAGCAGTTGCGGCCGATCGACGGAGTCGACCTGTCGAACATCCCGAACCACCGAGACCCGAGGACCCTGCCTCCGCCCAAGCTGACCGGCTGGATCGTCCGGCCCGCCGGCCGCCGCGGCACGGTCGTCCATGATGCCGCCTGCCCGGCCGCGGTCGGAGGCGGACGCGAGATTGGCACACTCGAAGCACTGGATGCTCTGATGCGGCCGGGAGCGGAGGCGTGTCGTAACTGCCCGGCTGCCGAAATACTTATCCCCGCCCTGGAACTGGGCCAGGGCTACGGCTGAACCCCGCGCACCCCCGTGCGCGGGGCGCTTCCGCCCTCGGCGGCGGGGCTCAGGTGACCTGATGCCGCGCCCTCCATCACTCCGGTCTGCTGCAGAACATGGGTTGTCAGGGCCAGGGACGAGGGCCATTTCAGCCCACCACCCTTGGTCATTCCGAGGGGGATAGGCGGCAGGCCGGCCGGAACGGCCTGACTGGCACCCGAATACCTGCGGTCGTGACTCATACGACTTCCCCCTTCAAGCTCAAGCTACGGACGGCTGCTTTCGCCTTCGGCCGCCATCTGCCAGCACCCTCGGACCTGCGGCTCGGGTACCAGCCCGCCGTACAGCCGGGCTCACGCCTCGCGCGAGGGGCTGACTCCGGCGGCGGATGCCGCACGAGACCCCTCGCCGATGTACACGACCGCCGACGTCTTCGTCGGCCCTCCGGCAACAAGGCCTTCCACCCGTACGGGCGGGACCTCTCCCGGCGTGCTGGACATGCTGCCCAGCGCCATCTCGCGCAAGAGGTCCAACGAGTCGGCCAAGACCAGGTCGCGCGCCATGCTGTCTGCTGTCTCCACAGATATGCCCTCCCGACGCGGCCGGTCGCGGCCGCGTCGTCAGTCTGTCACCACGCTCGGACATCCCGTGCCCGATCGGCCGGGTCAGCACCCGTACTTTTCGAGCACCGCCCAGGTCGCCCGGTCGAGCGGGCGCAGCGGGTGCGTGCTGCCGTCCTCGGCTGGCCCCAGGCGCAGCGTCGTGCCTCCCTCGACGGGGGTGACGGTCAGCACGCCGTCGTCGACCATGGCCTGGACGGCATCGTGCCGGTAGGGGCTGGCGGCGAGGCATCCGTCCGCATACTCGCGGTCGTAGCGGTCGTACGGGCCGGCGAAGTAGTAGTCGGCGACGGGCCCTTGGCCCTGCCACACCGTGAAGGCGATCATCGCCGCGACGATCCCGGGGAACAGGGCCTGGGGCCCGGGCGCGGTGATCAGCTTCGGTCCGTGCCGGTAGATCAGGGCCGTCCCGGTACAGGCGATGAGGCCAGATGCCAGGAACAGCAGCGTGTAGTGGGACAGCAGGTCGGCCCGGTGCCCGAAGGTGAGCGGGAGCCCGGTGCACGCGAGCACCAGCCAGCCGAATCCGGCCAGTGTCGCGCCCTGGTAGCCGTTGAGCTTGGCCGGCCACTTCGCCCGCTCCGGCACCAGCTGCTGCTCGCGTCCCACCCAGCGGCCCGCACCGCGCAGGCGTCCCGACTCCGGCGATGCGCCTTCCGCCCGGTGCTCGACGAGGAGAGCGAGAACCGCGTCGCCGAAGGCGAGGGCCCTGGCGTGCACGGCTGACCGGTCGCTGCTCAGCTGGTTGAACTCGGCCTCCCGGCCGGGCTGGATCCGCGTACCCGTGGCCCCGCTGCGGGGGAAGGCGCGGTTGAGGGGGTGCCCGGGGTCGGGGAACCCGGGCAGTGTGGGCGCCGTCCGCCCAGCGCCGAGCAGATCGGCGGCCGGGCTGCCCGTCCGGTCAGGGATGTACGGCTCGTACAGCCGGTCCACCTGCCGCTCGCCGCGGAGGCTGGCCTGCAGTGCCTCGGCCTGGTCGATGACGGCGGCGAGGAGAGGGTCGGACCGGGCGCTGCGCATCCGTGCGAGGGCAGTGTCCCGGGGGACGGCCCGCCACACCCCGCCGCGCCGGTCCAACGCCCGGTCCTTCCACACATCGCGCAGGCACGGCCAGACGCGGGCAACCGGCAGCCGCCTGGGCGGACGCCGGTCGGCGAGGTGCGCGCGCAGCAGCGCGCTCGCGCTGCGCAGATAGTCGGTCTCGGCAACGTAGGAGATCGCGGCGGCGGTCGTGCGCTGCCCGCTCGGAACATCCTGCACGCGCTGGGCGGCGGCCCGGGCCGCGTCGCCCTGGGCGCTCAACTCGGCGATCGCCCGATGCCAGCGACTGCTCACCGGCCGCCCCCCTTCGTACCCGCTGTGGTGTCGCCCCTGAGGCTACCCGCACGGTCCGACACGGCATTCTCCCCGGCTCGGTCCTACCGGCCGGGGAGAGCGAAGCGGGGGCGTTAGGCCGCCACCGGCTGGTGGGACCAGTTCAGGTCGACGTGGGTGGCACCTTCGCGGACCACGATGGGGCCGTGCTCCTTCTCCAGCCGGCGGTACTCGTTGCCGCCGGAGTTCGGGTTCTTGTACCCGGCCCACTTGCCCAGATCGGTCTGCGACAGGGCCACGCCGGCGGCCTGGTGGGCGACGTAGATCCGCTCGGCCCGCTGCCGCTGCGTGAGGTTCTTCGGCAGCACCGAAAGGTCGATGTCGATGCTCAGCCGCTCCCGAGTCTCTTCCCCGTCCTCGTCGTCCGGCGGGGTGTCGTGCTCGGGGTCGGGCTCCTCCTCTTCCCCCTCCTCGCCGCCCGGCATCGGCTCCTCCTCGTCGGACTCACCGGCGGAAGAGCCCGCCGCGGCGGCCGCGGCAGGTTCTCCCTCAGGTTCGGGGTCCTGCTCCGCTTCCGGTCCGGGCTCTGCCTCCGGCTCGGGAACGGCCGCAGGGCGCGGCTCGACCACCGCAGCCGGCACCGGGGCCGCCTCCTCTTCCTGCGGCGTGATGGCCGGCGCGGATGCCGAGGCAGCGGGTGGGGTCACCGCGGTCACCGGAGGCTCTTCGGTCTTCCCGGCGGCGGTCTGCGGGGCGCTGGCCGGCAGCGCGTTGACCGGCGCCGCGCCGACCGCGGCGGTGTCCACGACGGCGGCCGAGTCGGCACGCTCCACGGTCACCTCGGCCGCGGCGGCGGACGGACGGGGGCGCTGGGAGCCGATCACGCGGACGTTGTCGACGGTCGCCAGGAGCTCGGTCCGCCACGCCTTCCACATCTTGACCGGCGCGCCGATCGGCCAGGGCAGCCACAGCAGCAGGCTGTAGGCGCGCTCCCTGTCGGCCTTGCGGCGCTTCTGCCGGCCCATGATGACCTGCTCGATCTTGTACAGCAGCATCTCGAGCAGGATCGCGTACACCAGCGGCGGGACCACCGCGAGGAACGCACTGCCGGCTCCCGACCCGGGGGCGTGGAGCAGGTTCATCGCTGCCGAGGCCGACACGAACGCGAGCAGAAGGATCCGCGTGATCGCTGAGGACCGCAGCGTCAGGGCCTCGAAGAAGCGGATGAGGGAGAGGCTGAGGGCGCCGGCGTCCAGGAGTAGTGCGAAGCCGGTCGCCGCGTCCCAGTCGCCGCCGTTGTGCGCGTGGGCGTACTCGCGCTGTGCCCCGAAGGAGAGCCAGGCGGCGATGCCCGCGAGCACGAACATCATCAGACAGCCGATGCCGAGCGCTATCACGGCGAGGCGGCGCTGCCAGGCGTTGCGGCGCTGGAGGGCGAGCGCGGCGCGCTCTTCGGTGGTGGCGTTCTGCTCCGCGGCCCTGCGGCGGCTGCCCAGCAGCAGGGCGACGGTTGTCGCGGTCCCGATCCCGGCCACGGCAAGGCCCGCGGACAGCGCCCACTGGAAGGTGGTCATCGGCGGCCTCCTTCCCTGGAGCGTGCCGCGGGGATGGCGGGCCCGGCGGGCGGGACGGCGGCGTGCTGCCGACGGCGGCTCATGTGCGCGGTCTCCTTCGTCGGATGGTCGGCCGAAGAGGCCCCTCGCTCTCTACAGGTGTGATCGAGCGGTGCGGTGTGACACCGGAGGTCGGTGAATTTCGGGCGGGTCTTGGTCATGAGGCCGCGGACCCCAAAGTGGGCTTGTTCCTCTCGCCCTTGAGGAGCGTGCGCAGCAGGCCACGGGTCTCGGGCGATGAGTCGACGCCCTCTTCGGCGTTGATGCGGGCGAGTTGGGCGGCGGCGCGCTCCAGGCCTTTGCGGTCGCCCATCTCGTGGCAGATCGTGAAGAGGTCCCGGTAGAGCAACTCGCTCTGGGAGTCCACGAGCATGCCCTTGGTGACAGCTTGGGCTGCCGCCCGGTAGTCGCGGACCTGGCGGCGGCGTTCGGCGAGCTCGTGGGCGACGTCGACGATCGCGCTGATCATCTCCTGGATGTCGGCCTCCGCCCAGCAGTATTTGGAGGGGTCGATGTCCGCGAAGGGGCGGCCGCGTACGAGAGCCAGGGCGTGGGCGAGGGCGACGTCGGCGTCTTGCCCGTCGTGGTGCATGCCCTGCTGGTACAGCTCTTTGAAGCGGTCCCAGTCGGAGGTGACGGCGGGGCCGAGTCGGTAGATGCCGTCGGTGACCGCGGGAAGATGGGCGCTCCGGGGGTCGTCGGCGGGGACGTGAGGGTTGGGGCCGAGCCAGGAACGTAGCCGCGACATCGCGGTGTTGCGGGTGCTGGAGGTTTTGCGCAGCCCGGGCCAGATCGCGTTGTCGAGGTCCTGGCGGCCTAGGCCCGGGTGCAGCACGAGCCAGGCGGCGATCTCCAGAAGGTGGTTGCGCCGGTTGCTGCCCACTCGGCCCTGCGCGCCGGCCAGTGTCACCGGGCCGAGGACCTGGACTTGGGGGTCTTCGGGCTCGGCCGGAGGGGTAGCCAGTGCGGCCAGCACGGTGGAGGTCGCGGCGCTGGGACGGGGGATGATCCGCGCTTCGGTCGCTGTCGTGGCTGCCGTGGTCTCGCCGAGCGTGGCCGCGGTCAGGCCGGACTCGTCCTCGCCCTTGTCGCTGGCCATGGCCGAGTCCGCTTCCTGCGTCCCCTCCTTGTCCGGGCCGTTGCCGAGCGCGTCGGCGGACAGACCGGCCCCGGCCTCTTCTTCGTCGGGCTGAAGCGGCGAGTCGTCGTCCCGCTCGCCGAGCACTTCGTCGAGGACCTTTTCGAAGTCCTGCTTCGGCTTGGCGGTGTCCCACACCTCGGCACCCAGGGCGGACGCCTCCTCGGGGTCGTCTTCCTCAGCGGGCTCGGGCGTCTCCCAGTCGGTGGGCTCGCCAGCGGAGTTGCTGTCGGTGTCGTCGTCGGCCGGCTCGTCGAGGGCGGGGGAGCCCGCGACCGCGGGGCCCAGGGCGCTGTCGTCCTCCTCCTGCCAGTCGTCGCCGCTGCCGGTCAGGGCGTCGTCGGGCGTCCGGGTGGCGGAGAAGTCGGTGAAGCTCGGCAGCGCGGTCGCCAGGCCGCTGCCCTGGGTGGCGAGCGTGGTGGTCGCTGCGGGAATGGCACTGGTTTCCGGAGCGAGCGCGGAGTCCTCGCCGATGGTGAAGGCGGGGCGGGGACCGTTGGTGTCGGCCGGGCCGGTGTGCCCGGTCCACGCCGGCGGGGGGACGTCGTCGGTGCGGCTGGAGGTGGCGATCAGTTGGACGAGCCGGTCGTAGGAGTCGGCGTCCAGGTGCTGGAGCTTGACGGCGAGGTCCAGGTCGGGC